>DASTMK010000588.1:0-7413 GCA_035714225.1 Bryobacteraceae bacterium | reverse complement strand
AGTTGGCCCGGCGCCTGGGCGTGGGTGAAACGGTTGTGCGGCGCATGTTAGACCCGGACCACGACACGAAAACCAAGAAATTGCAGGCTGCGCTCGAGGTCCTCGGAAAGCGGATTGTAGTCGGCGTAGAGGATGTGGCGTGACGGCGGCCGCTTGTCCTGATTCCCCCATAGGACCACATGCGTAAACATGCCCTGTGCTTTTTGCTGCTTGGCGCGCTGTCCGCAATCGCCGCCGCGCCGGCGGCTGCGGGACAGGCTGGCGGCACAGAGCCTGAGTTGCGGCTCTATCCGGATCGTCCACGGCTGGTGTTTCGCCCCGTTCGCGACCGGGGTTTCGGCCGCAGTTTCGAAGAAGTGCGGAAATTGTATCGCTCGGATCGCACCTTCCGTTCGATTTTCGATAAGGCGCTGGCGCAGGAGTTGCCGAAACAACAGCCGGCGATGCTGGCTGCATCGTGGGTGGTGACAGGCGAAGACCGGTATGCCGAGGCAGCCGTTCACGCGTTGCTCGAGAACCCGATCAGCCGCAGCGGCGGAGGTGGTTATTCCAACATCTGGTCTTTCGGGCTTGCCTATGACTGGTTGTACCATCACCCCGCACTCACTCCGGAGAAGCGCGAAAAGGCGGCCGCGCGCATCATCGAACGGCTCGAGACGGAACTGGCCGGACTCGATCAAGCCTCGATGGCGCTTTGGCACGGCCGCAACCAGGCGGCCAATAACGCCATGGTCGGAGCGCTCGCGGTCGGCGATCTTCCCGGGCAGGCTTTGAACCTCCGGCGCGCGCTGAAACACTATGCAATCGCTCTGCACGCCATCGACTTTTCGGAGGGCTGGCCGGAAGGAGCGAGCTACTGGATTTACAATCGCGCCGGGCCCTATGCGGTGACCGCCGATTGCGTTTTAACGGCGCTCGGCCTGGAGCGGGTCGATGGGATTTCGATTCGCGAGGCAATGCGGAAGATCGGGCTGTGGTCGGTGTACCAGTATGCTCCGAACGGGATGTTTGAGCCGTACGGCGATTCCGCGGGCTCATTGCGCCTGGGCGAAACCGGCTGGTGGGAAGTGACGGTGGACTACTTTGCCAAACTATCGCGCGATCCTCTTGTGATGGCCGGCGGCGATTATTTCCGCAACCAGTCTCCGTCGCCGTATGGAAGGAGGCCGCTGTATTGGTACGTCGCGTTGTCTTATGACCCTTCGGCGCGGCCCAGGAGCGGCTATGATCCGGCAAAGCCCGAGCTGTGGATGCGCAGGCACATGCCGCGGGCGAAGTTGTTCGGCCGCGAGTCGATGGGTGTGGCGTTCTTTCGCGGAGAGTGGGGTAATCCGGATGAACTCTATGCCACGTTCAAGGCAGGCGACCTGCTCGCACACCACGATCACTACGATACCGGGCACTTCAGCATTCAGCGCGGCGGCCTGCTCGCGCCGCAAACCGGCCTGTATGGTCCGGGTGGCGGGTATTACGGGCGGCACCGGCTGGGCTACGCGATCCAGACCGTTTCAGCCAATAGCCTGCTGGTCCTCGCTCCCGGCGAGACCGCCGCGGCACTCCAAAACCAGAAAGACCCCGTGTGGACATCGCTCTCCGGCGGCCAGCGGGTGATCCGGCCGACGGGATTCGACTGTGTCAGTCTGGACCATTTCAAGCGAATGTTGAGTTCGGGGCCGCATCTCGAGCGTGCGGATATCACCGCGTTTGAGAGTGTACCAGGACAGTTCGACTACATTGCCGCCGATATCACGGCGGCATACAACTCGACCCGATGGGCGGAGCCGGGCAACACGGCCAAGGTTTCCCTGGTAACGCGGCAGTTCCTTTATCTTCGTCCGGAGGAGGCTTTCGTGGTCTACGATCGCGTGGAGACGACGAGGCCCGAGTATCTGCCGAAGTTTCTGTTGCACCATCTCTCCAAACCGCGGACGGAATCGGAAAGGCTGCTGTCGGGAAACAACGTCGAAGACGGCATATTGGAAACGGCCGACCGCGAACTGCTGTCTTCGCATCAGCGCGGCATTTTGAGTCACCGCGTGTTGTTGCCCGCTCGAGCGCGTACGCTGAAGGTCGGCGGGCCGAACTACAACTGCTACGTCGAAGAAGACGGCGATCCGTCCGATGGGTTCGATGGCGTGAACCTGGAAGGGGGCGACCCTCTCCAACCGCGGCCCACCGCACAACTGGGACTCTGGCGGACGGAAGTGGAACCTTCGACGCCGGGAACCAGCCATCGTTTCCTGAACGTCCTGCTGCCACGGATCGAGTCCTACGGCGACGCTTTACCGGCGGTAGAAGTTGTGGATACCGGCGCGGGCGCTTACGCCGCGCGGGTGGGAAGTACCGTGGTGGTATTCGCAGGCGAAGCGAAACCACTCGAAGAAATCCACTTGAAAGTAAAGACGCCGGGCCGTCTGATCCTTCTGGATGCTGCGCCGGACCGCCAGTACATGGTGAGAAATCGACGGGCGCGCGCCAGCCGGGAAGGGGTTCTCTCGACCGGTCTGCCGGCTGGAGCCGTACCGGTTGTTCAAGTGAGATAGAGCTTCAACCCAAACTGAATTACCGGCATTCCAACGCCAAAGCCGCCATTCGCAACGCCGCCTAAAGCTGATGAACGGGACCGCCGATTAGTTAGTCGTGCGGGCCTCGTCTTGGCCCTTGTCTCAAGAAGGAGAGCGAATGAGGGCACGAAGCCGGTTTCTGCCGTTCCTGTTTGTTCTATGTGTGCCGCTGGTCCTCCCCGAGGGCCTGGAGGCGCAGGAGGCGATTACCAGCTTCCGGGTGTATACGGAGCCGCCTAACGCGCCTTTCCGTGTGGACGGGCGGGATTATGTGGGCGGAGCGACGTTTCTCTGGCCCAAGGGCAGCAAGCACATAATAGAAGCGGTCGAGACCAGAAGCCCTTTCGCCGGAACCCGGTATGTTCTTAAAGAATGGAGGGACGCCTCGAACAACCTGGTGCCATATAGCGCTCCAGTGCAGACGGTGACAGCCGACCCGGCCGTTCCTTCCCTCCAGGTAGTGTATGCCGTTCACCACCTGATCCGTCTCCGTTTCTTCGACGGACCGGTTTCCCCCCAACCCCAATGCGGAGCTCCCGGCGACGCGGCGCCGGGTGTATTGAGAACGGGTGTCGTGTGGATTGGCGACGCCTGTTTCTGGACCAATGCCGACATCTGGGGTGAGGAAGGGGACATTCCCATAAACGCCTTTCCCTACCCGGGCTTTGTCTTTCGGGGCTGGTACGGCGCCAGCGGCGCCTACCTGAGCAGCTTCCCGCTGAAGGGACAAGTTACCTTAATTCCCCGTTTTGAACCGGCTAAACGCGTGGCGTTTCGCACTTCGCCTCCCGGTCTCGATGTCATCATCGACCGGACGCAAACCAGTACGCCCGCCTCCGAGCCTTGCACCGTCACGCAGGCGCTGCCTCCGGCAGCTCCGTTGAGTGTCCGGTCGCTGTGTGTCGGCGACTACGATTTTGCGGACGGGACACAGCATGTTCTTTCGGCGCCGCCCTTCCAGAGTCACAAGGAGACCGGTGATTACTGGGTGTTCGAAGAATGGGACATCGGCGGTGGACAGAATACCGTCTACACGGTGAAAGACGTCAACCTGCCAGTCACCATCCGGGCAAAATTCGTTCCCGGTGTCCGTATTGCGCTGCTCACCAGCCCTTCGGGCCTGAAACTGAACATCGACGGGCGCGACATGGCTGCATCGAACTTCATCTGGGGTGTGGGTTCCACCCACAGGTTTACGGCACCCCCGGAGCAGACGGATTCCTCGGGACGGAAATACGTTTTTAAACGGTGGTCGAACGGTGGTCCGGCGTCGCAGGAGTTGAAAGTGGAAGGGGCGGCGCTCGAAATGGGTGTACGCCTGACGGCGGAATACGAACTGCTTGGCAGGACTGTGTTGACGAGCTCTCCAGCCGGAGTACGGCTACGCATCGACGGGCAGGAGTGCGGCACCCCCTGTGTGCTCGACCGGCCAAACGGTACAGCGGTTTCAGTTTCGGCGCCACAATCTAAACTCCTGAATTCGGACGAGCGTCTGGAGTTTTCCGGCTGGTCGGACGGCGGAGGGCAGGAACGGACCATCACCGTCGAGAACGCCGCCCGCACCATCACGGCTCATTACCAAAGCCATTTCCGGCTGCAGATATTGGTAGATCCCGAAAACGGCGCGACAATTGCCCTCAGCCCCGCTTCGGCAGATCTGTTCTACCCATCGGGGGCCGAAGTCACCGCAACGGTTCAGCCGAATAAAGGATACCGGTTCCGGCGTTGGGAAGGCGATGCGGCTGGCACTTACCCGATTGCACAGATCAGGTTGAACGGCCCCGTCCAGATCGCGGCGCGTCTTGAAGCCATCTACCAGGGGCCTGTTGCGGAGATTTTCAACGCTGCCGGAGGAAGCCCCGGCGCCGCCGTAGCGTCCGGATCTCTCATCTCGATCTTCGGCTCAGATCTGGCGCGTTCTTCCGTAGCGAGCGAAGCGCCTCCTTTGCCGCAACTATTGGGTGGGGTGATCGTGCGGATCGCTCACCGGATGTTTCCACTCCTGTTCGTGTCGCCTGAACAGATCAACGCACAGCTTCCATCCGATCTCGAACCCGGCGAGTACGAGGTTGTGATCGAGCGCGAGGGACAGGAAGCTGTGAAGGCTACGGTATTGGTCGCCCGGAACGCTCCAGGCTTGTTCTCGACAGGCACCGAGGACCGGCCGCTGGCGGTAGCCTACCGGGAAGACGGCTCCTCCGTCGATGCCGCCCAACCGGCCCGTCCCGCTGAGTTGGTGACAATCCTCGGTACCGGATTCGGACCGGGAGACCGCCCGATTCTCGATGGTTTTGCCGCACCAGAGCACCCGCCGGTCGAACTCGTGGATCGAGTGGATATTCTCTTCGGAGATCAGGTTATTCCGGCTGAGTGGGCGGGAGTTGCCCCGGGACAGGTTGGGATTAGTATGGTCAAATTCCGGATGCCGGAGACGCCGGAGGCCGACCTGCCGGTTTCCGTCCGGGTCAACGGCGCGACGAGCAATACGGTCCTGATCCCCCTGAGATAGCTTGTTTTACACTGGTGGTGTCTGGTTTGCAACGAAACGCGGTTGACAGGCGTCCCTAATAGGGACAGGATAGCTATCAAGGAGGCGTGATGACCCGCAGAGTGCCAGCAATCTTTGCAGCACTGGCCTGTACGGCAGCGATCGGTTACGCCCAATCCGTAATCTCGGCTCATTCCGGGTTGGTCCACTACATTGAAGGGGAAGTGTTCCTGGCGGAAAAACCCGTGGAGCCGAAGTTTGGAAAGTTTCCGGAGATCGAAGAAGGCGCTGTATTGCGCACCGGCGAGGGTAGAGCCGAAGTGCTTCTCACTCCGGGAGTTTTTCTCCGCCTCGGCGAAGACAGCGCAATCAAGATGCTTTCCAGCCGCTTAATCGATACCAGGATTGAGCTGGTTCAGGGTTCCATTCTCATCGAATGCGTGGAATTGCTGGAAGGCAATAATATCGCGGTGGCTGCGAGCGATCGCACCATCGAGATCGCCAAACGCGGATTGTTCCGGTTGGATGCACAGCCTGCCACGCTGAAGGTGTATGACGGCGAGGCACGGGTCGGCAGATCCGGCGAGATCGACACCGTCAAAGTAAAAGATGGACGCGAGCTTGCTCTGTCGGATTCCGCGGCGGAACCTGCCAAGTTTGACGACGAAGACGGCGACGCTCTCCACAGGTGGGCTCAAAGGCGCGCCGGATACCTTGCGATGGCAAATGTTTCCGCGGCCAACTCCGTCCGCCGGTCGTCCTATGACTGGCGTTCCAGCGGATGGCTGTGGAATCCGTACTTTGGCATGCTGACTTATGTGCCTTACCGCAGCTCCTTCTACAGCCCCTTCGGATATCAGTTCTGGAGCCCGCGCCAGGTTTATCAGGTTTACGAACCTCGGGTATGGCGCGCGCCTCAGCAAGGGGGTGGAGGGACGTACGAGCCGCGGTACAACTCCAATGTCGGCTACAGGACGGCTCCTCGCATTTCGGGTAGCTATCCGTCGGCTCCCAGCGGCGGCTCTGCTCCGGCAGCCGCTCCTGCGCCGAGCGTAAGGACCTCTGAGAGTGCGGCTCCCCGGCAATCTTCCGGCGGCCGCGGCCGCTAACCGGTCTTATAGAGGAAGCCCGGAGGGATAACCTCCGGGCTTCCGGATGGTCACTGCAATGTTCAACGGATCTGACGGGTCTGGAGATCGCTGACCATCTGATCGAACCGTTTCCGCTGATCTTCATCCAGAATGCGTAGAATCCGGTCTTTTCCAGTCGCTCGCACTTCATCCATCTGAGCTTGCAATGTCTGGTAATACTTCCAGAAATCGTCCAGCACCAGCTCCATCTGTTCCGCCTGGTCAGGGCGGAGATTTAATTCTTTCTTGAAGCGCTCCAGCATGGCGTCCCGTCCGGACGACTCGTGCGCTTCCCCTGGATCGGCGGACCGATGCAGCGTGTCGTGTGCCCCGGATCTCATGGCCAGCACGCCAACCGCAGCGCCGCAGAGAAATACCAGGAGGAGAGTGGACAGGATACGGGGATTTTGCCAGGAAGCTCGAGTGTCATCGAACATGGATACACTAATCCGGGTACGTGGCCAGATTTACCAAGATTGTATCCCGCTCGCGCTGTATTTCCGTACTCGGCGGGGACTGGCGTTCGACGGCGACAAACATGGACTCCGGCCTTGGGCCGACGGGCCCTACGGGCTCGGTCGAAACCAGGTAAGTCCCGAGCAACACAAGAAGTGTGACGGACGCATAAAAGAGGCGGCGGCCAAACGCCGGGTCCAGAAATAACGACCACACGGATCCGTAGCGTTGTGACTCAATACGCTCTATTACACGTGCGTAGAAACCCGGAGCGGGTTCAATTGGCTCCTCTGCGCGCAATTGAGAAATCAGATGTCGCTGATCCCTCATGCTTCGCACTGTAGCCCGACATTGATCGCAAGCGTCAAGATGCCGTTCGAACTCCCGCCTCAGCCTCGTATCGATGGTCCCTTCGAGGTATCCCTCGAGACCTTCTTCAGCAGGCCTATGCATATTCTTCCCTCAAAGATTCTTCACACCACCCTGTCCGTCACCATCGCGGGTCTGACGCCCGGCTATCTGGTGGAACAGTGTTCTTAAAGACGTTAGATCCCGTTATCAGGCCAAAGCCGTGCCAGGCGTACGCGATAACCGCTGCGCCGCCTTCACCAGCTTCTGCCTCGCCCGGAAGAGCTTGACCTTGATCGTATTTTCGTTCATTCCCATCATCTGGGCCAACTCTTCTACCGAATGTCCTTCCAATTCCTTCAACAAAATCAGCGTTCTATCTTCTTCCGACACCTTCGACAACAACTTCATGATGTAATCCCGCCGT
>DASTMK010000587.1:0-5949 GCA_035714225.1 Bryobacteraceae bacterium | reverse complement strand
GGAGCTTCGAAGGATCGCCGCGTGGCAGATGCGGCGCGAGCGCGCCGATCATACCTGGCAGCCCACTGTGCTCGTCAACGAGCTTTATCTGGAACTCATCAGGATCCGGGCTCTGAAGCCCGGGCAAGACAAAGCTGGGGAGAAGGAAGACTTTCTCCGGCTGGCGGCTCATCTCATGAAGCGCTTACTGATCCATCACTCCCGCCCCCTTTACCGGCAGGTTGAGAAAGTGCCTCTCGAAGGTATTGCGGAATCGGACAGAACGGGTAGCGAAGCACTGGCGGAGATCGACGCGGCGCTCTCTCGATTGGCAGCGGTTAGCCCACGGCTCAGAGCAGTAGTCGAACTGAAAGTTTTCGAAGGCCTCACCGGCGACGAGATTGCGCAAAGGCTCGGATGTGGTCCGGCGACCGTGGCGCGGGATTGGAACTTTGCCCGGCACTGGCTGGAAGAAGAGTTGCAACCATAATTCCGCGCCTACGGATTCGCGGGCTTAGGGTTCAAAGGCGCCGCTGGAGTAGCGGTTTTCTCTTTTGCGGCTTTGGCGATCAGCGCCTGAAAAGCAGGCAGATCCATTGCACCGGGCACCACTTCGTTTCCGATTACAAAGCTCGGGGTCGACTCGACGCCGATCGCGCTGGCAAGCCGCTGGTTTTGCACCAGAATCGCCTGGACCTCCGCGGAGTTCATGTCGGCTTTCAGACGGTCCATATCCAGGCCCAGCTTACGGCCGGTTTCTTCGATAGCCGCCATTGTGGCCGGTGATTTGAGACCCATCACGGCCTGGTGAAACGGAACGTAGGAGCCTTGCTTGCCGGCCGCCAGCGCCGCCCGCGCCGCGATGTGCGACTCCGGCCCGAGAATCGGAAGTTCCTTGAAGATAAGGTGCACTTCCTGCTTTTGCTCGAGCAGTTTCGTCAGGGTCGGTGCAACCCGGCGGCAGTAGCCGCAGTTATAGTCGAAGAACTGCACAATGGCAACTCCAGCGCCGGGCTTCCCGGCCACCGGCGACGTGTCATCTTCGAATAACTCGCGGCGCTTCGCGATTACCGCTTCGCGCGACTTCTGCTGTGCGGCGGTCCGTTCGCGCTCCTGATGGGCGCGCACGGAATCGATGAGCACCTCCGGATGCCGCATGATGTATTCGCGAACGATCTGTTCGATCTCGGCTCTCGATAAAGATTTATCCTGGGCGTACAACCGGCAAGTCGGCAGCAGTAGCGCAACGCTCAGGAAAGCGATTGCCGCATTGAGTTTCATGTCAGATCCTCTCATTATCAAGGGCGAAAACACCAATGATTTCTATCACGGGCACCGTCGGTAGCTACGGAACGCTTATTTTATGCGTTTGGAGCGTGCTCCCTGTAGCCTGTTCCAGCCGCGATACAGCGCGGTTGAATTCAAGCCGCGCAACAACCGCGCGGCCACGTGAATCAAGATATTCGTTCTGGCGTGTCAGAACCAGGAAGTTTGTCGATTCTCCACTCTGAAACAGCCGGGTTTCGCTCTCCAGCTTTTCACGAGCGGCACGTTCGCTCGCCTCCGCGGCCGTGATACGCTGCCTGGCCGTTTCCAAAGCCTGCAGCGAATTCCTCACCTGCGCCTGGATGAGTTGTTCCATGCGGGATCGCTCCAGCTTCAACCGCCGTTCGGCAATCGTACTCTGCGCCAGATTGGCCTCGGCTGTCCGGTTGCGCAGGTTTAGGTCGAACGCTATACCCACTTGCACCGATTGATACCTGCCGGCGAACAGGTTGTCGAAGGCCGTTCCATATCCGCCGACGAGATTCTGCGGAAGGTCGTCGAATGCGGGGGCATCAATCGGCGCAAGGCCGGCGATGCTCGAAAGCTGATTCAATCGCTGATACAGAACTGTATTCGATGCGCTGAACGGATTCTCTCCCGGGCGGATCGAGCCTCCCAGGCCGGAACTCCAATAATTGGCTACCAGATTCACTTGCGGCTTGGCCTGGTTGGCATTCAGCTCTTTCTGTACCTCGTTCGCATCGAGTCTAAGGCCTACCTGGCGCAACTCCGGCCTTTGCTTGAGAGCGCGGGCTACCGCCTCCTGCAACTCATCGGTTGGAGGTGCCATCAGGTTGACGTCGGAGGGCACGATCTGATCACCCCAGAGCGGTGAGTCGCGGCCAGGCGCAAGCAGCGATTTCAAATGATTCTCGACTTCCGTCACCACACCGACGGAAGTGAGCCACGTATCGATTCGGCGCTGTAGCTCCGCTTCGGATGCGGCGAGTTCCACCGGCGCGAGGGTACCGGCGTCGATCATGCGTTTGTTGCGCGCCAACTGCTCGCGAGCCCACTCCACACCATCGGCCTTCACCTGAACGTCCTGCCGGGCCGCCACCAGGTCCCAGTAGGCCTGCTCCACACGGGCAACCACATCAATCACCCGAAGTTCGAAATCCACGTCCGAAATATCCGCCTGCCGGCTCCGAATGCGTATCTCGGCCCGTTCCGCGTCCGTGTCCCTGTTCCTCAAAAGCGGGAAACTGACGCCTGCCAGGAAGCGCGATGTACGCAGCGGATTCAGAGTAGCGAACGTATTGCTGGTGGCTTGGCGCGAGTTTTCAAAGTCGATATGGAACGAAGAACCGTACCACGGCGTCTTCTGCCGGAAATAGAAATTCTGCGTGGCGAAGCTTTCGGAGAGGTTTCCCCCAACTCCCTGCAAGACGGAGGAGGCCGGAGTGTTACGGTTCTCATAGCCCGGCTCGAAACGAAATACGGGATCGAATGCTCCCCGCGCAGTCTTTATGGCCTGCATCGCGTTTGCCGTATTCGTTTTTTCGATTTCGATCTCGAGGTTGTTCCGCAGTGCCATCTCGGTGGCTTCGGCGAGCGTGAGACGTGTTTTGGTCACGCCGACCCCCACTCTGGGCGGCATTGCCAGATCATCCGATGGAGCTGGAGCCTGTGAAAAAAGAGGGACGGCCGCGGACGATCCGGCCGGGGAGGCCGGCGCCGCAGCCGTCGAGGGAAGAAACGTTCCGGCAGCCGTCTGCGCCAACAGCGGCCAGGAAAAGCATATCGAGAGAACCAAAAAACGCATAAGTTAACGCACCACTCCAGTGACGCCGGCCCACGCACGGCGAAGACTCAACCGGCCGCGGTCCAGAAATGTCGCGATTCTCGCCCAAACGGACGACCGCGCCACATCGTCAAAGACCGAATACGCAACCGGCGTAACGATCAATGTCAATAGCAAGGCAAGGCTCTGGCCGCCTATTACGACGATGGCCACTGTCCTTCGGGATCCGGAACCTGGTCCCGTGCCAAGCGCAAGCGGCAACATGCCGGCCACCAGCGAAGCCGTGGTCATGATGATGGGCCGCAGCCGGTCTTCGCACCCCCGAACGATCGCTTCCAGCCGCGGCAACCCCTCAGCGCGCAGCTTTTTAATGTGATCGATCTGTAGAATCGAGTTCTTCTTCACGATTCCAAAAAGCACCAGGATGCCAACCGAGCTGTAGATGATGGAGAAGTTCTCCCGCGCGAGAAACAGCGACAGCAGCGCGAAAGGCACCGACAACGGCAGGCTGATCAGAATCGTAACCGGGTCGATGAAGCTTTCGAACTGGGCGGCCAACACCATGTACATCAGCAGAATCGATAGCAGAAACGCGATGACGTAGTTGGTGAAAGCGCGTCCGAACTCCTTGCTCTGACCCAGCAAACCGGTGCGATACTCGGCCGGCAGATTCATGTCTGCGACGGTCCGGTCTACAATCTGGAGCACGTTGCTGAGCGACTGGCCTTCCACGACGTTGGCGGAAACCATGATCTGGCGCTGCCGGTTATAACGCTCGATCTGCGTCGGGCCGATCGATTCTTTCAGGCTGGCCACATTGGAGATGGGGACATTGCCTAACGTCCCGGACGGCACATAGAGGCGCTCCAGCGCGCGCGGCGAATTCCGGAACTCCTCGCGGACGCGCAGTTGAACGTCGTAGCGGTCGTCGCCCTCGCGATAGGTGGTCACCTGCTCGTCGCCCCCCACCAGAGTGCGCAAGGCGGTGGCGACGGAAGAGACACTGACGTCGAGGTCCGCCGCTTTGTCGCGATTGATATTCACGCGCAGCTCAGGCTTGCCGCCTTCATACGAGCTGTCAAGGTCAGCCACACCAGGTACCTCCGCCAACCGCTGCTTCAGTTGTTGGGCGTATTTGTCGATCTGCTCCAAATCCGGCCCTTGAATGAAGAACTGGAAATCCTGGTTGGGACCGGCGCCTTGGATCAGGCTCGGCAATTGGACGGCGATTACCAGCTCGCGGAACTTCCGCAATTTTTCCCGCGCCATCGACATCAGTTCCTGCTGGCTGTGGGTGCGCTCATCCATCGGCAGGAGTTCCACCAGGATCGACCCGCGATCCACCTGCCGGCGTGTGTCCGCGCCGATGGTGGTGAGCAGATCCTGAACGCCCGGCAATGTCTTGAGCTCCGCTTCCAGTTCCCGCATCAGCGCTTCCGTCCCGGCCAAAGACGACCCCGCGGGCATGCGCACCGTGACCTCGAACTCGCTCTGGTCATCGGTAGGGAGAAAGTCCTTGCCGACCGCCATGAACAAAGGCACGGTGGAGACAACCACCAGCAACGACACGAAAGCGACAATCTTGCGGTGGTTCATCGACCAGTGCAGCAGCTTCCAGTATCCCGACGCCATGTAACGGAAGACCCACGTGTCTTTCGTTGAGCTGCCCGGCACCTCTCCCTCGCCCTCCTTTTTCTCCGGCGGCTTCAGGAAGCGCGCACAAAGCATGGGAGTCAGCGTGAAGCTGACCAGCAGCGAAACCATGATGGCGAACGCCGCCGTGTAGCCGAAGCTGGACATGAAGCGTCCGACGATGCCGCCCATCAGCGCCACGGGCAGGAAGATGATCACCAGGCTGAGGGTGGTGGCCATTACGGCCATTCCGATGTCTCGGGTTCCCTGGATGGCTGCTTCCACCGGAGGCAGACCCTTCTCCTCCATGAACCGGAAGATATTCTCGAGCACGACGATGGCGTCGTCGATGACGATGCCGACCATCAGCGTCAGCGCAAGCATGGTGATCTGGTTCAGCGAAAAACCCATCCAGCTCATCAGGCTGTAGGTCGAGATGATGGAGGTGGGAATCGCCACCGCGGCGATCAGCGTCGACCGCCAGCTCCGGATAAACACCAGCACGATGATCGCGGCAAGAAAACCGCCGAGCAGCAGGTGTTCCTGCACGGCGTGGAACGATCCTTCGATAAATGTCGAAGTGTCACGCGTGTACGTGATCTCGAAATCGGGCGGCAGAGTGCTCTTAAGCTCGGCGATGCGCTCCTTTATGTTATTGATAACCTCAACCGTATTCGTCCCGGCCTGCTTGCGAACCTCCAACACCACCGCCGACGTCCCGTTCAGGCGCGCAAGGGAGCGGGGTTCTTCCACTCCATCCACCACGTAGCCGATATCCGAAATGCGGACCGGCGATCCACCGATGTTTCCGACGATGATCCGTTCGAAATCCTTCGGATGTTCGACACGGCCGAGAGTCCGGAGCGATAACTCCCGGTTGCCCTGGTCCACCCTGCCGCCGGGGATCTCGACATTCTGAGCGGCCAGTGCGGCACGAATCTGATCGATATTCAGGTTGTAGGCATAGAGCTTCTCGCCATCCAGCCAGACCTGAATCTGCCGCTGGCGTTCTCCGACGAACCGCACCTGCCCGACACCGCTCAAACCTTCGATGTTCTTCTTGATGCGGTCGTCCACCACTTTAGTGGTCTCGCGCAGATCGCGGCCGGACGCCACCACGATGCTGATGACAGGCGCGGCATCGGTGGCGACCTTTTCGATAATCGGGGGGTCGGCATCACGCGGCAAATCGCCAAGGATCGTGTTGACCTTATCCCGTACTTCCTGAGCGGCCACCTCGGGGTCTTTTTCCAGAACGAACTGAATGA
>DASTMK010000586.1:0-15022 GCA_035714225.1 Bryobacteraceae bacterium | reverse complement strand
TATTGACCAGCCAGCAACTGACATTGTGCTTCAGGATTCTCGCATGCAGCAGTTGTGCGTAGACTTCCGGGCGGTGAACCATAAACGGCGCTCCGAAGCAAGTGCTGAACGTAATCTCGGGTTCAGTGCCCAATCCTATCTCGGTCCCCGCGATCTTACTTGTATACCCCGATATGAAATGATAGATGGCCTGTTCGGGAGTGAGCCTGGCGATGGGCGGCATCACCCCGGAGGCGTCGCACGTCAGAAGGATGATGTTCTTCGGGTGACCGGCCATCTTCTCCGGCAGCGAGTTCCCGATGTAATCCAGCGGGTATGCGGCGCGAGTGTTTTCGGTGATCTTGTCGTCGTTGAGGTCAAGCCGGCGGGTCCGCGGATCCATGGGAACGTTTTCAAGAAGAGTGCCGAACCTGCGCGTGCATTCGTAGATTTGCGGCTCCGCGTGGCGCGAGAGCCGGATCACTTTTGCGTAACAGCCGTCTTCGAAATTGAAAATCCCGTTATCGCTCCAGCCGTGCTCGTCGTCGCCGATCAGATTTCGGTCCGGGTCGGCGGATAATGTAGTCTTTCCCGTTCCCGACAACCCGAAGAACAGCGCCGAATCGCCGTCCGGCCCAACGTTCGCGGAGCAGTGCATGGAAAGCACCCCCTGCAAAGGCAGAAGGTAATTCAGCACCGTAAAGATGGTCTTCTTGATCTCGCCGCCGTAACGGGAGCCCCCGATAATGGCGGTCCGCTGGGCAAAGTTGCCGATGATAAATGTATCGGTGCGTGTGCCGTCCACGAGCGGCGAAGCGCGGAAGGAAGGCACGCATATCACCGTGAACTCGGGGACATGCTTCTTCGCCGCGTCCAGGCTGCGCGACTTGATAAACATGTTTCGCACAAACAGGCTGTGCCAGGCAAGCTCCGTGATAATGCGGATGGGTATGCGATATTCAGGGTCTGCTCCGGCGAAACAATCCTGCACGAATACGTCGCGGCCCTGTAGGTAGCCCTGCAGACGCACCTGGAGCGCGTTAAAGTTCTGCGGGCTGAACGGGCGATTGTATTCTCCCCACCACACCTTTTCTTCCGTCGTCTGCTCTCGCACGATGAACTTGTCGGCGGCTGCCCGCGCCGTGTGCTTTCCGGTGTTCACAACCATCGGTCCAAGGTGGGCAACCCGTCCCTCGCCACGAAAGGCGATCTCTTCGTAAAGAGACGCCGTCGGCAGATTCCAGTAGGTGTTATGCAGGTGCGTAAGGCCGTGGTTCTCGAGTCCGTAAGTACTGGCCGCGAGTCCGGCTTCCTTGGCGGCGGGTGTCGGAACGTTCATATACCAGCTCATACCCAATCCCTCACAAGCTTGCGGTTGCCCAGGTACAGTTCGTTAGCCGAGTTCGAGTCGAGCGCCCATTGAATACGCTCGATGCCTTCGCGAATTTCTTTGATCGTTCCGCAGAAGCTCAAGCGGAGGTGACCCTCCATCCCGAACTCTTTTCCCGGCACGGTTACAACGCGAACCTTTTCGAGCAAAAACTGCGACAGCTTTTGCGAATTCTTTTCGTACGCGCTGAAATCGGGGAAGCAGTAGAAGGTGCCATCCGGTTTGACAACGCTGACGCCGTCGATGGCGCTCAGCCGGTCGACCATGACATTGCGATTATTTTCGAGGGTGAGCCGCAATGCTTCAATGGACGCCTGTACTCCGTTCAGCGCTCCGACGGCAGCCCATTGAGAAGGGGCGGCGGGTCCGGAGGTCTGCTGAGATTGAATATTGGTCATCGCCCGGATCAACTCCCGCGGAGCGACGGCCCATCCAATGCGGAACCCGGTCATGGCGTACATCTTGGAAACGCAATTGATGACGATCAGCTTCGACGTCTCGACATCCTCCTCCGTAAACTCGTAGCAGTTTACGGGCGTCCTGCCATCGAAAATCAGCCGGTTGTAGGTATCATCCATGATCAGGTAGATGTTGCGCGATTCGCACAGGGCGACAACTTCGGCAATGAACTCCTTCGAGTACATGACGCCGCTGGGGTTGTTCGGGCTGTTCAGGATGATGGCCTTGGTGTAGGGGCTGAGAACTTCCGTAATGTCCCCGATGCTCGGGAAAAAAGTGCCGTCCTTGGCGCATACGGGGACCGGCACGCCACCGGCCAGTTTCACCATTTCGGGGTAGCTCACCCAATAGGGCGCGGGGAACACGACCTCGTCCTTCGGATCGAGAATGGCATAGAGCGCCACCATGATGGCCTGCTTGGCCCCGCTGGAAACAATTACGTTTTCCGGTGCGACACGCTTATCGTAGTGTTCTTCCGTGTAATGGATGACGGCTTTTTTGAGAGCGGGTATACCGTCCGCCGGTGTGTATTTGACTTCTCCCGTGTTCAGCAGAGAGGAACAGCTTATGATTGCGTCGATAGGAGTTTTACTCTTCGGCTCTCCGCCGCCGAGATGTATGACTGGCTCGCCTTTGTCCCTGAGAAGCGCTGCGGTTTCGTTCAGCTTCAGGGTGGGCGATTCGCTGATCGACCGGGCTAGCTGGCTGATGCTCATTCGGTTGATACTTCCTTCCTACGTCTCCAAGTTCGGATACAACTATCGCCAGTACAAGGCGCTGGCGCCGCCTACAACGGAAGGTAGTCTCTGCTTGCAAAGCAGACTTACAGATCTGAAAGATTACCTTTCTGGAATGATATTACACTCGGGAACACGGACTCAAGAAGGATTTAAGGCAAGACTTTGTGAACAACGCTCCTCCATGGTGAGAAGATGAGTATCATGACACGGCGCGATGCGGCCCGGGCGGCCGGACTGACGGCAGTCTCCTATTCGCGGGTTCGCGGAGCCAACGACCGGATCGGACTCGGCGTGATCGGGACCGGCGGCCGCGGCACGTATGTCATGACGCTGTTTCAGAAGAATCCGGACGTGGAGGTGCGCGCCATCTGCGACGTATACGGCAAGCGCATCGACCAGGCACTCGGCAGGGCTCCGGGCGCGAAAACCTTCATCGATCATCGCGAGCTTCTACGCCTCAAGGAAGTGGATGCGGTGCTCATCGGGTCGCCGGATCACTGGCATAAAGACCATTCGATTGATGCCATGACCGCAGGCAAGGACGTGTACGTGGAGAAGCCGATGTGCCGCTTGCGGGAAGAGGCCCCGCTGATGGTGCGCGCGGCCCGGGCGAACAACCGTATCTGCCAGATCGGGCTGCAACAGCGCTCCGGGCCTATTTACATCGAGGCACGAGAGAAGTTCGTCCGTTCCGGAGCGCTAGGCCGGATCACCCAAGTCGACGCCATATGGCATGGAGGCGTGCCGCGCCCGATGCTCAAGGAACCCGCGGAAAAGCCTTCGAATCTCGATTGGATCCGGTTCCTGGGTCCCGTCCGCTACCGGGACTGGGTGCCGGGCCAGTATTTCAATTTCCGCGCCTATCTCGATTTCAACGGCGGAAAGATAACCGATTTCGGCCATCATTGGCTGGACACCGTGCACATGTACATGGGCGAGCGCGCCCCACGTTCAGCCGTCTTCGCCGGGGGTATCTACTACGACTTCAACGATGGCCGCACGGCTCCGGACACCTGCAACGCGCTATTTGAGTACGACGGTTTCAGCGTGCTCTTTCAATCGAATGTTTACCGGGGCGAATACGGGATCACCTTCCATGGCGACCAGGGGAGGCTCTTCGTGAACCGCAACCGGTATGAGTTCACGCCCGCGGGAAAGGGGGCGCAGCCGGTCGTGCGGGAAATCCCCGGCGACATCACGGCGGACCATGTCCGCAACTTCCTCGATTGCTGCAAGTCCCGCAAACTGCCTGCGGCCGATGCGGCGGTCGCGGCGATCTCTATCATCCCGCCGCTGCTGGCCGTGGAGTCGTATGTGACGAAGCGGAAACTCGTGTTCGATCCGGAGAGACTCGAAGTTCTTCCGGACTGAGTGCCTCACAACTTCAGGTTCGCTTCCAGCTTCTCGTTCGACCGCATCATCTCGTCCCACGTTACGGCGGATTCGCGGTAGGCGGCCATGCGCCCGAGGATCGCTGTCAAATTACTCTCCACGCTCTCCTGGGCGTTGTTCAGGTAGTCGCCGCTGCGTACGCTGGCGGCGAAATTACGTACGTTCGTGATCGCGCCCTGCCGGAAAGTATCGTCCTTCTCCCCGCCTTCCCAGGGCTTGTCTCCGGTGATGCGGACCGTGCCGTTATAGTGGGTATCGGCCGTGCCGCCCGAACCGTAGATGCGAATACAGAGATCGTTGTACCCTTTGGTGAACTGGGCAGAGCTGAAGTCGACCTTGACGTCGTTCGGGTACCAGAAGTTCACCAGGAAGTGGTCCCAGCAGTCGCCGACATCCACCCTCGCTTTGCGCCCACCAGTTCCGGACGCTTTCACCGGATGCAACTTGAGATACCAGTTTCCGGCATCCAAGACATGTACGTTCTGCTCCACGATAATGTCGCCGGAAAGAACCTTGTCGAACACCCAGTTGCTCAGTCGCGCCTGCGCGGCGGACATACCGGGTTCGGTCTTCGGCCTGAGCCGCCCCGCGTGATAGTAGACATGGCCCAGTACCGGCGTTCCGATGTCCCCGCGATGCACGCGGCCGGCCGCTTCCTTGAACACCGGCTGGACGCGAGTTTGGAAATCGACGACGAAGCTCAGCTTGCCTTTGGCTTTTTCACCACTCGCGAGAATACTGCGGCAGCCGGGCACATCGACAGCCACAGGCTTCGCCAGAAACACGTGCTTGCCTGCGGCGACCGCCGCCGCCACCTGCTCCGGATGGAAGTATGGAGGGCTCATCACCGCGACCGCATCCACATTGGAAGCGATCAACTCTTTGTACCCGTTCAAGCCGGGAAACAGGCGGGCGCCGCTTGCCCGCAATTTCTCCCGTGTAGACTCCATTCGATCCTGGAAGGGATCGGCAAGGGCCGAAATACGGGCGCCCGTGTACTCGATAAAGAACCCGCCGATAAAATTGCCGCGGCCCCCGCACCCGATGATGCCAACTTCGAGCGCGGAATTCGCCTGCGTTCCAAATACGGTTTCAGGCTTCAGAATCAGGACACCCGCGGCGGTGGCGGAAGATCCCAGAAAATTGCGTCGGTTGTTTTCGGACATTTACATCTCCGGCTGCGATTTTACAGCAAATGCGCACGCCCGTTGGGGGCCTCATAATAGAGGCAGTGCCGGCCTTCGTCTTCTTCCTGCTTTTGTTGATGGCGCCCGCGCAACGTGAACCTGCCGCCAGTTACGAGCAGGAGATCACCCGTTGGCGCGCGCGGCGGGAAGCCGCGCTCAAAGCCGATGGCGGTTGGCTGACCGTGACCGGACTGTTCTGGCTGAAAGAGGGTGCAAACACGGCCGGCAGCGGCCCGAAGAACACGATCGCCCTTCCACCCGGTTCCGCGCCCGGCCGCACCGGCACATTCCTGCTGCGCAAAGGGGAAGTGCGGTTCGAGGCCGCTCCCGGAGCGGGTGTGACCCTGAACGGTAAGCCGGTCAGTAGTACCACGCTGAAGGCAGACGTGCCTGGACCGGCAGACGTTCTCACGATAGGGCCTCTGTCGCTCATCCTGCTGAACAGGGGCGGTAAGTATGCCATCCGGCTCAAGGACAATAACAGCTCGTTCCGAAAAGAATTCACCGGCCTCCATTGGTATCCCGTGAAGCGTGAGTACCGGATTGTTGCCACGTTTGTGCCCTATGCGCAACCGAAGACGATTTCAATTCCAACCCTACTCGGGACCAGCGAAGAACAGCATTCGCCTGGCTATGCGGAGTTTGCCCTCGACGGTACGACGCACCGGCTGGAGCCCGTAACCGAAGGGGACGAGCTGTTCTTCATCTTTCGGGACCTGACCAGCCGCAAACAGACCTATCCGGCAGGCCGTTTCCTCTATTCGGCACAGCCGGAAAACGGCCGCGTGGTGCTCGACTTCAATAAAGCGTACAACCCGCCGTGCGCATTTACTCCTTACGCGACTTGCCCGCTGCCGCCGCCGCAAAACCGGCTGCGGGTGAAGATCGAGGCTGGTGAATTGAACTACGGCCACCATTAAAGCGGGGGGCTCAATCGCTGCACCGAACAGCGACGATTTGCGTATAAATTGTATTTTAAAGAGCAGTTCATAACAACCGATTGGAAATCCGGTAACGGCCCGGTGAATTTTTGACAAGGCGGGTGAGCTATGGTATCACTCGACAGTCCAGTTATCGAAAGAGGAGAAGAACATGGCGAGTCCCGCGCCCGCCCGGGCCACGAGCAGCGCTTCCATCACACTGAACCTTTTTGACGGCACGCGGCGGCCGCTCCGGACCAAAGCCCAGGTGCTGGTCCGGATACGCGACGGCAACCAGAATGACATCCATAGCGGATTCCACAAGGGATCGTCACTGGTGTTCGAGAATCTCCCCTTCTATAACAACTTTGGCGATAACTACACGGTTCTGGTCTCGGCCAAGGGGTATTTCCAGGCGGGCTTCACTCCGGTACAGGTGGCACCGAATATTCCGCGAGTCCTCGACTTGATGATGATTCCTAAAAATGGTGTCTTCAACTTCCGGAACTCTACCTGGCAACGGCTGAAGTCGAGTCACCCGGTTCTTTCGGCACTGCTCGCCGCCGGTGCGGGAACCGATACGGCGGCGCGGGAGAGATACGAAGACGCACTGGAGAACAAGGCCGCACCGCTCGCCTGCTTTTTTAACGTTGTCACCGCCGTCCGGGATATCCGGCTGCCTTCGGGAACCCCTCTGGATTATTTCAAGCAGATCGTTTGGGACGATCCCAAGCGGGCGTTCGCTCAAGACCGGTTCTACGCATGGGCGGACGAATCCATGGTAGATCAGGTAGTGCGCGCCGCGACGCAAGGGATCTTCCAGCCCGAACCCGGTGCGGGACTATTTCATCCGGGAGCGACGCGCAGCTATAAACAGGTGCAGTTTGGAGAAGCGAACGTCCAGCTCACGTTCCATGAGAACGACCGGCTGAGGGTCGAAGATACGGACTGCGTTCTGCTGGAAGCCGATATCGACTACTACAAAGATCCCCTTGCGCACGCCCTCATCGAGGTATTGAAAAACCGCACGACAAAAAGCAAAACAGATCCGAGATCGGTGTACGTGCTGCGCTGGATGGCCGGCCGTCACGCCGGTGTTCCCGATTTCGACCCGCCATACACCATCGAGGCCTGATAGAAGCCTGCTATTCCCGGGAGTGCAGCTTCCAGGCGATCTGCCGAATCATGCCGAGCCAAACTTCGGCATCACGGGCCGAAAGTCCCATTCTTCGTATTAATCTGCGGATCTTCTGTGTGCTGGAGCTCGCCGTGCGCTCCTGAACGTATCCGGACTCCTGAAGCAACTTCATCAGCTCATCGGTAAAGCGGTCCATTTCACCGGCACTCGCGGGCTTCAACGGCTTCGGCGCTTTGGCTACGGCACGCGAATCTCGAACCAGCTCGTAGAGGCAGACGGCAACGGCCTGACCGAGGTTCATCGATTCATGCTCCCGCCGTGCCGGTATGCGCATAAGCCAGTGGCAGTAGCTCATGTCCTCATTGGACAACCCGAATTTTTCCGAGCCGAAGAGTAGAGCGACGGGGCCGGTCTCCAGGTGCCGCTTGATGAGCCTTCCGCCGTACTCCAGGCGCCTCAACGGATGCTGAAGCTCGCGGTGCCCGAGGGCTGTGGTGCCCACAACCAACGTGCAGCCGGCGATTGCCTCGGAGAGCGTCTTGTGCTCCGTCGCCCGTTCCAGTACACTGCGCGCTCCCACCGCCGACCGGGCTTCGCGAAACGCGACCTCGTAGGGGTTGACCAGCCGCAGAGCGAAGCACCCGAAATTACTCATTGCGCGCGCCACCGCCCCGATATTCAATGGATTACGCGGTGCAACCAGCACCACGCACAGGTTTTCGAGCGACGGCCCCGCGGGCACGTGGGCGGTTCCTATCTGAGTTCTTCCATGATCTGGTCGAGAGCTCTTTGATCCGGCCGGGTCTTCGCTTCGGGTAGCGTACCCAGGGGGGCATCCCCCAGATTGAGCATGTCCAGAAAGGTTTTCCGCTTGTTGTCTACGTAGAGAATTCCGGTCAGTACGACACCGGACGAAGCGCTCTCATGGATAAAGTCGAGCGCGCGAATCCTGTCGGTGGGATCGTAGTCCCGTTCCAGCTTCTTCAAACGCAACTTGGAGCCGTCGTGTAATTCGACCTCGCGCACCTCTCCTTCGGCGATCTCGACCGAAATGTCCTGGTAGAACGGCACGAAGTCCAGTTCATGCAGAGGCTCGTCGTGATCTTTCATATAGGAATAGCTCTTCGTGGACCCCTCGTGATCGTTGAATGTCGTGCAAGGCGAAATCACATCGATGACCGACAATCCTTTGTGGGCGATTGCGGCCTTCAGGATCGCGAGCAACTGCCGTTTGTCGCCGGAGAAGGACCTCGCAACAAGAGTTGCACCCAATTCGATGCCGGCGAGGCAGGTGTCGATGGCCGGAAGATCGTTGACGATACCTGTCTTGAGCCTGGCGCCGAGATCGGCCGTCGCCGAGAACTGCCCCTTGGTCAATCCGTAGACGCCATTGTTCTCGATGATATAGATCAGGGGGACGTTCCGGCGCAGCATGTGCATGAACTGGCCGATACCGATCGAGGCGGTATCGCCGTCGCCGGAAACCACGATGCCGATCAGGTTGTGATTCGCCAACATCGCTCCCGTGCTCACCGCCGGCGCGCGTCCATGGACGGAGTTGAAGCCGTGCGCGGAATTCAGGAAATAGGCCGGCGATTTCGACGAGCAGCCGATGCCCGAAAATTTTGCAACCTTATACGGCTCTACACCCATCTCGTAGAACGCCTCGATGATGCGCTCCGTGATCGCGTTGTGGCCGCAGCCGGCGCACAGTGTCGTCTTCGCGCCCCTGTACTGAAGAACCTCGAGTCCGATCCGGTTGACCTTCTTCGGAGGAGGCGTCGCTGTGGTGCTCATAAGCCCTCCTGGCTAACGATGTCGTCGGTTACCGTGCGCGCGTCGAGCGGCAGGCCACCGTAATAGCGGACACTTCGCAGCCGCTCTACGTACTGCGTGTCCAGGTCTAACCGCATCAATCCCAACAACTGGCGGTCGCGATTCTGATCGATCACGTAAACACGGGAATGCCGCGCGATGAAGTCCTTCAATTCGTCCGTAAACGGATATGCCTTCAGGCGCAAATAGGAACTCCCGACACCATATTCCCGCGCCAGTTGATCGCGGCTCTCTTCCGCGGCGTAGCGGGAGGTGCCGCAGCAAATCAGGCCAATAGACGCTTGTTCGTCAATGACGATTTCGGGAGCCGGGGCGTACTCTTTCAGAGTTTCGAACTTCTTGTCGAGCCGGTCCACGTTGTTGATGTAGTCTTCGGGCCGCTCGCTATAGCCGGCGCGCTCGTTATGGCCGCTGCCGCGGGTGAAATAGCCCGCCGCCGGATGATCGGTGCCGGGCAGCGTGCGGTAGCCCACCCCGTCGCCATCCACGTCCTTATAACGGGCAAAACCTCCCAGCCGCGCAAGGTCCTCGGCCGTGAGCACTTTGCCGCGGTCGATGGGCTGCTCGGGATACGGGAATGCATCCGCCATCCAGTTGTTCATGCCGAGATCGAGATCCAGCATCACGAAAACAGGTGTCTGGAATCGCTCGGCTAAATCGAACGCCGTCCCCGCCATGGTGAAGCACTCTTCCGGCGACGACGGAAACAACAGCGGGTGCCGTGTGTCCCCGTGAGACAGCAATGCGGTGGAGAGCAGGTCCCCCTGCATCGTTCGCGTCGGCAGGCCTGTGGACGGCCCCACGCGCTGCACGTTAAAAATAACGGCTGGGATTTCGGCATAATAGCCGAGACCAACGAACTCGGACATCAGGGAAATGCCCGGACCGGAGGTCGCCGTCATCGCGCGGGCGCCGGCCCACGAGGCGCCGATCACCATTCCAACCGCTGCCAGCTCATCTTCGGCTTGAACGATCGCGAAAGTGGCTTTTCCGGTCTCCTTGTCGATACGGAAGCGGCGCATGTAGCCGATGAGCGATTCGACCAACGACGTGGAAGGAGTGATGGGATACCACGTCACAACCGTAACTCCGGCGAACATGCAACCCAGCGCCGCCGCCGCATTGCCGTCGATGATGATCTTGCCCGCGGTCTTGTTCATCCGCGCAACACGGCACGGATCCGTCTTGGGGAGGTTGGCGGCGGCGTAGTCGCGACCGGCCTGAACCGCATTCCAGTTGAGTTCGGCCGCCTTGACCTTCTTCGGCCCGAACTGCTTGAACAGCGCCTTGTGGATCTCCTCCATCTCTACACCGATCAGGTGCCCGACAACGCCGTCGTAGATCATGTTTCGCACCAGTTTGCGCAGCTTCGCCTCGGGGCAAACAGGAGCGACAAGTTTATCGAAGGGAACCGGATAATAATGCAGGTCGTCCCGGAGTGTATTCAGCTTCAACGGTTCGTCATACACTACGGCCGCGCCGGCGTCCAGCCGCATAACATCGTCATGAGCCGTTTCCGGATTCATCGCAACCAGGAAATCGATCTCCTTCTTGCGTCCAATCCAGCCGTGCTTGCTGGCGCGAATCGTGAACCAGGTGGGCAACCCGGCGATATTGGAGGGGAACAGGTTCTTTCCGGAAACCGGAATTCCCATCTGAAAGATGGAGCGCATCAGCACACTGTTGGCGGTCTGGCTCCCCGAGCCGTTTACCGTCGCAACCTGAATGCTGAAATCGTTAACTACATCTCCCGCCGTCTCGTTGGAACGCGAGACAACAGAAGTAATCTCGGTCGTCGACATTTGGAATCTATACCTTCACTACCCGCATTATATAGAAGATACCGAAAAGCTTCGATTTTAGGATGTTTCTGTCCGATACGCAGGCAGGGGTTTACTCGGGCGGATTCTCCAGCCCCATCTGCGAAAGCCGGTAACGCAGCGCATTCCTGGTGATCCCGAGCAACCGCGCCGCCTGGCTCTTGTTACCGTGTGAACGTTCGAGTGCATCGCGAATGATTTCCTGTTCGAGTTGGTCGAGGGTCATGCCTTCGGGCAGGACCGGCGCTCCGGAAGAAGCCGCTCGCGGCTGCGGGTTCGTGTCGAGTTTGATTTCCGCCGCGTCGAGAAACTCTCCGCTGCCCAATACAAGACTTCTTTCGATAACATTCTCCAACTCGCGGACGTTGCCCGGCCAGTGATAGGACATCAGCTTTTCGACCGCGGCATCGGTAAGACGCGCCTCCTTACCGCGCAATTCGCGGGAATGCTTCTTCATGAAATGATCGGCGAGAAACGGGATGTCTTCTTTACGCTCCCTCAATGGTGGAAGATCGATGGGCACCACGTTCAAGCGGTAGTAGAGATCCTGGCGAAATGTGCCCTGCTCCAGCGCGGCCCGCAGATCGACGTTCGTCGCTGCGATCACACGCACGTCGATGTGGCGCGTCTTGTTACTGCCCAGTCTTTCGAACTCGCGCTCCTGAAGCACTCGAAGCAGCTTTACCTGCACCGAGGCAGGCACATCCCCAATCTCGTCCAGAAATACGGTTCCCGTGTCCGCCTGTTCAAATTTGCCGGGCTTGGAAGTCGCGGCCCCCGTGAAAGCCCCTTTCTCATAACCGAAGAGCTCACTTTCCATAAGATTCTCCGGTATGGCAGTACAGTTGATCTTCACAAACGGACGTTCGGCCCGTGGGGAATGGAAGTGAATCGCGCGCGCGATCAGATCCTTCCCGACGCCGCTTTCACCTGCCAGCAGCACCGTGGCGCGAGTGGGAGCCACGCGCGTGATCGAGCTGAAGATCTCCTGCATGGAGGAACTACGGCCAACGATGTTGCTGAACTGGTATCGATGCCCGAGTTCCTCCTTCAACTGCCGGTTCTCATCTCTGAGCGCGCGGACCTCGAGAGCCTTGTTAACGACAGCCGTAAGCTGGTTGAGTGAAAAAGGCTTCAGAAGAAAATCCGCAGCGCCGGACTTCATCGCTTCCACCGCGTTTTCGACAGTGCCGAAGGCGGTCATTACAATCACCGGCACGTGCGCATTTTGCCTGTGGATCTGCGCCAGGAGATCGAGCCCGTCCATCCCGGGCAGACGCAAATCGGTAATTACAAGCTGGACCCGGTCGGCCAGCAGCAGCCCTTCCTCAGCGCTTCCGGCCTGGTCCACTTCGAAACCGGACGCAAGCAGGTGCAACTCGATGACACGCCGCAGCTTCTCTTCGTCTTCAACAATCAGTATGCGGGGCTTCACTGATCCTTAGAATACTGAGACAGGCAGTTGAGGCCCAAACGCGTCCTATTCGCGGCGCGGCAGGCGCACGATAAAAACGCTCCCCTTGCCCACTTCGCTCTCCACCGCGATTCGGCCTCCATGTTCGTCGACGATGTTGGAAACGATAGCCAGCCCCAGGCCCACGCCTTGCGGCTTTGTCGTAAAGAAGGGGTTGAAAATGTTCTCCAGGTGTTTGGCGTCGATGCCGGCGCCGCGGTCGATCACCACAAGTTCCACCTCACCGTCTACCGGCCGCGTTTTCACCGTGACGGCTCCCCCAGGCGTGGTCGCCTGCACGGCATTCAACAGCAGGTTGTACACAACCCGTTCGAAAAGCTCGGCGTCGAGCAGCAGCGGGCGGACATCGGGCGAATAGTTTTTATAGATTGTCAGGCCGGCGATTGGACGCAGGCGTTCGACCTGTTGGACGGCGCGGTCAATCACCTCGGCAAGGTCTGTTACTTTCATCCGCAATTTCAGGGGACGGGCGAACTCGAGAAAGCGTGTGATGAGGCCGTTGGTACGGTCGACTTCGGAAAAAATAAAGGCTGCCATTTCTCGCGCCACCTCGTTATCGTCGGGTACCTGCTTGAGCAACAGTTCGGCGGATGCCTTCATCGTGCCAAGCGGGTTCCGCAGCTCGTGTGCAAGTCCGGCGGACAATTGCCCCAGAGCGGCCAGACGCTCGGAGCGGCGGACCGCCGCTTCAGCCGCCTGCAACTGCTCTGCCGCCACCTGGTATTTGCCCTCTTCGATGCGGCTCATCTGGGCAAGTCTATGGGTAAGATAGCCGACGACGCTGATGAACGTGAGCCGCAGACAGAGCATCCGCACGTTATAGGGATCAATTGTGTAACGGCTCCAGTCCACGAACAGCAGAAAGGAGAGATACGACGCTGCCGCCAGCAGGATGAAAGCGATGGTACCGCCTGGACCGAATGTGGTTGCGGCGGTCACCACCGGCAGCAGCAGCACCAGATAATAGCTGCTGTTCACAGCGCCGGTAAACCCGATGAGCAGGTAACTCAGGATCAGCTTTATGCCGATGGACAGGTGAATGCCGCGGCGTGTCCCGAAAAACGGCACTTTCGGCTCTACAATCTGCACAATCGCCAGACATGGGAGAAAGATGTATTCGGCGGGGGTTTGATCCGGGCTGAAGACCACCATCGCGGAAAACAGGAACAGCCAGATGAAATCCTCGGGTCTGATATAACGGGACCAGCCGCGCCCGGTCCCCGCATTCGTGGCCACGCTGCCATCTTAGCCCCGAATATGTGAAAATAGGGTTTCAAGCCCCAGCAGCAATGAAACATCCCTACCCCGTATCTGCCACGCCAGAGGAACAATCTGTGCCTTCTGACAGCTCTTTTGGCGACATCCTGTCTCAATTTGAGCAGGAACAGAAAACCCTCTCCGGTCCGGCTCAAGCGGTTGAAGGCACTGTCGTTGCCATCGATGCCGAATCTGTTTTCGTCGATGTCGGCCGCAAAATCGAGGGAGTTGTGCCGGTTGCACAATTCCGTGACAAGTCCGGCGAGCTGACGGTAAAGCCGGGGGACCGGTTGACGGTCAGTATCAGCGGATACGATCAGGGATACTACAGGCTCTCGACGGTCACCGTTGAGCGCCCGAAGGACTGGTCGTCCCTTCAGACCGCTTTCAGCGAAAGCCGGACAATCGTGGGAACCGTGACGGAGGTTGTGAAGGGTGGACTGCGGGTGGATGTAGGTGTGCCCGCATTTCTTCCGGCATCGCGTAGCGGGGCCAGGGACGCCGCGGAACAAGAGGCGTTGGTCGGGCAGGAAATCCAGTGCCGGATTATCAAGCTGGAAATCGCCGAGGAAGACGTGGTGGTGGACCGCCGCGTCATCCTCGAAGAACAGGAAAAGCAAGCGCGCGCCCATGCCTTTGCGGCGATTCAGGAAGGGGCGGTTGTCACCGGCACCGTGCGCAGTATCACCGATTTCGGAGCATTCGTCGATTTGGGTGGTGTCGATGGACTGCTGCATGTCACCGACATGTCGTGGCATCGCGTCGCGAAGCCGTCCGACGTCGTAAATGTGGGCGATTCAGTCGAGGTGAAAATCCTCAAGGTGAATCCCAATACGCGCAGGATTTCTGTCGGGATGAAGCAACTTGTGCCCGAACCCTGGGCGCTGGTGGGCGACAAGTACAAAACGGGCGATCGCGTGCGCGGCACCGTATCGCGGCTGACGGACTTCGGAGCGTTCGTCGAACTCGAGCCGGGCATCGATGGCCTGATTCATATCTCGGAGTTGTCCTGGTCGAAAAAGGTACGCAAGCCCGGTGATGTAGTAAAGGTAGGCGAGTCGGTCGAAGTTGCGGTTCTGGGAGTCAATCCGGCGGAACGGCGTATTTCGCTGGGGTTGAAACAGGCGCTTGGCGATCCCTGGGAAGGCGTTCCAAGCCGGTATCCGCCCGGAGCGGTTGTGGAGGGCACCGTCACCAGCCTTCAGAAGTTCGGCGCGTTCGTGGATATCGGCGATGGCATCGAAGGGATGATACACATCGGTGACATCAGCCGGGAGAAACGGCTGAATCATCCGAACGAAATGCTGAAGATGGGCCAGAGCATCCGCGCGCAGGTGCTGGAGGTCGACCGCGAGAGACGGCGCATCCGCCTCGGCATGAAACAACTGGAACCCACGAACCTCGACGAGTACATAGCGGAACATAAGTCC
>DASTMK010000585.1:0-3932 GCA_035714225.1 Bryobacteraceae bacterium | reverse complement strand
GATTGTGGACAGCATCGCGTCAATTCCAACGATTACGACGGAAGTGGTTGTTCCCCCTATCGCCAACCAGGTTCCGCATCTGCGCATCCAATGGGATCCGTCGCGCGTGAAGATGTCCTACGCCGATGTCGCGAAAGAATTGCGCGAGGGCGATCCTTCTATCGAAGTAACCCCGGGAACACGGGACGCGCTCACGGTGACGGTCTGGATGATGCAGCCGGGTGACGCGCAAGTAGTGGCAAAGCGGGTTCGCGAGGTTCTGAAGAAGGCGTCGGCCTGAGCGGCGATGCCGCGGCTTCGCGTGTGCCAAAATTGAAGCGATGCCCGACAATTCCGAACCGCAGGAAGCGGTCCTAAGCTTTGAAGCCGGGCTTGAGCAACTCGAGGCCGTCGTCAAGGAACTGGAGGGCGGAGATCTGCCGCTCGATCGGGCGCTCGAGTTGTTCGAGCAGGGCATGCGCCTCAGCGAGACCTGCCGGAAGCAATTGGAAGAAGCCGAAACCCGCGTCGAAGTTCTCACTCGTAAAGGCGACAGGATTCAGGCCGAACCTTTCCGGCCCGAAAAGACATGAACATTCGTGATTACCTGCACGAACAACAGAAGCTTGTCGATGCAGCTCTCGACCGGTGGGTGCCTCCGGTTTCTACGCCCCCCGAGAGCATACATAGCGCGATGCGCTACAGCTTGTTCGCCGGCGGAAAACGGATTCGACCGATTCTGTTCATGGAGGCCGCCCGGACCATCCGCGGGGAGATGGCGGGAATCGAAGACGCCGCGTGCCCCCTCGAGCTGATTCATACGTACTCGTTAATTCACGACGACCTTCCCGCGCTGGATAATGACGACCTGCGCCGTGGCAGACCGACCTGCCATAAACAATACGGAGAGGCCATGGCGATCCTCGCCGGCGATGCGTTGTTAACGCTCGCGTTTCAGGTGCTGGTGCAATTGCCGGATGTCGATGCCGCGCGCAAGGCGCGATTGGTGGAGGAGTTGGCGGTAGCCTCCGGCACCGTGGGCGGGATGATCGGTGGCCAGGTAAACGACCTCGAGGGCGAAGGGCGCGAACCCACACCCACTCTGCTCGACTCGATTCACCGCGCGAAGACGGGCGCGTTGCTGCGGGCCAGCTTGCGCATGGGTGCCATCTACGCGCAGGCGGACGAAGATCAACTCGCCGCGCTGACCTGCTTTGGCGAACATATCGGCCTGGCGTTCCAGATTGTCGACGACCTTCTCGACGTGGAAGAATCCTCAGCGACATTGGGGAAGACGGCGGGCAAAGACGCCCAGCAGCATAAGATCACTTTCCCAGCCGTGTATGGTGTTGCACGCTCGCACGAAATGGCGGAGGGACAGAGAAGCCGCGCTCTGGAGACGCTCGAACGCTTCGGACCATCAGCGGGCCGGCTGCGCCAATTGGCAGACTTGATTGTCCATCGCAGGGCATGAGCGCCCCGGTTCCGAAACAGCGAATCGACCAGTTGCTGGTGGAGCGCGGCTTCGCGGAGTCACGGGAGAAAGCGAAAGCGCTCGTCCTCGCCGGTCAGGTTTTTGTGGGCGGTGCAAGGGTAGATAAGGCCGGGCAGAGTGTACCGCTCGATTCGGAAATTCTCATCCCGGCCAGGCTTCGATACGTCGGGCGCGGCGGGCTCAAACTGGAACGCGCGCTCGAGCATTTTCACATCGGCGTTGAGGCGCGCGTGTGTATTGATATTGGAGCATCCACCGGGGGCTTTACCGATGCCCTCCTGCAGCGGGGTGCGGCGCGCGTTTACGCCATTGACGTTGGCTCCGGTCAACTGGACTGGAAATTGAGAAACGATTCCAGAGTTGTCGTACGGGAAAAGCTCAACGCGCGCTACCTCGTATTCGAGGACGTGGGTGAGTTCGTCGACTTCATTGCTTGTGATGTAAGCTTCATTTCAGCCACTCTCGTTATGCCCGCATTCGTTCCTCTGCTCAAACCGGACGGAGAGTTCGCCGTGCTCGTGAAGCCGCAGTTCGAAGTAGGACGCGGCGAAGTCGGGAAGGGAGGCATCGTACGGGATCCGTCATTGCACCAGGCGGCCTGCCGCAAGGTTGAGGCGGAAGCAATGCGACTCGGCTTTCGAACGGACGTCATCGAAAGTCCGATTCTTGGCGCCGAAGGAAACAAGGAGTTTCTGCTCTATGCACGGCATTGAAACCGTCGGCATTATTTCCAAACCGAACGTCGAGCAGGCCCATGCCGTTGTCCCCGGCTTGATTGCGTGGCTGAAGAACCGGAAAATCGCCGTGCGCTACGATCACCAAACGGCCGTCTATGCCCGCACAAACAACGGCATATCGCGCGAGCAGGTTCCGCAAGGTACGCAGCTTGTTATCGTCCTGGGCGGTGACGGAACGCTGTTGTCGGCGGCAAGAGCCGTACGGGGCGGCGACATCCCGCTCTTCCCCATAAACCTTGGTGGGCTGGGGTTCCTCACCGCAATTACGATTGACGAGATCTATCCCGAGCTGGAAAGAGCCCTCCGCGGTGAGCATAGGATCGGACGCCGGCGCATGCTGGCGTGCCAGATCGTCCGGGGGGAGGAAGTCGTGGGCCGCTATGAGGCGTTGAATGATGCTGTCATTACGAAGGGCGGGCCGGCGCGCATCATCGACCTCGATACTTACGTCGACAGCCACTTTGTTTGCGCATATAAATCGGACGGCCTGATCGTCTCCACGCCGACAGGCTCAACAGCGTATTCGCTCTCGGCCGGCGGACCTATCATCTTCCCCTCGGTTGGAGCGCTTTGCATCACACCGATTTGCCCTCACATGCTGACGAATCGTCCTGTCATCGTCTCCGACACCAGCGTAATCCGCGTCGTCTGCCTCGCCAAAGATGGAGATGCATTCCTGACGATCGATGGGCAGGTGGGTGAGGCTCTCAAGCAGAACGATGCCATTATCTGCCGGCAAGCTCCGCACACGATCAGCCTGATCCGTCCGCCCAAGATGCTTTTCTTCGATGTTCTCCGCGAGAAACTCAAATGGGGAACTCGATGAAGCGGCTCTCTCTCACCGCCTGGATTTTCATCGGGCTTGCCGCGGGCGTCATTCTGGGGGTTCTTGCACCCGGCATCGCCGCGAAGTTGTCGCCGGTTGCGAATGTTTTCCTTCGATTGATCAAGTCGATTATTGCACCCCTGATTTTCGCCACTCTCGTTTATGGCATTGCCGGGGCAGGGAACATTCGTGCGATGGGCCGCATCGGCCTGAAGTCGATCGTTTACTTCGAAGTCGTTACCACGGTAGCCCTGTTTCTTGGATTGGCCGCGGTCAACATTGTCAAGCCCGGTGAGGGGATGCGGTTGACGCGGACAGCGGAGGAAGCCGCCATGCCGCAAACCACCACGAGCTTGTCCGCGATTCTGGAACACACGTTTCCGGCGAGCATCATTGATGCCATGGCGCGCGGGGAAGTGCTTCAGATCGTCGTGTTCGCCCTCCTGTTCGGGGCGGCGTGCGCTTCCATCGGCGTTAAGGCCCGTCCCGTCGTCGAGTTCTGCGAATCGCTGGCCGAAGTCATGTTCCGGTACACGAAATACGTGATGTATCTCGCTCCTTTCGGAGTAGGTGCAGCGATGGCGGTGACGGTTGGCACCAAGGGATTCGGCGTACTGGTGGGGCTCGGCAAACTCATCCTCACCATGTACATTGCGCAATTCATCTTTGTGGTAGGCGTTCTTGGTGCGGTCATCGCTATCGCACGTATTCCACTGCGGCGTTTCTACCAGGCGGCGCGAGAACCGTTTCTCATTGCCTTCTCGACAGCATCGAGTGAAGCCGCTCTTCCCCGGGCCCTTCAGAACATGGAACGGTTCGGCGTCCCGAAACATATCGTAGCTTTTGTGCTGCCCACGGGGTACAGCTTCAACCTGGACGGGTCCACGCTGTATCT
>DASTMK010000584.1:0-23517 GCA_035714225.1 Bryobacteraceae bacterium | reverse complement strand
CTTCGGACGAAGTATACGGCTGCCGAACGCCAGGCACGGTTCGGCTTCGCAAATATCGACCCCGTAAATCCTCCCGGTTGGAACCGCCAGACGCCGCCGGAGAGGATGGAGATCATATTCGATCCGGCGATTCAGGAGTGGATCGATTTTCGTTGCCAGGTGATGTCGGATGCCCTGGGCCAGATGGCGAAGCTGGCGAAATCGGTGAATCCGGAAGTTGTGATCGAGGTGAATCCGCACGGCATCCAGGGCGGCAACCGCGCGTGGGAAGCGGGCCTGGATCATTCGCGCTTCCTGAAACACACGCAGGTGTTTTGGACGGAAGAACACAACGCCCCGGAATATCTGGATGATGGCAGGCTGATCTCGACGATCAGAAGCTACAAACTCGGGCGGCGTTACAACAACATCGTCTTCACCTATATCGCCGGCGATCCCGCGGCCATGGCCGAGTCTCTTGCTTTCAACCAGACGATTGGCTACGCGGGCAATGACCCCCTTCCGAAAAACATGCTGAAGTACATCGCGTTCTATAAACAGCATCGCGATTATTTCACCGGGGCGGTGGATGCTGGAAACGTGGCGTTGTTGCGGTCCTATCCCTCCATCACCTACCACAATGCCCGCGCGCAATTGAGCGCTATTTTGATGGAGCAGGCGCTGATCCAGTCGCGTATACCGTTTGATCTGATCTTCGACGAACACGTCGCCGATCTCTCGAAATATCGCGTGCTGATTCTGCCGGATTCCCAATGTCTGTCCGACGTGCAGCTTGCCTCCATCCGAACCTTCGTACAAAATGGCGGCGGGCTCGTTGCCACGGGTCTGTCAGGGATGTACGACCAGTGGCGGCGCCTGCGCATGAAGCCGGGCCTTCTCGGGCTCGTGGACTCGCAAAGACCCGCGCGGGGCTACGAAGAAAATGTGCAGCGGAGCGAGGAAGCGGGCCGGCACGTGACAAAGGAGTTCGGTAAAGGACGTGTGGTCCACTTTCCTTCTATTCCCTTCGACGGTGACCTTCCGCCGATGACGAATTATTTCAAGATTGACAGGCGATTCTGGAAAGCTCCCCCCAATTGGGCGGAGACGGCAAAGCTCGTTCGATGGGCCGCGCGTGAAGAGATCCCGGTAACAATTAGCGGGCCGCCCTATCTGGTGGCCAACCTTGTGGCGCAGCCGGAAAACAGACGCTCGATGATCCATTTGATCAACTACAACCACAGAAACACACCAGAGATTTCGCCTGTCGAAATCACTTGCAGCATTCCCAAGGGGGAAGCGGTGAAACAGGTTCGAATTCTATCGCCGGACGATGCGCCGCGGACCATCGAGGCACGCCCGGCTCCGGGCGGCGCAGCATTCACGGTGCCGCTGCTGAAGACGTACTCCATTGCAGTAGTGAACTGGTAAAACTCCCATGATCTTTCTCAGGTTGCTGTTGGCGGGCGTTTTGCTGAGCGTTCCGATTCTCGCGCAGATCGGAAATGCGACGTGGGCCACTCCGGTCAAAAAAGGTTTTGCCGAATCGGCCTGGTGGGACCAGGGAGTCGTGTTCGTCGGAAACTGGGAGCCTCTCGTCTTCCGGCTGCGTCACGGCGGCAACCTGCCCGAAAACGTGGAGGAGCTCTACAGAAAAGAGCACACCGAAGAGACCGTGCTTAAGCTCAAGCAAGCCGGTGTGAACATGATTCTCACCCACTTCTATAAGACCGGTCTCGATTCCGAGCGTGAAGATGTGGAACTGGCAAAGCGGCTTGGCGTGCTCTGCCATAAGCACGGCATGAAGCTGGGCACTTATATCGGCGGAACTATTTTCGCCGAAACACTCTTGCGCGACCTGCCCGAAGCGAAAGAGTGGGTCCGCTACGATGAGTACGGAAACGCGATCCGCTACGGGGAGCAGACTTATCGCTACCGGCCTGACTTCAATCACCCCGGCTATGTCGAATACATGAAGCGCATCGCCCGCATCGCCATAGAAGAAGTAAAGACAGACTTCATTCACTTCGACAATCACGCGCTGATCGCTCCGCCGTACACCGGCAATACTCCGGAGATCAATCGCCGCTTTCGTGAGTTTCTGCGCAAGAAATACACTCCCGAACTGTTGAAACAGCGCTTTGGATTCGCCGATATCAGCGCTATTACGGTTCCGGCGTGGCATAATATTTCGCGCCCGGCCACGATTTCGCCCATCACCGATCCGGTGATGCAGGAATGGGTGGACTTCCGGTGCGCGGACCTGGCGGCATATTACGGCGAAGTGGCGGACTACATCCGGAAACTGAACCCCAACGTGCTCGTCGAATTGAATCCTCACGGGATCTACGGCAGCAATCGCGCGTTTTTGAACGGGATCGATCATGCGCGACTGGTTCCGCACGGCTCCGTTTTTTGGAGCGAAGAGCCGAACGAAGCCCAGGTGGATGCCAATGGCATTCTGGTTTCCAAGATCCGGTCGATGAAACTGGCGCGCAGCCTTGACCAGACGCTTTTCAGCTACACGGGGCCGCAACGCGCCGATGCCGAACTCCGGTCCTATCGCCTGTTGATGGCCGAGTCGTTGGCGTTCAATCGCAACTCGCTCGGCGATCTCGGCTCTCCGTTGAGCGCTTACGAGTTTCCCGGCGATCTGCTCCGTTATGTCCGCTTCTATCTGGATAGCAACCGCTATTACAGCGGCACCAGGACCGTCGCGGACGTGGCGATTCTGCGCTCGTTTCCTTCGATGGCTTATAACAGCGCCGGGCCGCATCTCCACACGACATTGCTTGAACAGTTGCTGATTCAGTACAAGGTGCCGTTCGACATCATCTTCGATCAAAACCTTGCGGATTTATCCAAATACCGGACCCTGGTGCTGGGGGACCAGGAGTCGCTCCCGGACCGCGCTCTCGCTCAGATCCGCGATTTCGTTAAGGCGGGGGGCGGTCTTGTCGCCACCGGGCGCACGTCTTTGTATAACGACTGGCGGCGCATTCGAAACGATTACGGCCTGGCGGATGTGCTCGGGATTCATTCCGTTCGCGGCCGTGCGATGCCGGAAGAACAGCGCGGCACGTTCGGAAAAGGGCGCGCCGTCTACGTGCGCGATGTTGTGGCGGCCGATCCCATCCCGGGCATCGAAGCAGATGCGCCGAACTCGCCCACCGGAGCTTCCGGTTTCGGCCGCGCATATTGGAAGTTGCCGAAGAATTCGGAGCAGTTGGTGGCGGCAATCCGGTACGCCAACGGAGCGCCACTTGCGGTGGAATTCGAACATGCTCCGCTCACGACAGTCATGGAGATTACGGAAAAAAAAGACGGCAGCGGACGCATGCTTCATTGGGTAAACTACCGCCTCGGAACTCCGGTTCCTTCCACAACCGTCAGCGTGAGCGTACCCCCTGATAAAACCGTCCGGTCTGTAGAGGTGATCTCGCCCGACGGCAACGCGTCCGGGAAAGTGAAATTCACGATGGAGAAAAACAGGGTGCGTTTTCAGCTCCCTGCCCTCGAGGTATACAATGTCGCTCTTATCAACTATTAGGTTGGCTATCCTGCCGGTGCTTTTACTCGCACCGTCAGGCGCGCAAACACCACAGAAAACCATTCGTATCGATCACCGCGTGTTCACCGGACTGGAAGAGATGGATGGAAACTGGGCGGCTCTGCTGGCGGCGAGCGACGGCAAAGTGTATGCCGGATTGGCCTACCATGGCGGCGATGGCCACCTTGTCTACTACGATTCGAAGACAGACCGCATGCACGACGTAGGCGATCTTACGCGTTTGAGTGGAGAATCGAATCTGAAGCGCGGGCCGCAATCGAAGATTCACGCGAAGTTCGGGGAAGGTAAAGACGGCCGTATCTACTACGGTACGCACGGGGGAATCTGGTGGAACTATTCGCGCTTCGCAACAAAGGAAGGCTACCCCGGTGCGCACTGGGCGGCATACGACCCGAAGACGAACCGCGTGGAGGATTTCGGACTTGGCGTGCCGAACGAAGGCGTGAACACCGGCGCATACGATCCGCTATACAACCGCATCTACGGATTGACACACCCCCGCGCACACTTCGTTTATTACGACGTGAAGACCGGCAAGGCCGTCGACCTGGGCCGCATCAACAACTGGGAATCCATTTGCCGCACGCTCGGCGTTGACGATCAGGGGAACGTGTACGGCAGCTTCGGTATGGGCCAGATTTTCAAGTACGATCCCAAGACCGATGAAATCGAGGAGCTTCCGGTCCGTCTGCCGATCCGCGAAAAAGGAATCTCCCTGGGGCGCGACTACCACAAGTCCGAAACCGCCTGGCGTACGGTTGTTTGGGATACAAAGACGCGCCAGTTCTATGGGGTGGAGGAGAGTGCGACCATTCTTTTCTCTTTCAACCCCCGGGACAATACCATTCAGCGGTTGGGACAGCTTGCTATTCCGAAGTTTGCGGATCGCCGCGACGTACCGTATGCGACGCTCTCCCTCACCCTCGGCCGCGATCGAAAGCTCTACTATGGCGCGTCCGGCCGTGAATTCGATTACGGCGGCAGCGCCGGCCTTGCTACCGCCCACCTCATCACCTACGATCTCGCCTCGGGAAAGACGGAGGATTTGGGCGAAATGCTGCTCGAAGACGGGCGGCGGGTGCTTGGCACCAATGCCGCGGATACGGGTCCCGACGGGACCATCTACATGGTGGGAGCGATTGAGGTTCGCCCCGATGCAAATAAAAAAGTGGAAGCGGCGGGAAAGATCGGAGATGCCTACTACCGGTTGGCTCTATTGATCTACCGGCCTCGTTAGGTGATCGGAATGCGATTCTTTTTATGGACTCTTCTGCTGGTTTTTCCGCTGTGCGGGCAACGCACACTCGAGTACGACCGCTCCGTTGTCAGCCAGGTTCGAATCGATCTGCGTGAACTCGGCTATCCTCCTGAAGACGTGATTCCATCCGGCGAATGCGCCATCCGTTCACTCGCCGTGGCGCCGAATGGCGCGATCTACGGCGCCACGAGCGGAAAGCGCAGCCACTTGTTCGCGCTGTTCCCCCAGCACGGTTACGTGCAGCCTCTGGGATTCCTGAAAGATGTTTCGCTTGTGCACCGCGCCCTGGCCGTGTCGAAATCGGGCGACGTTTACATAGGTGCGGGCGGGTCGAACGGCCACCTGTTCAAGTACGTTCCGAAAAGAGACGACGCGAGGGCGATCCGGATTGACGCGCCGCTCGAAGTCACCGATTTGGGCGCACCCGTTGCCGGCGAAGGAATCCACAGTCTCGCGATCGATCGCGAGCGGGATGTCCTCTATGGGCTGACATGGCCCAGTGGCCAGGTCTTCAGCTACAGGATAGGCAGCGTGGAATTTGTGGCGCACGGCAAGGTAGCCGAGCGGAACATCCCGGGCGAGAATTTCGAAAAGCACAAGAACATCGGTAGGGCGATAGCGATTCATTCGAGCGGCTTTGCCCTGATGTCGGGTGAAAACGGCAGAATTTTTCGTGTGAAGGCGTTGGGTACGGGCGTGCTCGAACCGCTGGACCTCCACGCGCCCACCGTCCGCGGCCGCGAACCGTACAACGGGGTCGACTCCTGGGCCGAGTCGGAATCCGGAATCCTCTATGGCGGCACGTCGGACGGCTATCTCTTCCGTCTCGATCCGAAATCATGGAAGATTGAAAATCTCGGCAAGCCGCTCAACCAGTACCGGATTCGCGGCCTCGCGTTCGCGAAGAACGGAAAGCTGTATGGCGTGGGCGGCGACGACGACGAGATGGCACGCCTGTTTTCTTATGACCCCGCGAGCGGCGTCTACGAAATGCTCGGCATGATTGACGTCAACCGGAGGCCGTATTATTCATGGCAAGCCTACGTGATCGACGCCGTCGCCGCCGGTCTCGATGGCACTCTCTACTTCGGACAAAGCGAGCGGAAATCGAAGCTCTATTTGTATCATCCGTAACGGCACCGCCGCTTGCTGACGCGCGCGGCTCCGTAAAATCATTGCGTTTCGGAGCCGCGCGGTCTTTGCCGCTGGCCTAAAAGTCCAGCCTCAAGCCCAGGCGAGTTGTGCGGGCGCCCGCACCTTCCAGGCTTTGTACCGCCAGAACGGCGCCCGCCGACCCGCTGGTAACCAACGAGTCCGGCGCGGCGAAGTTCGGATGGTTGAAGATGTTTGTGAACGTCGCTTCCATTTGCAGGCCCATGGTCTCCGTGATATGGAACTTCTTAAAAAAGCCCATATTCATGGATTTCGTACCCGGCGCCCTTAAGATATTCAAGCCGGAGTTCCCAAACCGTCCGACCGCGACGTCAGGACGGCCGTCTCCATCCGTATCACCTGGCACGCGAAAAGCCGAGACATCGAACCACCGGTTGATCGCCGGATTGTCGATTTCCCCGCTCGCGATGCGGTCCGGGCGCCCGCTGCTCGAGCCGGTGTTGGACGGATCGAAGCCGGCAAACGTGGGTGTGAAATACGGCCCGGTTTGTAGTACTGCAAACGTCGACCACGACCAGCCTTCTATCAGATGCTTTTTCCATCCGTCGGTCTTACCGAAGGGCAACTCCCAGATAGCGGATGCAATAAACCGATGCCGGCGGGTGTACTGGTGATTAGCCCATTCCGCGTGCCGGTCGTAAGCGTTCTGCAATCCTCCGCCGCCTTCCCATTCGTCATGGTTGTCGGTGAGGTTCTTCGCCCAGGTATAGCTGAGCTGGTATTGCAAACCCTTCTTGAGGCGCCTCTCGGCGGCCAGCGTCAAGCCATTGTAATAAGCGTTCCCGGAGTTGTCGCGCCAGGTCGCGCCGCTGAGTTGCGGAAAGGGCCGGCGCGACGTGCTGAACGGAGTCGTGCTCGGCATGACCTGGTTCATGTTGCGCGACAACACCAGTTGGTGCGTCTTGGTGCCGACATAGGACACCCGCAGTCCCATATCGAAGATCTCCCTTTCAATGGTCAGGTTCCACTGCTGGACGTAAGGGTTCTTCATATGCGGGTCGATCCCGCCAAGGCTCGCTGTTCCCGACTGGTCCACTTGTGCCGGGAACATTGCCGGGAGCTGCCATAGCGGAGCGCCATTAATGATGGCGTTCGGCGGTGCGCTCTCCGAACCGTTATACGGACCACCCACCAGCGACCGCCACAGCGCGGCAGTGAAAGTGTCGTAAAAGATGCCGTACCCGCCGCGCAGAACCGTCTTATTGTCCGATGTGACTTTGTACGCGAATCCCACGCGCGGCGCAAAGTTGTTCTTATCCGTGTAAGCCAGCGTGCGGGTTGGCAGCCCGGCCTGTTCCGCTGTCACGATAGGAACCAGGTTGCTGTTCACGAAGGCCGGGAACAGTGCGCCCTTCGACGCTTCCGTTGGAACGACCATCTGGCCGGTAAACGGATTGAAGCTCGCCAGCCGGTCTTCGGTTTCAACGTAGGGCGGGTTCAGTTCATACCGCAGTCCGAAATTCAGCGTCAGCCGCGGAGTCGCCTTGAAATCATCCTGAATGAAGAGAAACTTGTCCCAGTTTGTGCTCTTCAGCAATACAAAACCGGCGGATGACCGGGAAGCGGATCTTGGAATTCCGAGCAGAAGATCGGCGTACGCGTGCCCGCTGTAGTTGCCGGTGAAACTAATGCTTCCGTACGCGCGCGACGGAGAAACCCCGTAGTTCTCGCCGTAGTTGTGCCAAACCTCGCCGCCCATCTTAATGGTGTGGCGGCCCACAATCCAGGACAGGTTATCCTGCCACTGGAATATCATCTCCGCGCCGCGTTGGTAATCCAATTGGCTGATGCCCTGAAATCCTGAAATGTTGATGATCGGCAAAGCCTCCACATCCGGTAAATCGGACGGAAGCCCGGTTAGTCCAAGCTCGGAGGCGATTTCGCGCCCGAGCACCGGCCCGCTATAAGGGTTGTATCCGCGGATCAGGCCAAAGCGAAACTCGTTGATCACCGTGGGACGGAAGGTGTGCGTGTCCGACAACACCAGATTGCGGGTCTGGCGCCGCTGCTTGCGCAAGCCGATGGTCGGCAGACTGCCTTCGAGCGCATTGTTCGGAGCGCGCATCGCGCTGAAGCGGCCGAAAAACGCGTTGCTTGACGAGAACTGATGATCGATGCGGACATCTACCTGTTCCTTCCTCTGCCTCTGTTTGAATTGCTCGCGATAGTTGCCCACAACGGACTCCGGATCGCCGAAATTGGCGAGCGGGAAAAAGCGCTCTTGAATCTTTAACGCGGTCTGGTTCAGGCGATTCGATGGAATGACGTTGCCGGGGAATGGCTGTTCCGTGAGGGGATCCGTGATGTTGATCGGATTTCCCTGGGAGTCGCGAAGCATCGAAAAGTCACCGTTGCGCAAGCGGTTCGATGGCAGATTCAAGTTCAGCGCGGCACCGGTGTGCTGATTGAATGCCTCCAATCCTCCCGAAAAGAAGGTCTTGTTCTTGAACACCGGGCCGGAGAAGGTGAACCCGTAATCATTCAACACGGCGAAGCCTACACGGCTTTGGAAAAAGTTCCGCGCGTTCAATCCGGCGGTGTTGTAGTACCAGTAGGCGCTGCCGTGAAACTCATTCGCACCGCCCTTCGTGATTACGCTGACGTATCCGGGCGCGGAGAACTCGGCCGAATTGCCGGACATGTCAACCTTCACTTCCTGGATGAAGTCCATCGACGGGTTGGCCGGCCCAACCTGATTCCCATACAGTGTCGAGTTCGTCGTGATGCCATCGACCGTGAAGTTGTTCATCGTATAGCGCGTCCCCGCAAAGGAAATGGAGAATCCGTTGACCGTAGGCTGCGCGCCAGGCACAAGCGACATGAAATTATAAAGGAAGCTGTCCCAATTTCCGCGGACATTCATTGGCGCCTGCAAATATTGCTGCGCTGTTTTTACGTCTGAAATGACCGCCGATTCCGTTGAAATCAGCGGCGCTCCGGCTTCCACCGTGACCGAGGTTGTGATGTCGCCAACTTCGAGTTTGGCATCCACCAGCACAATGGCCGTGGCGTTCAAAATAATCCCGTCCGCCACGAATTTTTTAAAACCGCTTGCTTCCGCGGCAACCGAGTAGGTACCTGGTTGCAGGTAACCCGCTTCGTAGGCTCCGCTTTCATTGGTTGTAAACGTTCTTGCGATTCCGGTTGCCGTGTTTGTGACCACGACGGCTGCTCCGGTAACCGCAGCGCCAGTGGCATCGAGCACACGGCCGCGAATTACGCCAAAAGTGGTTTGCGCAACCAGTAAAGCCTCACAGCACAATACCAGCGCGACTAGACGTAGAAACGCCATAGACCTGTTCATTGACCCTCCGTCGCCCAGTTTATGTGTTGCGGCAGCAGTGGTCAAGAAGACTAAATAACACTTAATTCTGACTGCCCACTCATTCTTATTTTGAGAAGGAGTTTATTAGATCTCCCCGCAGGTGCATTCGCGCCGGCAGGAAGTCGGGCTGAAGTGTAACGGCTTCTTCGAACATTTTCCGGGCTTCCTGTGAATGGCCTTTGCGTTCAGCGGCAAGTCCCAGCAAGTATCGGGACTCGACGCGCCTGGCCGGACGGCGTGAATCCAACTGAGTGCGCGCATAGTTCTCGAACTGCTCAGCGAGCTTTGTAGCTTCCTCATTGCGCCCGAGCCGATCCAGCGTAAGCACCATGTGGAAGTTCTCGCTGCTCCAATTGCTGGAATCCCCCGAGAGGTGCTCGATTCCCGCGATGCCGCGCTCGTAAGCACGGCGCGCCGCATCCTTATCACCTTGCGCCTCCAGGGCTCGTCCCACGTAATACTCTTTTTCGGGCGATGTCTGCGATGCGAAGTCGTCCACTCCCAGTGACACTGGCGGTTGGAGCGCGGCTTCGAATTGCTTCACAGCCTCTGGATATCGATTTTGCCTGAACGCCGCGGCGCCGAGTCCGTACCGCAACAAACGGTACTTGTCGCGTAATCCGTAGCTGCGGTGACGCGGAGCGAAACGGTGCGACGCAACCAGTTGTTCCGCCGCGTCATAGTGTCCTTTGATGAGGTTCGCCGTGAGTACACCCTCCGCCAGATTGTCGTCGCCCGGCGAGCGTTTGAGTGCCCGCTGTAGAACCGCGAGTTGCTCGTCGAAACGCCCGGCTTTCGCATACAGTGCACTCAAATCGTTCAACGTCGCAACATGATCGGGGTTGAGGGCCACCGCCTTTTCCAATTGTCCGGCCGCTGTTTCCACCGGCTTGCCCTGCTCCGCATAGGCCAGGCCCAGCGCGCGCCGCGAACGGAAATCGTCCGGCTTCGCATGGACCGCCTGCTCCCAACTCCGAATCCCTTCGCCAAAACGCTCGAGATAATAGTCGAGCGCGCCCTGAAGGTAGAGCGCCAGCGCATCCTGCGGGTCCTGCGCAATGGCCCATTCAAAAGCTGGTTTGCTGTTTTCGCGATAGGGGAAACGGTCTACGTTCCCGGCAGCCGAACGGGCCTTGACAAGGTAGCGCGATGCCTCCTGTTGGCTCCCGCTCTGGTGGAGACAATAGGCGAGGATGTAGTAGAACTCGGGCGATGTACCCCAACGGTCGGCGTTGTTGGTTTCCACCAGCTTCAAAATCTTCGCGGCAGCGTTCCAGCGGCCTGCATCGCGATAGAAGGAGGACATTCCGATCGCTTCCTGGCTTTGTCCGCCCATCAGGCGCGCCAGTTCCGCGCGCGCACGCTCGTCACCAGTTAGCAGCCATCGCTCGGCCTGCGCGATGCGGTTGCCGGGATCCATGCGCTCAATGGCTTCGATCTGTTCCAGTGCGCCCGCCCGGTTTTCCCGCTCGCGGCTTACGATAGTCAGCAGTGCCCGCGCGCCCTGATGGCGGCCGTTCACCTCTATCGCCTTCCGCAAATGCGTAACGGCTTCGTCGAAATCACTCTTACCGAGCGCGAGCCGCGCGAGGTTGTATTCCCGATCCGAATAAAAGGGGCTGCCCGGCCAGATGTAGTAGAAGTTCCGCTCCGCCTTGGCTGTCTCACCCAGACGAAGCTGGCTGATGGAGAGGTAATAGTAGGCTTCGTCCACGTATGGGTCGCGCTCAATCACCTGTTCAAGATGCTTCACCGCCTCGCGGTAACGGTAGTGGTTGAAGTGGTGAATCCCATATTCCAGGTGCGCGCGGGAAAACCCCGGATCCCGTTCGAGCGCCTTGTTCAACAGATCGACGCCCCCCGCGGAATTCAATTCCTTCAACTTGAATCGCGCAGCCAGCACCAGTTCCTCCACCGTCATCTGCTCCAGCGTTTTTTGCGGCTTTTCGAGCGAGCGGGTGAATGGTGTGTACTCCTTGCGTCCGGGATTCGAATCGGGACGGGCGTAGTGCAGTACTTCGCGGCCGCCGGCTTCCGTCACCATAACGACCACGCCGGTTGCACCGGATTGTAGCGGTCCCAGGTCCTTTACATAGGGCTTGCCTGGTGCGAGATCCGCCGCGGTGTCAAGAATCACTCCCGCGTCAGACTTCACGATGATGCGCGCGCCCGGAAGAGGGCGAGTAGCGGCCAGCGCCAATCGTGCAGGCGCCCCGGCATCCACTTTCAGGTTCAGAGCGACGTCGCGGGAGAGGGTGGTCAATCCTCCGATACCGGAAACGGGAACCCACCATTCGCTCCAGCTTTCCGCCTTGTGGGGATAGACCCATTCATAATGTCCGTCCCACACATGCCGTCCACTTTGCACCTCAACGTACGGCCCGGCGGCATCTGTGTAGCCCCTCTCGTAGGACTTTGCATTCGGTCCATATCCGAACGTCCACATCTTCATGCCCTGCACAACCCGCCGGTCTGCGTAGCGAAACACGCCGTAGTCGAGGTCATGATGGTAGGCGCCCTGGAAATCGTCGTAGATGTCGATGCCGAACACGCCGAGCATGTTCTGATTGTTGCGGTCCCAACTGTAATCGACGCCGTTGTGCACGGGCCAGTCCGCGATTTCGGACGTCGTGTGGCCGATGGTGCGTGTCATCGGATAAATAAACTGCGTCTTCTCTGTACCGGGCAGAGCGGCGCTCAACCAGAACATCTGCGGCATGCGCCCGTCCCGTGTGTTGTAGCAGAAGACGCCCATCTTCACCGCGGCGATTCCCGGATAGAGCGTCGCCGAGAGATCAACTCTCATGCGATAGACGGGATCCAACTCGCCCAGCATCAATGTCATGCTGCCGTCGGCATTCGGTATCACTTTGTTCGACCAAAACGGCTCGCCATACAGTGTGAGCATGTGCGCGTCATAAGGACCCGTGAGCTCGATACCGGACTGATGCCAGCTATTCCGCGGGTTGTAACCTGCGGGCTTGATGACGTCATTGCGGTAGAACATCTCCCGCCCTCGAACTTTGTCATAGACCGAGAAGATGCGACCGCCGAGTTCCGGCAGATACGTGAGCTTCAAGTACTCGTTTTCGAGATGAATCGACCGGTATTTTCTTGGTTTGGGGCCGCCTGGTTTGAACGGCATTCTGTACGTCGTGAAAGGATAAAGGCCCGTTACGGAGGAATTCCCGAAGAGGGGCGGCTCGAGCTCCCTGGCAGTGTGTTCATAGGTTGGGATCTCCAGCGTGGCTTCGTAGGTCTTTACAGCAGAGGACGATTGGGCCGCCAATGCCGTAAAAACCGAAAGGAGCAGACATGAGGTGAAAACACAAAGATGACGTGCGGACATAATGATTTTTTGAATCTACAGGTAAGTGTATCGTTCTCCGGCTTACACGCGCCGCACCGCTTGCTTGCGCGCGCGGCTCGGTTTCTGAGCCACGACCGCCAGGGAGTGGTTGACCGGCAAAAACAGCATTTTCGTGCCGCACTGTGCTCACGTTATAATCCGGGCTGAATGGCAATGGAACGGAACTTATCGAGAAGAACACTGCTGGCCAGCGCCGCGGGTGTTGCGGCGAGCGCACTGCCGGCAACTGCCGCCACCGGGCGGGGACAACTCGGCTGCATGACGATGCTCTACCGCGCCCATCCGTTGGATACGGCGCTCCAGGGAATCCGGAAGGCCGGTTTCCAATACGTGGTCCCGGCACGGGCGCATGCCGGCAAGGATGTGTTTGCACCTGCGATGCCTTCCGCCGCGCGTGCGGAGCTGAAAGCCAAGCTCAAAGATCACGGCCTGACAGCGAACATGAGCCTGGGCGGATTCGGGCCCGAACTGGGCCGGCCCGGCGGGCTCGAGAAATATATCGCGGAGCTCGACCTCTGCGCCGATTTCGGCATACCGGTGATCGTCGGCGGCGGACCTTGGTACTTCCAAAAATGGCCGAACCTCCCGAAGAGCGACCGGGACTGGCAGAAAGAGGTCGCCGCTTTCTACAACGATCTGGAAAAAGCGGTGCGCCACGCCGGTTCGGTGAAAGTAATCATTACGCTGAAGCCCCACACCGGTATTACCGCGCGCGCGAAGGAATGCATGGAGGTTGTCAAAAGACTGCCTTCCGAATGGCTCAAGATCTGTTGGGATGCGGGGAATGTATCGTTCTACGAAGGCATCTACCCCGATCCGGATCTTCCGGATCTTGCACCGCACGTCAAGGCGGTTTGCATCAAAGACCATCTGGGCGGCCGGGCTGAAGGGAATTTCCCCCTACCCGGCGCGGGACAGATCGATCACGACCTGATGTTCCGTACGTTGTTCGGTGCGGGCTTCAACGGCCCTATGGGCGTCGAGAAAGTGGAAGGGCGCGACAACGTCATGAAGATGCCCGCCGCCCAGATCGACGAGCGCGTGGCGCAGGCGTATAACTTCCTGACCGCCGCCATCGAAAAAGCGTCGTCCTGATGCAGCGCTATGCTCGCGGCTCCACCGGGGTTCCGTCTTCGATCGTCTCATCCGGGTAGGCGATCACCTGTTCTCCGGGCTGGAGCCCATTGGTGATTTCGGTTCTCAGCCCGGTACGGTGACCGAGTTCCACCTGCCGCCGGCGCGCGATGCCTCCATCGACAACAAACACCGCCCACCCGTCGTTGTACCGGAACAGCGAACTGGTTGGCACTTGCAAAACGCCGTTGCCCTGCCAGAGAATGAAGCTCGCCTCCACACGGTAGCCCGCGCCCAGTCCACTCCAGGCCGTCTCCGGAGAGGTGAGGATGGCGATGACCGGAACACGTTGTTCCTCTACTCCAAGTGCGGATATCTTTGTGAAGCCTGAAGGTTCGATCCGCTGCACAATACCCTCGAGCGGGCCATCCCCGCCCCATCGCGTGAATACGACGGACGTTCCCGGCTTGATCCGGACCGCATCGGGGGAAAGCACCTCGATTTCCACCTCGATCGCTCTGGCGTTGCCAATTTCCAGTAGCGGTTCTCCCACCGAGATCGCTCCCGCGCTCTCACGAAGCAACTTCAGCACACGCCCGCCGACGGGTGCGCGCACTTCCACGATGTCGGTGGCTTGGGGTGTGCCGGTGAACTCCGTGATCGCCGCGCGGGCTCGCCGAAGCTCCGATTGTGCAGCCTCCATCGCATGCTGTGCTTCGGCCAACGCCGCCGCTGCGCGCTGCTGTTCGGAAACCGTCTGTTCCAGCCGCGAACGGGCGATATCGCCTGTCCGAACCAGGTCATTCACCCGCTTTAGTTCCGCGGACCAATACTCTGCATTCGCCGTGGCCGCGCGGATCCGTTGCTCGGCCGCCTGCACCTGGGCCTCGGCAGCGGCAACGGCCGCCCGCCCTTCCGCCAGGCTCCGCACATCGAGCGGAACCGGCCGCGAAGGTTCAATGAGTGCGACCACCTGCCCCTGCTTCACAGGATCGCCGGCGTCGAAATCAAGCCGCCTGTTGTATCCGGTCACGGGCGCGTAGATAACGTAACGCTCCTTGACTCGCGTTTTGCCTTCCTCTTCCACGGTCACGCTGAGCGGACCGCGAGCCACTTCCGCCACTTCAATAGGAACCGGCTGTGGCCACAGCGAATATGCAATCGCCGCAACGATGCCGGCGGCGATCAATATGATGACGGTCCATCGTCGCCAATGCACGCGCTACTCCCGCACCTTCAGCACTTCCACCAGGTCGAGCTTATAGATCTTCCGCAAGATGCCCGCGCCCGAAATCAACGCCGATGCCAACACCACGATGGCGGCGAACGCATACGTGCTGGGATCGACGATCACCGGAACGCGGAACAGATCGGTCTGTATATTGCTGATCATGAATGCTCCAAGACCTCTCCCCATAAAAAATCCGATTGGAATCGCGGCAACCGTCAATACCGCAAGCTCACCTAGCAGGATGTAGGCTACCTCGAAACGCGTGAAACCAAGCACGCGCAGGCTTGCCAATTCGCGGCTGCGCTCCGAAAACCCGATGCGCGCGCTGTTATATACGACGCCAAACGCGATGCTGCTCGCCAGCAGCGTATTGAAGAACGCAAACGTGAGCGCCTGCTTTGCCATGGTTTCATAGAAGTTCCGCAGCGCGTTCGCCCGCACGCCCGCGCCGGCCACGCGTGGCATCTCGCGCAATTCGGCGTAGATCTTCTTGTCGTGCGCCGAATCGGTTTCCATGTACGCTCCCGAGATGGAAGGCGCCTCACCCATCGCGCGGTTCAATGCGCCCAGCTCCATGTACGCTCCGACGCCCACGAATTCCTTCACCACGGCCACAAGAGGAAGCCGGAGCACCCGGCGTTCGCCTTCGAGAGCTTCCACCGTCAGCGTGTCGCCGGGCCTCACATGCAGAATGCCGGCGAGATAGTCCGTGAGGAGCAGGCCGTGTTCATGTACAGGAGCCGGCTTCAACTCGCTGTCCAGCACCCTGCGCAAAACCGCACCGTGTGGCAATCCCTGAATCGACGTGCGATAGGTTCGCTGTTCAAACCGCAGGCGCACCGGGACAGAACGGAATGGCTCGGCGTAGCGGACGCCGGGCATCGCTTTGAGGGAAGAAATTGCCTTGGCGGACGCCGGCTCATTGAAAGTAACGTTGAGATCGTCATGCTGCGCAAACTGAAACTGAATGCGGACGATATAATCTACGGAATCGCTGAACAGCGTGCCGACGACCAGGATGGCGCAAGCTGCCGCCACACCGAGGATGGAGAGCACGGACTTGAGAGGCCGGCGCTCCAGGTTTCGCACGATCATACGTGTTGGCTGTGAGACCGAGCGCGCCAGCGGTAGCGACTCAAGGAAACTGCGCCGGTAGCGCGGCGGAGCCGGAGGCTGCATTGCTACCGCCGGCGGCAGCGACGCCGCCCTGGAGACCGCATGGAATGTTCCCAATCCAGCGGCCACGCAACTGATCAGGGCCGCCATGAAAATCATGCCCGGGCGCAAATGGAACAGTAGAAATGGAAAGCGGTAATATTCCATATACAGGCTGCCCAGAGCTTGCCCCAGCCACGCTCCCAAGGCGATTCCTCCGGCGATGCCCACCGCAATAATCATTGCCACCAGCGCCAGGTAATGCAGTACGAGATCGGCTGTCGTGTATCCGAAAGCCTTCAACACGCCCATCTGTTCGCGTTGGGTGGCGATCAGCCGCGTGATGACGATATTCAACAGGAACGCCGCGACGCCGTAAAAGATTGCCGGGAAAATGACGGCCATCTGCCGGAGCTGGTCGAACTCACTGGATAGATATTTGTTCGACAACTGGTCTTCGCGTCCATATGCGCCAAGGCCGCCGTAGCGGGCGAGGATCTCGTCCACGCGGTCGATGATCTCTTTGATGTTTGCGCTTCGCTCGATAGAGAATGTGACGTCGTTGAAAGCGCCTTCCATATCGTAGGCGGCTTCGAGGGCATCCTCGGACATCCACAGGATGCCGAAGGTTTTGAAGTCCGGAATCAGAGCGCCCGGCTGCACCTGGTATATGAACTCCGGGGAGAGCGCGATGCCGGTAATCTCCAATCTGCGCCGCCGCCCGTTGATGGTGGCGTAGAAATGACTGCCCGCACGAAATTTATGCGCGCTTGCGAAGCTGTCGCTCACCAGCACTTCGTAGTCGCGGGACGGATCCGGCATTCTGCCGCTTCGAAGATAGATGGCATTCAACAACGGGCCGTTTTCCGGCACGGAGACGATTTGCGCACTGACAGGTTCGTCGAAATTTTCGATCGTGAGATTAGCCGATGCGAGCACCCGGGTCTCCAGCATCCGGATGCCGGGAATTTCCCGAAGGCGGGCCGCCACGCTCTTGGGCGCCCGTTTTAGCGACACGAATCCATCCGCGAAGCGGTACTCACGATAGTAGGCGGCGAGAGTGGATTCGAGCGTGTCGAGCGCGCTCACCGACATGATGTAGGTCGCGGCGCCGCTTGCCACCACCAGCGCGATGGCGAGCGCCTGGCCGCGCATTCCCACGAGATCGCGGAGGATCTTCCGGTTAATGGCCCTCATGCGTCACCAGTGCAGCTCGTGCGGCTCTTTCTTCTCACGGTTTTGTTCTGCGCGCACAATGTGACCGTCGCTCAGATAAATCACCCGGTCGGCAATTAAGGCAATGTCGGCATTGTGCGTGATGATGGCGGTGGTGGTGCCCATTTCGCGATTCACGCGCATCAGAGCCTCCAACACAACAATTCCGGTTTCGGAATCGAGCGCGCCGGTGGGCTCGTCGCACAACAACACCGCGGGACGTTTCGCGATCGCCCTGGCGATGGCGACGCGCTGCTGCTGCCCGCCGGACAACTGCGACGGAAAATGGTCCATGCGATCCCCCAACCCCACCAGTTCGAGAGCATCCTCGGGCCGCATGGGATCGCGCGCAATCTCGGTCACAACCGAAACATTTTCCCGCGCAGTAAGACTGGGAATCAGGTTATAAAACTGGAAGACAAAACCGACGTAATGGCGCCGGTAGTTCGTCAGGTCACGCTCGGATGCCCGTGACAGGTCGCGTCCCTCGTAAGTAACCTCACCGGATGTAACGCGATCGAGACCGCCCAGTATATTCAGCAGCGTGGACTTGCCGCTGCCCGACGGCCCGAGGAGCACGGTAAACTCGGCGGCATATAATTCCAGATCCACCCCGCGCAACGCGTGCACCTCCACATCGCCCATGTGGTAGACCTTCGTAATACCTGTTGCCGAAAAAACGCGGCGCGGTTCTGCCATGAGTGGACCCGGACATGCCTCGCTTACCGCATAAAAGTTGATCTTTGATTACTGGCCTGCAGCAGAACCCGCGTGTCTATTTTCGCTTGCTGCTGGCCGGACGTGCGGCGCCCGTGCGTTCCTTCAACAACTCCTCGACGCGGCTTCGCAATACCCGCTCGTCGAAGAATTTATCGCTGCCATCGGCCGGTGATTGATAGCGGATGTTGCCGTTCCGGTCAATAAGAACCATTTGCGGCACCACCAGGCGCAGGTTATCGGGAACCCCCAGGTATTGCAATACAGTCTCGCGCGGACTGGCCCCCACCGGAAAATCCGCTCCGGTCACACTCACAAATTCGGGTACCAGCATGCCTGCCATCGGATTGAAAGCCACGATCAGTGGTTGAAACCCCTTCGCTCCATACTCTTTCTTGAACTGAGACAGCAAACGAGCCGAATGCTGGCAATGGGGACAGGTGGTGAACGCAAACTCGAGGGCGACCACATCTCCACGGTACTGGCTCAGCAAAAATTGTTTCCCGTCGGGTGTCAGTATTGCGAATTCCGGAGATTTCCTGGGAACATCCGCACCAAGGGCTGTTCCGCTCACTAATACCACCGCTAATGCCAACAACAGAAATACCCGCATCGCCTCAGGAGCCCTTCTTTCGTTGAGATCGCGTGCTCTTTCCTGCGCTATTCAGAAGATTCGTGATCTGTTGGCGAACGTTCTTTTCTTCGTTCTTGAAGAAATCGTCCGTGCCGGCGAACTGCGCCTGGATGTTGCCGTTCCGGTCGATGAAAACGAGCTGGGGCATCATGAGACTCATCATTACCGGGTGTTGTAAGAAGCCGACAACCGCTTCCCGGTTCGTGCTGAAACCCACCGGATACGTCAGCCGGTACTGCTGGATATATTGGCGGACGAGCGCGCCGGAAGGGTCGTTGATAGCAATACCCAGCGCCTGAAAGCCTCGCGGCCCATACTCCTTCTGGAGTCTTTCCATCAGCATCGATGTCTGCTGGCAGTGCGGGCACGTGGTCAACAAAAACTCGAGGGCCACCACCTTCCCTTTATACTGGCTCAAGGACGCATCCTGGCCATTAGGCATCTTGAATTTGAAGTCAGGAGCCGGGCGTGGCAGATCCGCGGCAAGGACAGGAAACAGGAGCGAGCCGATGACGCCCAGAACTGTGAAAGGCTTGAGCACTAAGCAAATCTCCTCTATGTTCTTACTTTATCGCAGACGGTAGGCCTTCCAGGCTGGTTACTATTTTCCCAATCAGCTCTACACGGAAGTGGCCGCCGTCACCCTCGCCGGCCACCGCGGCTTCCGATTCTTCCGTGAGTTGAAAAGTCTTCCACTTCGCCTCGAGAATCCGGCGATAGAGCTCGAAGTAGCGGCGGGCATCACTCGTCTCGTTCCATTCCACGGCATACGCGAGTACGGCTTCCTTCGTCTTCCTGTGCTCGAATAATTCGAAGCTTCCTCCACGCCACCGCTCCGCCAGCCCGGCGGCATCTTCGCCGATGTACTGCCGCAGCAGGATTTCATGATCGAGTTCGCCGACGGAACCTCCCGTTAAGCTGCGGTACGATCGCGCCTCCGGCAATTCCGGCAGCCGGGGCTTCGTGGGCAGGACGGCATCGAAGTACTTCTGCGGGTGAAGAATCTGCTGCGTGGTCACCGGAGGGTTCTTGAATACGCGGCGAAAGCCTTCGAGGTCGAATTTTTCCAGCACGGCATTCTGGAACCGCATGCCGGCCGTGTAGGGGAACAAGAGCGTTTCGCGAATGTAAAGCGGAGCGCTCTTCAGGACAGGAAACTGGCTGGCCGCATCATCCGCGGAACGGCTCATCCTTTCCAACAGCGCGGGCGATGTCTTGAGCGACTGCCCCGACTTGCGCGCCAGGTACTCGCCGGTGAGCCACGAGGCCTGTCCTTCCATAACGGCCACATGCGCAAGAGAGCCGTCGTCGCTCGATTCCCCCCGTTTAATGAACTTCGCGAGACGGAAATTCTGGTCGGCTAGGGCGTGGGCCAACTCGTGTACAAGCGCGATCTGGTCGAGCGCACCCGATGCGGATTCGAGCACGAATAACTTCCGCGCGCGAAAATCGTAGAAAGCCGCCGCCTGTTCGGTCAACAGATCGACCGTGCTCTCCTTGAGATCGTAATCCGGCGGAACGAGGCCGAATTTTTTCAGCGCCAACTCATCGGCGCGAATCTCCTCCGGCTTCACCTCCTCCTGTATTTTTCTTTCGAGATAGCGCCTCAGTTCAGGCCGGGTGATGGTGTCATAGCGCACCCTGGCACGCGCATCGAGACCGCTGATCTCTTCCAACTCCGCCATGATGGCCGCGATCTCGCCAAAGAAACGCGCCTTCTCGGCCTGGTTTCCCGGAGCCGGCTCAGCTCTTGCGGCGCATGCGAACACCAGTACCGCGATAGTACAGATTTGTTTTCGGTTTAGACCCACTTGCTTTAGAGTATAAACCGGGGTGGTGAACTACCCGGGTGCGGCAAACCGCGCGCACACGAAAGGACGTATGCCTTCGTTCAAAGTGATAGATCAACTGGGCGTCGATATCGACGTCGAGCCGAATCCCGATTCCGGGCTCGCAATGTATGCGAGAGAGCTCACGCGATTCCGGTTGCCCGAGGTGAACTGGGAGCGGACCGCCAACCTGCCTCTGGAGGATGCCCCCGTGAACACCGGCGGCGCGGGCCTCTCCTTCGACCAACCCGTTCCCGTCGGGAGTGCCGGTGAGTTGACCATTGGCGCGGGGGTCAGCGGCCGTCTGCGTCTCTTTCGATCCGTGGATGGCGAGTTGTTTGCCTCCGGACTCTCCGGCGACCCGATCCCGATCGAGCCGGAGGAAGCCTACCTGGCGATTTCGATTACAGCTTCGGTCTCCGGAGGAGCATCGAATGCGGCCGGCCGCCTCGGTTTCGGCGTGGATGCCGGACGGGAAGTCACGATTACCAATTACCGCCCCTTCGCAACCGGAACGCCTTTTGCCGATGCCTTTCGAGAAAGCGTAGCGGGCTTCGTCTTTCCGGCTACTGTAGAAGACCTGAAACGGATTCCCGGCCGCGGCATCGTCACAGTGGAAGGACAAGGGCAGCTTCGGTTTTCGGGCGATGCCGATTTGCTCACGCTGTCGAATCCGCTGGCGACGCTCTCCCTGCCTGCTCCCGCCGGAGACGTGCGTGTGGTCGCAGGAGGATCGGTAACAATCGGCGCCTCCTATACACTCTCCTCTGAGCACCAGGTGCGCTTATATAAGACAGCGGCCGGTTCGGCCCAAATCGGCTATTACCGTTGTGGCAGCGGCGAGTTTTCCATTCGCGCTTCAGCGAGAGCTGGAGCCGGGGTACTGGTTCGCAACTACAATCCTCTTGCGATGGTGCTGCGCGCAATCAGCGCGGACGCAGCCGCAGATGAAGACGCGTTGGAACACGCAGGGGCGTCCGGTAGCGACATCAGCTCGATTCGCGACGCCGTGGAAGCGGCGATCGATCGCAAGCTCGAACTCGCGGCCAGTTTCGAACTAGGCGCTTTGAGCCAGCGCGATGCGGCTTTCCTTTATGAAGTGGACCCCGGCACGCTTGATAGCGCGGGCTTCGAAATGGTGGAGCGGGCGTTGCAGGGCGACCTGCCGCCGCTCACCGAAGCCGGAGAGCTATTGCCTCCAGGGATCCGGATGGTCCGAAGCGTTCTTGGAACCCTGCGCCGCCACCAGCAGACATTGAAGGTGAATCTGCTTGGCATCTACAACTTCGTCTCCATCAGCCAGCTTGCTCTTAGCGGAAGTGTTTTGTATGAGCCGGCTACCGGAGACCTCGTGATTACCGACACAGCCACAGCGCAGCGCGTACGGGCATCCGCGGTGAACTTCGGCGCCGATACACAGAAGCTACGGAATGTTTTGGCGGAAAGCTTTCTGATCACGGCCGTCTACCGGTCCGGCAAGATCGCCCGGCCCTTGCCGGAACTGAGAGTGAGACAGACCTATTTCGAATTACACAACGCTACGAACCACCAGACCATGAAAGATAACCTCGATATCGCCTGGGCGCTTGGGCTAATTTCGACATCCCAACAACAGAATGCACTGGAGGGGACCGAAGACTTTGGCCGCTCCACTGTTTACGCGGAGGCATCCTACGGAGAATCGGAGACCGCCGCGTTATTCATGAAGCAGGATGGTGAAGCCCGGAAGGTGCAGGAGTACGAAGCCGCCGGCCGCCGTGCTATCGCCATGCTGATTCAGCCGGGAGACCCGAATGAATACCGCCGCATCCCTGCGACGGACGACGAAATTTGGAAACGGATGAAGTCGGCGGGACAACCGGGGTTCCGGCAGATCTTCCCCAGCTGCAGCCAGGTGCAGGTGGAGACGCTGATCGCTGATTATTCGTTGATTGTATGGTGGTCCCGCTCGATGGCGGATCTGGCGGCCGCTTTGCACCAGATCCGCAGCAAGGGACTGGATGTAGAGACAGCGCGAAAGACTCTGACAAGGCGGCTGAAGTCCGTCGCCGCCCATACGCAACCGCAATTCGGCGACCCGTGGGGGCTGATCGCGATGGACCAGGCGGCCGGGCAAAGAGCGGAAGTGGCTTGCCAGATCACCAGTTCGAGACTGGCATGGCGCGGAGAACGCAAAGAAAAAGCAGTGACCGCGTAGGGCAAGTGCTACAATAGTAGTTGAAAGGGGGCGTAACGGATTCGACGGGATTGAATTGGCGTGCGAAGGCGTGTCGGGTTCCGAGCACCCGTTAAACGATCGGAAAACCATAACTGCCAATCAGCAGTTTGCTTACGCTGCCTAAGTAATTAGGTAGCCGCTCCAGCCGGCAGGCTCGCATGTCCGGTGAGTGAGCGTCATATGGCGAGATGGGCCCAAGGCTTCTGTTCGGAGCCGTAAGCCGAGATCCAATCGAACTGGATTGCCGCTATCTTGCCGGTTCTCAGGCGGCAATTGAGACTCAGAATCGGATACACACGTAGGCTTTTCACGGCAAGCTTTCTCGGACGCGGGTTCGACTCCCGCCGCCTCCACCATTTCTTCCCGTGGTTTCATACCAGATGACTCCCGCTTGGCGGTGAATAGCGCCCTGAGACTGCCCTGTGGGAAAGCAGGAGGCATAGTGTCATTTACCTTTCTATGCCATCGGCCCTTTGGTCCTAAGTTATTGAATCTGTGAAACTTGGTGAGCCGGGCGGGACTCGAACCCGCGACCCTATGCTTAAAAGGCATATGCTCTACCGACTGAGCTACCGGCCCGTTTTTGTCGGATGACCTGGAAGGACGACTGTCACGATGACGCCCCCGCCGAAACGGGCGTGGGCACACCCCGCGTATCAATTGCAGTCTAACACGCCTGCTGAATTCTACGCCTGCGATGCCGCGAGGGCCTGGTCAAGATCCCAGAGAATATCGTCCAAATCCTCGAGACCTACCGACAGCCGCACC
>DASTMK010000583.1:0-46465 GCA_035714225.1 Bryobacteraceae bacterium | reverse complement strand
CTAGTGTAACCCATCGGCCCGAATCTTCCGGCGAGGCATTCCTAATCCGAGTAGCTCCAGGTGGATAATCTCCCATACGGACACGATCCGCATGGGCGGTCTTGTCACCCCGCCCGAAAGTGCTTTCGAACTCCCAGGGTTCCCGGGAATCTCTTAAAGGCCGGGCAACAGCGCGCATTCGCAAAATCCCTTGACGCGGGCATCGGTGTCGACTAATATGTCGCTGACGGACATATTTGTAACGGACATATTATGGCATTTCATCGAGAGGACCCGACCGATTATCTGCCCCTCACCCCTGTGGTCCTGCACATCCTGCTGGCTCTCGCGGACGAAGAGCGGCATGGATATGGGATCATGCTCGAAATCGCGAACCGCACCGGTGGTAGTTTCCGTCCGGGCTCAGGGACTCTGTACGGCACCCTGAAGCGCCTGCTGTCCAGCGGACTGGCGGAGGAGTCGGGCGAGCGCCCCGCTCCCGATCTTGATGATTCGCGGCGCCGCTATTACAGGCTGACAAAATTGGGCCGGCGTGTTCTGCAAGCCGAACTGAAGCGATTGGAGCAGGTGGTGGGCGTGGGCAGGATGAAAAAACTGCTGCCGAGGAGCGCCTCCACATGATGCTCAGCCGGTTTTCCGCCTGGCTCCACAAGCGTCTGCTGCTGTTCTATCCGGCCGAGTTCCGGGCGGAGTTCGGAGACGAAATGGAGCAGGATTTCAGCGCCCGGATGGCCCATCGCACACGCCGGGAACAGGCGGCCGCGTGGGCCGGGACGTTTCTGGATTGGCTGGTCAGCATGCCCCGGGAACAACTGGAAGTAACTCGGCGGGACCTCCGCGCCAGCGCACGCGCGTTGAAGCGATCGCCTCTGTTCACGCTGGCCCTAGTGCTATCGCTGGGGGGCGGGATCGCCGGCGCGTCGCTGGTATTCACGCTCGCCAATTCGCTGCTCGTACAAACGCCGCTCAAGGACCCTTCGACGTTCGTCCGCGTCCTGCGCGGGGACGGGACCAGCGAGCCATCCTCCTGGCCCGACTACATCGACTACCGCGACCGGAACCGGACCTTCACGCATTTCACCGCCTGGAACATCATGCCGGTGTTCCTGGGGCGCGGCGATCAAAGCCAGAGCGTGATGGCTGAAACGGTGGCGGAGAACTACTTTGAAATGCTGCAAATCAGGCCATTCCTGGGCCGGTTGTTTCATTCCGGCGACTGCCCGTCGACCTGTGCCCAGCAGGTGATTCTCAGCCACCGTTTCTGGCGGCGGGTGTACGGCGGGGATCCCAGCGTCATCGGACACCAGGTGGCCTTGAGTGGTGTCCCCGCAACCGTCACCGGCATAGCTCCCGAGGGCTTCGACGGAACACTGGCGCCGGTGATGACAGATATCTGGATTCACGTCGAGAACCGGCGGCTGACGAATCCGGAACTTTTCTCGGACCGGAACGCTCGCTGGCTGGCTATTGCGGGGCGGCTGAAGCCGGGCGTTTCCGAGGCCCAGGCGATTGCGGACCTGAACGCGATCGACCGTGAACTTCAGCAGGAGCACCGCTACACGGAGAGACAAGAACGCCGGCTGTGGCCGTCGGTGACGCGCGGAATCGGAATCCCGTTGATTCGCAGGCGCGTGGAGTTGGTCGTGGGCCTGCTCGGAGCGGTGGCGGCCCTGGTGCTACTGATCTCCTGCGCCAACGTGGCGAACATGCTCGTCGCGCGGGCGACAGCGCGGAAGCAGGAAACGGCGATGCGCCGCGCACTCGGCGCGGGCGACTACCGCCTCATCCGGTTGTCGCTGACCGAGAGCCTGATGCTGGCGGTGTTGGGAGGGACCGTGGGATTGCTCCTCTCGATCTGGATTACCGGGCTGCTGCCGGAACTGCAACCGCCGGCCAACGACCTCTACACATACCGGGTAGCCATCCACCAGGATTTTCGCGTGTGGATATTCACGGCGGCGATCAGTCTGTTCTGCGGGCTGCTATTTGGCATCCTTCCGGCATTGCAGGCGGCGCGGGCAGATTGCCTGCCGGCAATCCGCAACCAGGACGCGCAGGGCCGTCCACGCTGGTTCGCCCGCAAAGTTTTGGTTTCATGCCAGGTAGCCTCCTCGGTGGTCCTGCTCGTGACAGCCGGCCTGTTCTACCGCAGTTTTGCGAGCCAACAGGAGACCGGCCCGGGTTTTGCTATCACGAGGGGCCTCATCGTGCCGCTCAATCTGAACCTGGCCTCCTATGCCGGGAATCAGGAGAAGAGCCGGCGGTTCTTTGATTCGGTAAAGGAAAGAGTAAGCTCGCTCGCAGGTGTGGAATCGGCGGGCCTCGCCAGCTATGTGCCTCTGAACGCGCAGGCATCGCAGATCGAAGTCTGGCGCGATGCAGGCGCGCCGGTCCGGGCGGGTTGGACCTGATCGACTCAGAGTTTCTGACGACCATGAAGGTGCGGTTTGTCGGCGGGCGCAACTTCACGAGCCACGATCGAGAGGGCTCACAGCCGGTCGCGCTGGCGGATGAGCGCCTCGTCCGGCGGTTGTGGCCCGATGCCGCAGCGCCGCTCGAAGCACTGGGCCGGACGCTCCGAGTGGGCAAGGAGAAGAGCCCGGTGCAGATCGTCGGCATCGTGGCGAGCGACTTCCGGTGATCGCTTACCGAAGCGCCGCAGCCGATGCTGTTTCTTCCGGCCACGCAACGGTACTCGTCGATGCTGTACCTGGTGATACGGACGGTTCCGGCGCCCGAGGATTTGATGGGGCCAGTACGCCGGGTGGTGGAATCGGTGGACGATACTATCTCGCTACGCCGGATGCGCACTCTGGAGATGCAGGTGAGCGATGTGCTTTGGCCGGTCCGCACCGGCGCTCGGGTCGTCGCCTGGGCTTGCGGGGTGGCGGTGGTGCTGGCGGTTCTGGGACTGTACGGGGTGATCGCCTACTCGATATCGCGCCGCCAACGTGAAATGGCGATACGCACGGCCCTCGGCGCCCGCCCCGTGGATGTGCTGAGACTGGTCCTCATACAAGGTCTCAGCATGACGCTTTGGGGTATCGTGTTGGGACTGCCGCTCGGAGCTGTGGCGAACGTTGCGCTGGCGCGGATGCTCTACGGGTTGCGGGCGGTGGAACCGGCCGTGTTGATGGCGGGAATCGCAATCTGGTTTGCGATTTCGTGTCTCGCCTGTATCCCGCCAGCCTGGCGTGCGGTGCGCAATTCGCCCGCTGCAATCCGCGAACCCGGATAGGAGCTCACTGGTTAGCCGGAACCCTCGCCAATCGTGAAGGGCTGCTCGAGTTGGAAGGTCAGCAGTGATCCCCGGGGTACGTTCATGCTTGCGCCTTCGACGGCGATATCGCCATCTGCAACAGGATCCGGGGGCGCACTTTCCACGCCGGGTGCCAGTGCTTGCACCACCGCGCCGAGAGGCGCACCTTTGCCGGCTACGGGATAGTTGTTCCCGTTGATCATCACGGAGTGCAAAACAAGTTTGAGGCCGCTGCTGTTTTGTGCCACTCCGAGGGTAACCGGAGAGCCTGCGAGGATCAGCACTTTTCCGGATTGCTCGGGAATGTCCCGGGCGGTGACCGCCGCATAGCCAAGGGAGTCGTCCGCCTTGGCGGTTGCAATCGGATCTACGATTCGCAGAACGATGATCGTTCCCGCTGGAATCACAGCACCCGTGACCGATTGGCGTTGGATATCGGGCAGGGAAGGGGCACGCTGCTCCCTGCGGCCGGCACATGCTATCGCTAATACACAGCCGACGAGCAATAGAGACGCGATTCCGGCACGCACCGGCTACCTTCCACTTTCGCCATCGAGATGCAGACGTAACAGGTTCAACGCGCTTTGCACGGCGAGTATGCGGACGCGCGTGCGGTCGCCGAGGAAGCGCATTCTCCTGACATCGCATCCTTCATCGCCGGCGAGTCCGATGTACACGGTGCCAACGGGGTTCTGTTCTGTTCCGCCACCCGGACCCGCAACGCCGGTGACGGAAAGTGCATACGTAGAGCCTGTTCGTTCGCGGCAGGCCAAAGCCATGGCTTCGGCCACAGGTTGGCTCACCGCGGTGTGGACGCGCAGCAGTTCGGGATCAATCGAGAGGGCCGATGATTTCATCGCCTCTGTGTAGGTGGTGAAGCCGCCGGCGAAGTAATCGGACGCCCCCGCGACGCTGGTGATGCGCCCCGCCAGAAGGCCTCCCGTGCAGCTTTCCGCCACACTCAACGTTTCCCCCCGGCGCCGTAACGCCACACCCACTACCGCCTCCAGAGGCTCGCCATTGCACGAGTAAATCCGCCTGCCCAGCAGTTCCTCAATCTGTGCGCCCAGTTCGTTCAGGAGAGCTTCGGCCTGCGGCTCCGTTTCCGTTCGCGCCCGCAGGTGGATCTGAATATCGCCAGGAGCGGCGAGTATGGTAGTGACCGGATTGCTGTAGCGCGTATAGACGGGCGAGATCAACTGATCCAGCTCGGACTCAGGCATCCCCGCCACCCTGTAGAACCGCGTCCGGATCACGGCCCTCGGTATCGCCGCCTGAAGTTTCGGCAAACAGCAGCGGGCAAACATCGGTTTCAATTCGTTCGGCGGACCGGGCAACAGAATCACGATCCGTCCGTTATCATCGACCCATTGCCCGGGCGCGGTACCGTTCTCGTTGCTCAGGATTTCGGCGCCGGCGATGATATACGCCTGCCGCCTATTTACTTCCGCCATGCGGCGGTTCATGAGGCGAAAGCGCGCCTCAATTCCCTCGCAGACGAGAGGATTGAATTGCAGTTCCCGCCCGAGGGCACCGGCCACTGCATCGCGCGTCACATCATCCTCGGTGGGCCCCAATCCACCGGTAAGGAACACGATCGGCGAACGCCGGAGGGAATCGCGGATCATTGTGGACAGCCGTTCACGGTCGTCTCCCACAACGGTTTTGGCGACCACTTCAATTCCCAAGGCGTTCAGCTCGCCCGTGAGATAAAGCGAATCCGTATCGATTTTCTGCGGGGTCAATAGTTCGGAACCAACGGCGATGATCTCGGCTTGCATCGGCTGGAGGGGCATCAAGGCAACGGTCGACCCTTAATACCGGTCTCCACACGGAACAGAGCGTTGTTCGTTGCGACAACCAGTGCCCTGGAAGGGGCGAATGCCAACCCGACGATACCCGGACCAGACAGAAAGAGTTCCGCGTTGCGCTCGGCATCGATACGAACGATGCCGCGCCGGCCGCCCAGGGATGCGGCGACGTATAGGCGCCCGTCGGCATCGAACGCCAAGCCTTGCGGACGCCCCAGTCCCTTGTAGAACACTTCCACTTCCCCGGCCGACGAGATCCGGTGAACCGCGTCGGAGCTCGATGTGGTAGGTCCGGCGAGATACAAGTATCCGTCGGGTCCGAATGTGAGGTGATAGGCGGAGATGGAAGCCTCGACCGTGGCAAAGACGTAGATTTGCCGGTTGCGGCTGATCTTAAATACAGTCCCGCTTCGGTCGCCTACATAGAGGTTCCCGTCGGCATCGAAAGCCAGACCGGTTGCCACCCCCATTCCTTCCACGTAAACGGACAGGCTGCCCGACGGCGAGGATTGATACACGATGCCGTCATGACGGCTGGAGATGTACAACGTACCTTCATTGTCCAACGCCAGGCCGGTGGCGTTCATCAGATCCGTAATAAAGGGTTTGATGTTGTAACTGGTGTCGATACGATAGACCGCGACAGGCGTCTTCTGTCCGCGAGGTCCGCTGAGAGTCGTATAAATGTTACCGGCCGGATCGACAACCGGGTTGGCGACCGGGTGCACGCTGTCGGCGATCTGGATCCCGATATCGCACGCCCAGGCAACACTCGACTTCTCTCCGTTCATCACTACCAATTCACCTTCGGAAGTGCCTTCCGGAACCTTGGCGACAACATAGGAATCAGAACCGACCAGGATAGGGGCTTCTAGCTCTCCGATCGTGACCTGCGGCCGGGTTGACTTGGCAAACCCCTTGCCCCGTATCTGTAGTTCACCCCCAGGAATCGCTGCCGCCGGATGGACCGCGGAAATCTGCGGTTTTCCGTCGGAATCTTTGCGCATCGCCATAGTTGTTAATAAAGATTGAAACATCCCGCAGCCAATAACACAAGCGCGCCATACAGGCCCGCCATTGCATCATCGGCGACAATACCGAACCCTCCCGGCAGCGATTCAAGGCGCCGCGCGGGCCACGGTTTCACAATATCCAGCAACCGGAACAGGAGGAATGCGGCGGTCACGCCAGCCCAATGGAGCGACGGCAGCGCGGCGAGAGTAATCCATTGGCCGACAACCTCATCCACCACAACCAGCCCGGGGTCCTTCTTTTCCACTCCCGCGGCAGTGCGGTCCGCCGCCCAAATCGCCGGTATCGAAAGCAGAACCGCGGCGATGGCCCACCAGTATGCCGCCGGGTGAAGCCAGCGGTCCAGCGATATCGCAACAGCAATGGCGCCCAGGGATCCCGCGGTGCCGGGCGCCACGGGAGCAAACCCGCATCCAAACCATGTTGCCAGTGCAACGGCCACCGGGCCCGCGCGCTTACTCATCGCCGGACTTGGGAGGCGGCTCAACAACAGGTGAGGAAATTACATACTTTTCGGACGCCCAGTTGCCAAGGTCGATCAATTTACATCGTTCGCTGCAAAATGGCATGTAAGGATCGTCTATCGCAACCGGCTTTTTGCAGATCGGGCACTTCATAGGCTTTGGGGAACGATACGCGCGCGCGGCGCGGCCAGAATCGGAAACAACTCGGCCCGCGGCACAGGCAAGGCTTCATTGGCGCTATCGATAAGCACCCCTTCCAGATCGTAGTCGTGCGCGCGGGTAATCCGCATTTGCCGTATTTCACCGGGAACCGGCGGGGCATCGCCCAAATCCGTTATGTAGCAGACACCGTCGATTTCCGGAGCTTGCGTGGCAAGCCGCGCCTGCCACAAAAACTCGGATTCCGAAGAGGCGCCCTCCACCAGAACAGGCACTGCCTCGCCGAGAAGAGCGCCGTTGCGCCGGCGCGAGATCTTCTTCTGCAAACTCATCAGGCGCCGCTTGCGCTGGTAGATTGTGCGGCTGTCGACTTTGCCATAGAGACGATAGCTCGCGCTGGTCTCTTCATCCGAGTACGAGAAAACGCCCAGCCTGTCGAATTGGGCGGCCTGCACGAAATTGCAAAGCTCCTCGAAATCGGACTGCGTCTCGCCGGGAAATCCGGCGATCATACTGGTGCGGATGGCCACTGCCGGTATCGTCCGGCGGATCTTCTCGATCAGCCGCAGAAAAATCTCCGCGGAGCCGCCCCGCTTCATGCGCTTCAGCACATTCGCGCTGGCATGCTGCAGCGGGACATCGATGTACTTCACCAGCGCGGAATGCGCGGCGATGGTGTCCAGCAATTTTTGTGAAATGCGGTTGGGATAGCAGTAGAGAAAACGGATCCATTTCCGGCCGCTGGTCTCAATCCCGGCCAGCCTCTCCAGCAGAACGGCCAGGCCGTCTTTGATGCCGAGATCCTCGCCGTAGCAGGTTGTATCCTGTCCGATCAGATTGATCTCCCGCACACCCCGCGCGAACAGCCGCGTGGCCTCAGCCACCACCGATTCGAACCGGCGGCTGCGGAACCGGCCGCGGAACTGCGGAATCACGCAGAACGAACAGGGGTGGTCGCATCCCTCGGCGATTTTGATATACGCGTAGTGCCGCGGAGTCGCCAGGATTCTGGGCGTCAGATCGTGGTACAGGTACGAAGCTCCGGCGTTATGTCCGGACTCACCCGCTTCGCAAGCAGCGACAATGCCCTCCAACTCGTTCGTTCCGATGACGGCGTCTACTTCCGGGATGTCTTTGCGGATGTCGTCGCGATAGCGCTCCACCAAACAGCCGGCCACAATTAACCGCCGCAGGCGCCCCGTCTTCTTGTGCCCGGCCATCTCGAGAATCGTCTCCACGGACTCCTGCTTGGCGGGGTCGATGAAGCTGCACGTATTCACGACAATGGCCTCAGCTTCCGCCGGGTCGCTGCTGAGTTCGTGTCCCCGTGCGGCAAGCTGCCCCATCATGACTTCCGTGTCGACGAGGTTCTTCGGACAACCCAGACTTACAAAACCGATCTTCAAAAGTGTTGGTCCAACTTGAGGGAATGTAGGTTCAGCTATCAGAATAACATGAGGTCTTTGCAGGACCATTCAACTTGAGAAGAGGAGAACTATCAGAAAATGGCGTGGACGATTCTCGTGATTGCCGGAATCCTGGAAGTGGGCTGGGCCGTGGGGCTGAAGTACACCGAAGGGTTTTCGCGCTTGGGGCCCACGATTCTAACCGTTCTGGCGATGATTGCGAGCATGGGCCTGCTGGGCATCGCGGTTCGTACGCTGCCTATCGGAACCGCTTATGCTGTGTGGACGGGCATCGGCACCGTCGGCGCCGCGCTATTCGGAATACTGGTCCTGGGCGAATCCGCGAATCCGTTGCGTTTGATCTGCCTGATGTTAATCATCGGCGGCATCGCCGGACTCAAAGTTCTTTCGAACGGCTGAAGTGCCGCGCGTTCCAGCATAATTACGGAATGGCTGGGAAGAATCCAAAAGAACTTAGCCGAAGACTGCTGCGGCTTCGCGCTTCCGAGGATATGACCAGGGTCATTCGCCGTATCATCCGGCAGATTCCTCGCGGCAAGGTCGCGACGTATGCGCAAGTGGCCGCGGCCGCAGGCTATCCTCTGCATCATCGGCAGGTGGTCCAGATTTTACGGAAATCGAGCGGGTCGCTGCCGTGGCAACGCGTCCTGGGCGCCGGCGGGCAAATCCGGCTCAAAGGGGAGGCGGCCTCTGACCAGCGTATACGGTTGGAAATGGAGGGCGTCCGGTTTCGCGGGTCTCGGGTCGACATGCGGGAGCATCAGCACATCTTTCGCCCGTGGGACGATCTGGAGTGAAGATTATTCTTTTTTTATTTACATTGCCAGAATAAACGTCGTATAATTTATTTTTTGACTGAATGAACAACGTTGATCTGACGATTTTGAAGATTCTCCAGGAGGATGCCCGGATATCCAACGCGGAGTTGGCTCGCCAGTTGGGTATGGCTCCCTCAGCGGTCCTTGAGCGCGTCCGTAAGCTGGAGGAACGGCGCTTGATTCAGGGCTACCAGGCACGGTTGAACGCCATGGCGCTCGGCTGGGGGTTGGTGGCTTTCGTGTTTGTACGGGCGGAAGAGCCGCTGGGTTCGCGCGAAACGGAAGAGAAGCTTATTGCGATTCCGGAGATCCAGGAAGTGCATCATATTGCCGGGGAGGACTGTTTTCTGGTGAAGGTGCGGGTGCGCGATACGGAAGCGCTTGGCGTGCTGTTGCGGGATCGCCTGGGCGCTATTCCGACTATACGCTCCACCCGTACCAGCATTGTTCTTACCACGGCCAAGGAGACCCTTGCGGTTCCCGTCCCGGCGGACCGCGAGGTGCGTGCCCATGCCTGAAGCGAAACATGCGCAATGGAAACTGCTGGCGGCGTTCGCGGCGGTGTACATTGTTTGGGGCTCCACGTATCTTGCGATCCGCTACGCGATCGAAACCATCCCGCCATTCCTGATGGCAGGCAGCAGGTTTTTGCTCTCCGGTTCCGTGCTGCTGGCCTGGAGCATTTGGCGGGGAGCGGAGCGGCCAAAGTGGATTCACTGGCGAACGGCCCTCATAATGGGCGCATTCATGCTCCTGGTGGGAAACGGCGCCGTCACCTGGGCCGAGCAGCGCATCGTGTCCGGTGTGGCGGCCTTGTTGATTGCCAGCGAGCCTCTGTGGCTGGTTCTGCTCGCATGGGCGTGGCCGGGAGGCATCGCCCCAAGCAAGGTGGACCTGGCTGCTATCGGCCTCGGTTTCGGCGGTGTAGCCCTGCTGTTTGCTCCAGCGTGGAGTGTGGATAATGCGGGCGGGTTTCACCTGTTTTCGGCAGCGCTCATTCTGGTGAGTGCGATTTCCTGGGCCGCCGGGTCGCTGTATGGGACCACTGCCCCGACGTCACGTTTCTCCGGTCTTGCGAACGCCATGACGATGCTCTGCGGAGGCGCGCTGCTGTCTATAACCGGAGTTCTAACCGGCGAAGTAAGCCACTTGCGCCCGGACACGATATCGATGGCGTCGCTCGCCGCATTCTTTTATCTGGCCATCTTTGGATCGCTGATCGGTTTTACTTCCTACATGTACCTCCTCGCTCACACCACGCCGGCCAAAGCGAGCACGTATGCATTCGTGAATCCCGTGGTCGCGGTGCTGCTCGGATGGGCTCTTGCCGGAGAACCGCTAACGCGCTCGTCGGTACTGGCAATGTGCACCATCGTTGCCGCGGTGGTCTTGATCACGATGGGGCAATCCCGCAAGCGAAAGCAGGTGCGCGTAAGCGATCCTCTCGAAGGCCGGAAACCCGTAGCGCAATGCGCGGGGGATTAACGATGCCGAAACATTTCAGGCTTTTGCTGCTCTGTATCTGTTTTCTGGCCACCGCCCTTGCAGGCGGCGCACAAACTGCCGAGGTGGATATCGGGGGTATTGTCCTTTCGGTATCGGATTCCTGGACGGCGCAGGTGTTCCACATCGTGGATCAGCTCTCGGAGTGGGATGACGCCTGCCATCGGCAGTATGGGCGGTGGGCGGCTAAAGCGCTTACCCTGGACGGCGAAGACCGCGAGTTGCTCCGGAAGCATGGCGTGCTTCGCCGTGCACGCGGCTGGAACAAGGGGTTCGAAGAGTCCTTCTACGTGGATGACCCGATTGAAGTGGCTGCGGACAAAGCCGTGGAAAAGGGACTTCTCTCGCGGGATGAGGCAGCCGCGGAGAAGTTGATCTTGTTGCACTTCGCTCCGAAGCTGTCCGTTTTGCGTGACGCCCCTCAAATAGCTCGTTTCAAGGATCGTTTGACAGCCGAAGCGAAGAGGCTTGCGCCTACAGTGCAAAAGCTCGTCCGGTTTTCAGAAATCGAAGATACCGTAAAACTGCCGCTTTTCTTAATCATTAACCCCGAGGAAGGGAATGCCGGGGGCGGGTTCAACGGTGGGCGGCTGGTGCTCGAAATACAGGACCGTCCCGATCCGGTCCCCACGCTTTTTCACGAGTGCTTTCATGCTCTCCTTTGGCGGCACAAAGAAACGATCGAGGCCGCGGCGCAATCTGCTGGAATCCGATTCGGAGCTCTGAACGAAGGCATCGCATATGCATTCGGTCCGGGCCTTACGGACAATATCCTGGAATCCGATACAATCGCTCAATCGTTGGCGCGAGCTCTACGAAATAGGGAAAAAGCCTGGCCGGACGCCTACGTCCAGGCGTGGGCGGTTGCCCTTGTGATCCGGCCCGTTTTGCGTGCCGCTCTTGATCGCGATGAAACACTCACCAGCTTCCTTCCCAAAGCCCTTGCCGAGTGGCGGACCGCGGTGGGGCCCTGACAAGCTCATTCGCCGGTCAATGGCGGCCGCCGGAGTGTACAACCTCCACCGCGATGCCGCCGTCTTGCTCCCAGGCTGTAACGGCGCTTGCGCCCGGTAAGCCGGTGATCGAAGGAAAAGCGCCCTTCTGCGATAACTTGCGAATACTGCCGCCGTTGCTCCAGAGTACGATGCCACCGCCTTCGTTCCATACGATGAAGGTCTGGTCTCCACTTTGCGCGATAGCGGGATCTTTGCCCGCGCCCAACATCGTCTCTGGTTTTCCTGGTTCCACCCGATAGATGTCCGATTCGCGGCGCCACGCCGTCACAACCTGGTTCCCGCCGGCCGCTATTCCGCCGCCATCCATCGGACAGGCTTTCAAAAGCCATGTCCCGTTTCCCAGCTTCTGCGCAGGGCTGAAGTGGGTGAAGTCATTAGAGTGAGTCGCGTATAAGTCCCGCGAGCCTTCGAGCGAATTACGCCACATGACCCAAAGCGAACCCGAAGGAGAAAAACTCGCGCTCGGGTGGCAGCATTCGCAGATGGTTCCACCGGGAGACTCGTAGACCAGCACATTGCGGCTCCACGTAGCGCCTCCATCCTTCGAAAACGCCCCATACAAGCGGGTTCCCTGCCTACGCAGATCCAGCCACGCCGCAAACACGCGCCCGCGTCCATCGCCCGCCAGAGTGTGTAATCCTTCGCGTGCCGCTGACGGGACATCGTTCACCGGCCTGCCGGCGGACCACGTTGCACCACGGTCGGAGGAGTACCATGCCATCAAATCTCCATCGCCGGGCAAGCCGTGCGCGTGAGGCCCCTCCGCCCGACGTTTCCCCACTACCGCCGTGACAACGATCGTAGAGCCGCTGACGGCGACGCGTGGCCCCCGATGCCTGCCGAGTGGAAGAACCTCTGCTTCCGCCACTTTGACGGGTTTCGAAAAAGTAGCGCCCTGATCGGAAGATACTGCTACAAAGATCGATTTACCGGCGCCATAGGCGAGCACCGCCGTGTGTCCATCGGCGGCGAGTTGCGGCTGACGGAGGGGAACCTCCGCTGACGCGGGATTCAGGTACAACGTGAAAAACGCAAGAACGGTAAGCATTCTCAAACCTAAAAATCAAACCGCATTCCAAGCTGGATCTGCCTTGGATCAAGTACAGCAGTCGCTCTTCCGAACGAAGGCAACGGCGGCCCCGTACCGGAACCGATGATGTTGTTGGGCAGCGCGCGATTCACCCGGTTGAGCACGTTAAAACCTTCCGCGAGAGCTTCGCCGCGCACGCGCTCGGTGATAGAAAACGATCGCGCGAGCCGCAAGCTGAGGGATGCATAGTCGAATCCCCGCCCCGTATTCCGCCCCATCCCGAACGGCCTGTCATTCAGGTTCGTGTCCTGGTTGCGATCGAAATTGACCTGCGCGTTAAACGGGAGGGCCGATGTGTACAGGAACAATGGCGACAACCGCCAGCCGGAAAGCAGGTACCGGCCGGGCCCTGGTCCGGACCGCACGGGCGAATCGAGCACCGCCGCGACGGAAAGCCGGTGCCGCTGGTCGTTGTCCGAGAGCCCGCGATCGTCCCGCAGATCGAAATTGTTCTGCGGCGTGCTGAAAAAGAAATTGCCTACATCATCGATGGTTTTGGACAGCGTGTACGATACACGCAGTTCGCTCCCTTTCCACGGGCGCGAGCGGAGGCTCAGGAACAGGCCGTTGAAATACGAATCGCCGGCACCCTCATAGCGGCCGATATTCCCATACCTCGAATCCGGGCGGCCAAGATTCGGGACTCCCAACGCGGCTGCGTCCGCCGCGGACAAGGTGGGCACGTTCGCATTCCGCGACAGGATCAGGTGCAGGGCGCGTACCCACTGATAGCCCACAGACAAAACGGTCGCATGCGCCAGCTCTCTTTCCACCTGCAAGCCTGCCTGATGGCTATAACTGTTCTGGATTTTGGGATCGATGGTTGTGATGTTGATAAACTGCCCGGCGGGAAAAGCATTCAACTGGGCCGGGAATAAGGGAGCGCCGTCCTGGCCGAAGGCCAGAAGTGCCACACGGTAACGGCTTCCGTCGCGCTGCAAGGCATTCGAAGTGGCCCGCAACGGTACGCGGTCGTAGTAGAGGCCGTAGCTTGCCCGCACAACGGTCTTGCGGTCCGGCGGCGACCAGGCGATGCCGATTCGCGGAGCGATATTATTGCGATCCAGTTGAATCGGGGAAGGCAGGAATTGCAAATCGTAGCGCACACCGGCATTGATGGCCCAGTTTGCGGCGGGTTTCCATTCCTCCTGCGCAAACCATCCCATATTCGGATTGCGCTGCCGCTGGCGGGGCTCTCCAAAGGCTTGTTGAAACGTCGAATATCGCCCCGCATCGAAGGCGGCCAGCGATGGAAACGAGTATACGGCCGCCACAAGGCTTCCGGGAAAATCGATCGCCAGACGGTTGTAAAGAAAATCGGCGCCGGCCTTGAACAAATGTGCGCCGCGCTGTATGGAGATGGAATCGCTCACTTCATACAGGTCGTTGTCCCGCGCGGTGGGAGACGTGGTGGACGCGCCGAAATTAGCGATGCCCGCGATATTCACCGCCGGTCCGATGAAATCATTACCGGGCGCCGAGAGCCGGCTTCGGGTGAATTGCACGCGCAGTTCGTTCAGGTCCCGCGAAGACAGCGCAGCCATATCGCTCAGGGCTACCGTCTGGTCGCGGTTGTCGAGCCGGGTTCCGCGGCTCTCCGCATTCAGACCCCCTACCGAACGCGCATTCGGACTGGCGATGTCATAGAGGCTGTATCGCACCGTCAACTGGTTCGACGAGGTGAGTTGATGGTCGACGCGCGCGAAATAGTTCACCGAATCCCAGCCGGTTGCATACTCCCCGGTTCGAAGCGTGGGGCCGCGGTATGCCACACGTTCGAGCAAGGCATTGACAGCTTGAACATTGGACGGTGCGATGGTGATGAACCCCGCCGCATTCCGATGCGCCTGCTCGAAGTTTGAAAACAGGAAAGTGCGCCCGCGTATGAGCGGTCCGCCGGCGCTGGCGCCGTACTGCGTTTGGGTTAGAGGGTCCTTCCGTGTTGCAAGAGGATTTCGCGCATCGAACCGCTGGTTCCGGAGAAACCCGTATGCGCTTCCGTGCCACTGGTTGGTACCCGATTTCGTGATGATGTTGACCACTCCGCTGGAGGCGCGTCCAAACTCGGCATTACCGCCCGAAGTGACAACCTGGAACTGCTGAATGACCTCCTGGCTGTAAAAGCTGCCGGCGAGACCGGCGGCGTCGTCATTGGCCGAGAGACCGTCCACAATGAATGCGTTATTCAGATTTCTCTGTCCGGCGATGGAGATTCCCGTTCCCGGCACAGCGGACGTTTCGGCGAACTGCTGCGGCGTACCGGTGTTCGTGCGGGAAACCCCGGGCGCCAGCAAGGCCAGGTCGAGAAAGTTGCGCCCGTTTAGCGGCAGCCCGCCGATATCGTGAGCACCGATGGTCTCACCGATTTGGGTCCGAACCGATTCGAGCACAGGAGCCTCCGCGATAACGGCAAGCGACTGGCCAACGCCCGCGACACGAAGCACAATCGGGAGGTCGACGGCTTGTCCCGCCAACAGCGGCAAGCGGCGCTCGTATTTTTCAAAGCGCGGGTCCTCGACGCGGATAATGTAGTCCGCCGGGGCAAGACGCAGAAACTGGTACCGCCCGCCGGAGTCCGTCCTGGCGGCGAAATTCCGGCCACGAAGGGTGTCGTCTACCGTGACCAGAACGGACGGGAGAACACCGGCGCTCGCATCCTCAACCCGGCCGCCCAGCGTAGCGGAAGTGACCGCCTGCTGCGCACTCATCGAAGAACCGGACAGCCATCCACCGGCAAGGCAAAGAACAAGCGTTAGCACCGTACGCGCACGGATTCGGAGAACCTGCAATGCCGCCTCTTGGGACCATGTTCCCATAGTTTCCTGAGATGATGAGACAGGCGAGAGGCCATTCATGCGAATGTCACGAAGAGACGTGTTAATTCCGGCCGCTGCGGCCCCGCTATTCGGAGCGTCCGGGCAGAGTCCCGCCCAATCTCCGGGTGACCGTATACGGCTGGCAGTCTCCACCTACTCTTATTGGCACTTCCGAACCGAGAAGTATCCCATCGAGCAGGTGATCGACGATGCCGCGCGGCTCGGGTTCGACGGGGTCGAGATTCTGCATCGCCAGATGCGCGATGAAACCACGTCCTATCTGAACGACCTGAAGAAGCGGGCTTTTCGAAACGGGCTGGCGCTTGTGATGCTATCCATACACCAGGACTTCGTCTGGCCGGATGCGGCAGAGCGGCAGAAGCACATTGCGCATACCAAACGCTGCATCGACATTGCGGCGCAACTGGGAATCCCGGCGATCCGCCTGAACTCCGGACGCTGGAAAACCATCAAGTCTTTCGATGACCTTATGAAAGTGAAAGGCCAGGAGTCGCCGCTTGACGGCTACACGAACGAAGATGCCGTGCGGTGGTGCATCGATTCCATCCAGCAATGCCTGCCTCACGCGGAGAAGGCGGGTGTATTGCTCGCGCTGGAAAATCATTGGGGTCTGACAACAGAGCCCGAGACCCTGCTGCACATCTACCGCGCGATTAATTCGCCCTGGCTGGGCATCAATCTGGACACAGGAAACTACGCCGGCGACCCTTACGCCGGAATCGCGCAACTCGCTCCAGAGGCCTCCATCGTGCAGGCAAAGACGTACTATGGCGGCGGTGAATGGTACACGCTCGATCTCGATTACAAGCGCATCGCCGGCATTCTGCGCAAGGCGGGATATCGCGGTTGGGTATCGCTCGAAATGGAGGGAAAGGAACCTGCCTCGACGGCCGTACCCAAGAGCCTCAAAGTTTTGCGCGAAGCTTTTGCGTAATATATTTCATGTCCCCATGAAACGTTTTGTCGAACTACTCGCCGCCGTCGCCGTCGCAGCCTGTCTCCAGGCTCCGTTGTACTCGCAGGCTCCGTCTTCGCCTGAGCGCAAAGCAGCAGAGGAGCGCCGCGATTACTTCCTGGCCCACTACACCAAGTACGAGCACCTCATCCCCATGCGCGATGGGGTACGGCTGTTCACGGCAGTTTATGTTCCGAAGGATACTTCCGTTCCCTATCCGATCCTTCTCCAGCGGACGCCGTATACGATCTCTCCCTACGGCTCGGACAACTACAGAGGTATTGGCGAAGACCTGGATAAATTCATGCGCGAAGGCTTCATCTTCGCTTATCAGGACGTGCGCGGGCGCACGAGGTCGGAAGGCGAGTTCGTGAATATGCGGCCCTATCTCACGGTGAAGCGCGGGCCTAAGGACATCGATGAAACCACCGACGCTTATGACACCATCGACTGGCTCGTCAAGAACGTTCCCAACAATAACGGCAAGGCTGGTGTCTGGGGAATTTCCTACCCCGGCTTCTACGCCGCGATGTCGGCTATTGACGCGCATCCGGCACTAAAGGCCGTGTCCCCGCAAGCACCCATCGCGGACTGGTTCATCGGGGACGACTGGCGGCACAACGGTGCGCTCTTCCTTCCGCACGCGTTCGATTTTTTCATCTTCTTCGGCCAGCCTTGGATAGAGCCGGGCACCAGCGTGCCCCCGCGCCGGTTCGACCTGGGAACGCCCGACGGCTACGAGTACTTCCTGCGCCTCGGCCCGCTTCGAAACATCCGCACAACGCTCTTCGGCCGCGAAGAGGCCTCCTGGAAACAACTCATGGAGCACGATCGCTACGATTCTTTCTGGCAAGCCCGCAACATCCGCCCGCATCTCAAGAACATCAAGCCGGCGATGATGACAGTGGGCGGCTGGTTCGATGCGGAGGACGTGTTCGGGCCGCTCGCCGTCTACCAGGCCGCTGAAAAGCAGAGTCCCGGCGCGAACAACATGCTGGTTATCGGGCCGTGGTCGCACGGCGGCTGGATGGGTAGGGGAGACCGTCTGGGCAATGCCAGATTTGCTTCGGAGACCGGCAGATTCTTTCGCGAACAGATGATGTTTCCCTTTTTCTTGCGCCACCTGAAGGACAAGGAAGATCCGAAGTTGCCGGAAGCCTACGTTTTCGAAACCGGGCGGAATCAGTGGCGGAAGCACGATAGCTGGCCTCCGGGCCAGGCGGCGGAGCAAACGTTCTATTTCGACGCCGGCGGAAAGCTTTCCCTCAAAGCGCCCGGGAATACCGCTCAAAACGCGTTCGATGAATACGTGAGCGACCCTTCGAAACCGGTGCCTTTCACGGACGAGATCGCCCCGGGTATGGCCTCCGCCTACATGACCTCCGACCAGAGATTTGCGGCGCGGCGGACCGACGTGCTGGTGTATCAGACGGGCGAACTGGAGGAGGATTTCACCGTTGCCGGACCCATTGAATGCAATTTGCTGGTCTCCACCACCGGCACGGATTCAGACTGGGTGGTGAAGCTGGTGGATATTTACCCTGGCACTTTTCCCGACCCGGAGCCGAATCCCACACGTGTGAAGATGGGCGGCTATCAGCAACTGGTGCGCGGGGAGCCCTTCCGGGGCAGGTTCCGCAACAGCTTCGAAAAACCGGAAGCGTTCGAGCCCGGCCGTGTGACCAAGGTTGCGTTCACGATGCCCGACGTCTATCACACCTTCCGGCGAGGCCATCGAATCGCGGTTCACATTCAAAGCTCCTGGTTTCCGCTGGTGGACCGCAACCCACAGAAATTCGTCCCGATTCACGAAGCAACAGAGGCGGATTTCATGAAGGCAACGCAACGCGTCTATCGTTCGGGCCAATCGCTCTCGTCTATCAAGGTGCGCACGCTGAAGTGAACCGCTCAGCCCTTAAAAACAAAATAGACGGTTTTCGTGCTGGCTATGCGGGTGCCGTCTTTTGTGCGGGCCGGCTCGAAACGCCATAGCTTGGCCGCTTCTTCGGCTCGGGAAGCAAGATAGGTGTAAACCACATCGCCCCTTCCCTGCGGTACGGCGCTGGTGACTTTACCGGTAGCGTCAATGCGGACTTCCACCGCGATGACCACCGTGCCCCGGATTCGCGAGCGGATACCTTCTGAAATCCCCGGCCGGACTTCATGAATCGCCTTGGCCGGAACGGCGATAGCAGATGCGACAGGCGTCTGCTGGCGCGCGGGTTTTGCAGCCGGCGGCGGGGGTATGCGAGGCGCTTCTGCTTTGACGTGCCTGGCCGCGTTCACAGACGGAGGCGTGGGCGCAATCTGTGGCGGCGGCTCGATGGCCGGCGCTGCTTTGGCCGGAGGCGGCGTCTTCTGCGGCACCACTACGACACGAAAAGACTCACCCGCAGGCTGGCCGGCCGCTCCGTAAATTGAGAGCCGCACCAACACGTCGTTGCTGGCGGGTTCGTAAACGAACTTCCCGCGTTCCAATGCCGCCCGGTTCAGCTCGACTGCATTTTCGGACGCCCCATCGGTGATGGATAAAACACCGCGCCGGGCATCCTGCGACGCGGCTTTTGCGCCATCCCACACCACTTCCAGGCCGTTCGAGGTCTGGTGTACGTTCAGGCCGAGGTCGCTGAAGCGCGGCTCACGTGCAGGATTCAACCAACCCAGGAAGAACGCCAGACCAACCATCGCGACAAAAGCCACAAAGGTCAACAGCAGGCGCCGGAGGCGGCCGGGTTGCTTTTCTTCTTCCTCACGTCCTTCCTCGCGGCGCGCGCGACGACGGTGGCGCACCGTATCGGGTACCACCATAGGCGGCTCGACTATAGGCGGCTCGAAGTGGCGCGTTTCCGCAGGGGGTATCGGAGCGCTTGGCTGCACTGCCGGTTCTTCAGGTACCGTAGGTGTGCTCGTGTATTCGGCATTGAGCGAAAACGATGGCTTGCCCTCGGTTAGGAACCGTCCACGCTCCTTGTAAAAATACGCTGCAATGCACTCGCGCAGCGATAGAGGTTTGATAAGAAGAAAAACCTGGCGGGGATCGGTGAAATACATCCGAGCCAGTTCTTCGTCGGCCTCATCCAGCTCGATGTCTCGTCCCGTACAACTTCGGTAGTAGCCCACCACTGCCACTTCTTCGTCTGATTCGTACGCGGCGAGCATCTGCTCCAGACCGGTGCGATCGTTATCGGAGAGGATGAACGAAGGGCCGAAGCGGTGCTCGCACGAAACCGGTTCGATCGATTCCACGCGCACGGAGGTCTCATTGGAGCTCGAGAACCGTCCAAGCAGAAGGCCGCCGACTTCGGCGCCGCGCCGCGGAAGAGCCTGCACGCCGCGATATACTTCACCTCGCAGCATCTGGATCAGTTCCCGGCTCAACTCCACCGATACGGATCCGCTCGTACTTTCCCACCGCAAATAAGCTTCGGTGCCGGGACTGGATAGATCTCTACTCACAGATATGTACAATGGCTCCGCCGCTCGTAACAGCTACGCGTAGAAGCAGCCCTTCTTCCGTCATTTTAATGCGGCGCTTGCCCGGCTTCACCTTTTTTCAACGAGGGTTCCAGTGTTTTCATGACATTCGCCGCCACTACCCGGTTACCTTCCGCCGTGGGATGAAGCCGGTCGGCTTGCATATGCTCGCCGGATTCAGCCACTCCGGCCAGAAAAAACGGGATCAGCGGCGCCGAATGCTTCTTTGCCAGATCGGTGAAGATGCGCTCGAAATCGCGAATATAACCGGGGCCATAGTTGCGCGGTAGCGTCATTCCCGCCAGGATCACCCGGGCGCCGCCCTGTTTTAGCTTTTCGATCATTTCATCCAGATTCGCACGTGTAGACGCCAGCGGAAGCCCGCGCAATCCGTCGTTTGCGCCCAATTCGAGGATCACGATTTCCGGCTTCATGGCCAGCACCGCATCCAGCCGCTCCACGCCGCCACTGGTGGTGTCCCCGCTGATGCCCTGGTTCACAACACGGTAGGCGTATCCGCGTGCGTCCAGCATCGCCTGCAAAAAATCCGGATAGCCTTTTCCTGCGTCCACGCCCAACCCCGCCGTCAGGCTGTCTCCAAACGCAACGATCACCGGGCGCTTATCGGCGGGTGAAGTCATATCAGAATCAGCGGCATCCCGCGGCGGCTGCCGCGCGGCTTCACGATCGCTGCGGCAACCCGCCAGAAGCAGACCGGCGGCGAGAAAAATCAGAACCCTCACTCAAGACTCATCATAATGGTGAATGGGACTGCATGTCGAAACATAGTCCGATGATTCACGCATCAGGACTCACCAAGACCATCGATTCGGGGGCGCACACGGTGGAGATCCTTCGGGGTATCGATCTGGAGATTCCACGCGGGCAGTTCGTGGCCATCATGGGGCCATCCGGAAGCGGCAAAAGCACACTCCTGGGATTGCTTGCGGGGCTCGACACGGCAACCTCCGGCCGCGTCGTCATCGACGGAAACGATATCACCGGGCTGGAAGAAGATGAGCTGGCGCGGATCCGCGGCCGCAAAATCGGGTTTGTATTCCAGTCTTACCAATTGATCCCAACGCTGACGGCCGAGGAAAACGTGCTGCTGCCGCTGGAGCTGGCCGGGGAAAATCATACCGGCGTGAAACGTGCCCGTGAACTGCTGGGACAAGTGGGCTTGCTCGACCGGCGCGATCATTATCCGGTTCAACTTTCAGGCGGCGAACAGCAGCGTGTCGCCCTGGCTCGCGCGTTCGTTTTGCGTCCGCCTATCATCATGGCGGACGAACCGACGGGCAATCTCGACACGGCGAATGGCCGCATGGTTCTCGATCTCCTGATCGGCCTGAACCGGCGTGAAGAGACGACTCTCGTCCTTGTAACGCACGATCAGGAGATCAGCGCACGAGCCGACCGGCGCGTCCTGCTGCGCGACGGAGTGATCGCGGCGGACGAGCTATGAACCGCTTCCCCTGGCGCACCGCTTTCCGTATCGGTTGGCGGGAGGCGCGCGCCGCCAAAGGCAAATTCGTCTTTGTGATTCTGGCGGTTGCCGCGGGAGTGGGCGCCATCACCGGCGTGCGCGGCTTCAGCGAAGCATTTCGCGGAATGCTTCTCCGCGAGGCCAGAACCCTTATGGCGGCGGACCTGTCGGTTCGTATGTTCGAGATGCCCGACACGGCGCAATCGGCCGCCATGACGGCGCTCGAACGGAAAGGGATCGTCCGGACATGGATCACCGAAACGGTCTCCATGGTGTCCACTCCCAATCTTCCGGATCCTCTGCTGGTTTCGGTGAAAGCGGTCGAGCCCGTCTTGTACCCCTTCTACGGGCAGATCCGGCTGAGCACCGGCGGCACGCTGCGCGAGAAGCTGACGCCGGACACCGTTGTCGTCTCGGCGGATCTTCTGCTGCGGCTGGATGCATCGATCGGCGACACGATTCGTCTTGGTGAAAGCGATTACCGTATCGCGGCAATCGTCACGATGGAGCCGGATCGCATGACCGGAAGCCTGAACGTGGGGCCGCGTGTAATGCTGAGCCGCGAAGGACTGGACCGTTCGAAAATCATGGTGCCGGGCAGCCGCGCTTCGCAGCGCTTTCTGTTCAAACTTCCATCGCCGGGGCCGGGCGTGGAAGCCGTACGGGCGGAGTTGCAACGTGTCTTTCCTTCGACGCTTATTGCCGACTTCCGCCAGACGCATCCGCTGATTACCCGTGGGCTGAATCGCGCTACAACGTTCCTGAGCCTGGTAAGCCTGATCTCGTTGATTGTGGGCGCTCTCGGTGTCGCCACCGCGGTACATTCCCATTTGCGGCAGCGAATGGATTCGATTGCCGTGATGAAATGCCTGGGTGCGGCATCGCCACAGATCATCCGGATTTACCTGCTTCAAACCCTTTCGCTGGGCCTGATCGGCTCGCTCGCCGGTGTCGCGGTGGGGTTTCTTGTGCAGGCTGCCTTCCCCGCCTTGCTCTCCCGTTACTTCCCGATTGGCCCCGGCATCCGAATCGATTTCTGGACGTTGTTGCAAGGCATGAGCGCGGGTATCCTGACCACACTGCTTTTCACATGGCCTCCCCTGGCCGGCATCAGACGGATCCGGCCGGGTCTTATCCTCCGGCGTGATATGCCCGAAGCGCGGCTTTCGTGGACCGAACGCCGCCGGAATCTTCGTAGCGCGGCGGTAGGCGGGGCCGTCATTCTCGCCGGATTGGGTGTGCTCGCAGCTACGCTCGCCGGTGGTTCGCTCTCGTACTCCGCTCGTATCGGCGGCTGGTTCGCCGGCGGTCTGTTCGTGAGTCTCGTGCTGATGGCCGGCTTCGGGAAGCTTCTGCTCGCCGGCCTGAAAGCTGTAGTGGAACACGGTCCCATCACGCTGCCGGCGACGGTTCGCCATGGACTGGCGAACCTATACCGCCCGGGTACACAAACACCCTTCATCCTGGCGGCGCTAGGGGTGGGGGTCATGTTCACTCTCACCGTTTTTCTGGTGCAGCGCTCCATGCTGTTGCAGATGATTCGCAGCGCGCCTCCGGAAATGCCCAATGTTTTTCTGATCAACGTCACCGAGCGTGAGCGTGCGGGATTGCTCGATCTGCTTTCCAAACAGCCGGGTGTTGAGAAGCCTCCCGAAGTGGTTGCCGCCGTTTCGGCCAAGCTGGAATCCATCGACGACGTACCGGTAGAAAAGGCTTCGAATGACGCCCGGAGACGCCGGTTTTACCGGACACGCCTGGTCACACACGCGGAAGAAAAGCCTTCCGACACTGAAATTGTGAGCGGGCAATGGTGGGATAAGCGAAATCCGGGCCCGCCGCAAGTTTCGGTGTCCGAAGATGCGGCTGAAGTTCTTCACATCCAGCCCGGGGCGCGTCTTGAATTCAGCGCGTCCGGCCGGACGTTTTCCGCACAGGTCTCGAGTATCCACCGCACGGAGGCGGTCCGCCCAGGATCGAGCGTCGAATTTGTTTTTACTCCCGGCGCGCTCGAAGGATTGCCGGCGATCTACTACGGCGGCATGAGGGTGCGTGCGAAAGATGTCGCAGCGCTCCAGCGGGCTGCATACCGCCGCTACCCGACGGTCACCATCGTAAATGCAGCGGATGTGCTCGAAATTGTTCAGGAGGTTGTCGACCAGATCGCCATCGTGGTGCGCTTCGTCTCTTCGTTTGCGATCCTCGCGGGCGCCATTGTGCTCGCTTCCAGTGTGGCAGGCACGCGGTTTCGCCGCGTCCGGGAGATCGCCATCTTCAAGGCACTTGGCGCTACGCGGCGGCGCGTCTCCGGCATCTTTTCCATCGAGTTCATCGTGCTCGGTGCCGTCGCGGGGTTGATGGGAAGTATACTGGCCACCGCTTTCTCGGCACTTCTCCTACAGCGCTTTTTCGATGCCGGCTTCCGCTTTGATCCGGTGCCGAATCTTCTTGCTATTGCATTCACGGCCTTACTTGCCACAAGCGCCGGGTGGCTCGCCGGGTACCGTATTCTCGGCCAGAAACCGCTCGAAGTATTGCGGAATGAGTAGGGCCCCGATAACAACAGATCTTCCGGTCTAAAATTACACTATGCGCTTTTTGCTTGTGCTTTTGTTAGCCGCTTCGATAAATTTATCCGCGCAGTTTCACGAACTGGCCGCTACCGATGACGGCCGCCATCTTTACTTCTCCTCGACTTTGATCTTTCCGGGCATGCCGGTCGGGTACTTTCCTGAGTCGCGCATCTACCGTGTGACACCGGAGGGCATCGAGGTCTTCGCCGAGCGTGGAGCGCTTGCTCCCACCAGTCAGGCCAGCAGCGGCGATGGCGCGCGCATGCCACAGGTTTCAAGCGACGGGCAAATCGTTGGCTTCACCCTGCAAGGCATATGCGAACAGCAGAATCCCTGCGTATACGTACAGGCGCGGGCGGAAGTGCGCGGCCGGCGGAACGCCGTGCTCGGGCCCGGTTCCTTGCAGATGAGCCGCAACGGCCGTTGGGCTCTGCTGACGTCAGCGCCGGGCCCCCCGGATGCGACGGCCGAGACAACCCTGATCGATCTTGAAACAGGGGTGCGAACCAATGTTCCATCGCCTCCTTTGCAAACGTTCGCCATTGCATCGGATGGCACCGTAGTAGGTACGCGGCCCTTGGCCGGAACACCTGGTCCCACAGCGCTCGGCCTCTGGCGCGACGGACAGTTCACTCCTGTCTCGCTCTCGGGCCCCGTCTCCATCTGGTCCATCAGCGACAACGCGAAATTCCTGTTGTACACGCAGCTCTTGCTTACACCGGAAGGGCCGCAGCCCCGGCTTCTGGCGCGCAATATTTCAACCGGCGGAGACGTTGTGCTCTTCGAGCCCCAGCGCTCCGGCCAACTGGTTTATCCGATGGGGCTCAGCCAGGACGGGCAGTGGGTGCTGTTTCGTGTGGCCGAGGGCCGTCTGGAAGGATCTGCTTTTATCGCTTCGACGGCCACGGGCGAAGTGTGGCCTCTGCCGCTCTCTAAAGGAGAGATGGTTAGCGAGGGCACCTTGAGTGGATGGGGCAATGCGGCCTTCCTGGTCACAACGACGGGCCGTATCGCACGCATCGATCTTGCCGCCGGCAAGCCTCTCGGCACTACCACGCTCGTCCCCGCCACTCCCTACGTGAGTGGCTTGATCCGGGGTGCCCCCGGATCGCTCGTACGCCTCGAAGGAACGCTGCCGCAATTTGCCGCGCATTTGGAGAAAAGCGTTCTACTCAATGAACAGCCGTTGCCAATAGTCTTTGCTGATTCGAATACCGTGGGCGTTCAGGTTCCTTGGGAACAGCCGGTTGGATCCGCTTGGCTCCGTCTGGAAGTACCATCCGAATCTCCCTTCCAGCAGGTGGACCGGATAATGGTTTCAGAGGTCGCGCCCCAGCTTGAACCGCTCGCCGCCGGTGAAACCAGCCTGTTCAGTTTCAAGATGGTGCGCGGCGATTTTGGCGGCCTGCTCACAACAACCCCGAAACCCGGAGAGGTGATCCATATCTACGCCACGGGAGTCGGGCCCGTCGCGAGCCCACCCCGGACAGGGGAGCCCGCGCCTGCCGACGTTCTGTTTCCCACATTGACAGACACAGTCTGCCGGTTCGAGCCTTTCACCACGGATGCAGAGACACTGTTTTCAGGATTAGCGCCCGGTTTTATCGGCGTGTACCAGATCACGCTTCGCATGCCGGAGGAACCCGTTTCGGGACCACTAACGGGCGGGCGTTGCCGCTTCGGAACAGGAACCACTATTTCCTTTCACCGGCTCGGGTCTCCATAGCCACGACTTGTAGCTGAGCCGCGCGCGCAAGCAAGCGGTTGGCGAGGCCGCCGGGTCTACCGCTCCGTTGCCGGAAGACCGGGAACCCGCACTGTCCGGCCGGTCCGCGCCGATTCGAACGCTGCCTCCAGGACGGCCATGTTCGAGAGGGAATCCTCGAGAGGCGTGGGCACTGCCCCGTCTTCTCGAATAGCGCGAGAAAAAGCGTCTCCCTGAATGGTGTACTGGTCGCAAATCGCAAATTCTTCCGTCCGGACTCCACTTCCGAACACGTCGGCCCCGTTGTCCACAAACAAGCGGCAGGAGCGGTCCGGCGGCGCGTTGAATGGGATCTCCACCTCCACGCGGCCCTTGGTGCCAAGGATCTGGACTCGTTGATAGGGGACCAGTTGCGTGCTACAGGTGAAGGTGCAATGGCCGGACGGAAATTCCAGAATCGCAGAGGCCAGACGGTCGATGCCCATTTCCGGGTCGCGGTCCATCGCGGCGCTGACGGTCGCCGGTTCCTCACCAAACAGAAAGCGCGAAATGTGGATGGGATAACAGCCGATGTCCATCAGTCCGCCTCCGCCATATTCGGGCACGTTCCGGATGTTACCCGGATCGCGATTGAAGTAGCTGAATGCAGCCACGATGGCGCGCAGTTCGCCGATCCCGCCCGAATGCGCCAACTCCCTCGCACGCAGCCATTGCGGATGCGTGCGGACCATGAACGCTTCACCGATCTTTACACCCGTTTCGTCGCGCACTTGCATCAGCCCGCGGCATTCCGCCACGCTCATCGCAACCGGCTTTTCGCATAACACGTGCTTCCCCGCGCGGGCCGCAAGCGTGGACCACGGCACATGCAGGTGATTCGGCAACGGATTATAGACCGCCTCCACATCCGGGTCCGCGAGCAGCTCTTCATAGGACCCGTACGCCTTCCCGATGCCCAGCCGCTCCGCGGCGGCTCTGGCTTTGGCGATATCGCGCGAGGCAATCGCGGTGACCTCGCTCCATTCCCCTTTTTGCATTGCCGGAATCACCTTCACGGCCGCAATCTTTGCGACACCGAGAACACCCCAACGTACCTTTTCGCGCATATAGCGAGTTTCCCACGGCTGCCGGCCTGTGATAACTTCAATGCCGATGCAACGACGCACCTTCGCACAGGCCCTTGCGGCCTCCGCTCTCCCAGCGCAAGACAAGCGTGTCGCGGTCGCCCTGCTGACGCATGAAGCCGCGCCGCATCTTGGAGCGTACCTGGAAGGGTTGGCCAAAACCGAAGAGGTCTCTTCGGTCTATCTCGCGGATGCCGGCGGTAAAGTCGAGCCGTCCGCGCGAAAGGCGCTCGGCGCAAAGCTGGCAGGCGCATACCGTTCGCCGAAGGAGCTCTTCGCCATCCACAAGCCCCAAATGGCTCTCGTCACGATGGAGGCCGCTCTGGCACCTCCGGCCATTACCGCGGCACTTGGCGCGGGCTGCGACGTGCTGGCCGAGAAGCCCGCCTGCACGAACCTTGCGGATTTTGAAGTGCTGGTCGAAAAAGCCCGGCAGGCGCGGCGTTCGCTGGTTCTCGCGCTTGCCAATCGCGTCGATCCCCTCCTGCTCGAAGCGAAGCGCGTCGTCGAATCCGGAGCCATTGGCAAGCCCTATGGTCTCGATCTGCAAATGGTGGCGGACCAGACGCGCCTCACACGTCCCGCTTACCACAAGACGTGGGTCGCGCAGAAAAAGCGTGCCGGTGGCGGGCACCTGATCTGGCTCGGCATTCACTGGCTCGATCTTGCCATGTATCTGACGAACTCACGGATTCGCGAGGTAGCGGGCTTCACAGCGAACGTGGGCGGACAGCCGCTCGACACCGAAGACGCGGCTGTGGTCGCCCTGCGTTTTGACAACGGCGCGTTGGGCACCCTGACATCAGGCTATTATCTGGACCGCAGCTATCATTCGCTCGTCAAAATCTGGGGCTCGGAAGGCTGGTTGGCGGTACAGAAGCATACCCATAAGCCGCCGCTTGAATGGTACAGCCGGGGCGAAATGCACAAGTTCGAAGGCCCGGCCGTACCTGCCGGCTACACGGAATTCGTTCGCGCCATCGCCCGTGCCTCAGCGGGTCTCGACCCCTGGCCTTTGACTGTTGACGACAGCCTCTATGTTTTGAAAACGGTGTTTGCGGCCTACCGCGCCGCGGAATCGGGCAGAACGCAATCAGTCTGAGCTTTGCCCCACCGGTTCGCAAGCCGCGGCGTAGGTTCGCAACACGCGCCGGACGCGTTCCTGAACCAGCGCTTTCGGTTCGTTTGCGATTGCGCCGGATCGCACCGCTTCATACTCCGCGGGAAGGTACTGGCTCAGCAGAGTCAATGGTGGCGTCGAGGCGGTCAGGTTGTTCCACAGCTTTTCCAGCTCCGCTTGCACGGCGGGCTGCGGCCAGTAGTAGCGGCAACGGTCACTGTAACTGAAGGCTCTTGCAAAACGCAGGTCCTCATCGCTACCGGTGTAATACGGCCGCCAGTATTCAGGGTTTTGCAGCATCGCCTGCTCCAGGGCTTCGCGCACTTGAGACACGGCGGTGCTTCGCCGCCCGCCGAGCCACTCCCGCTCGACTGCCGATAAGGCAAACACCGCTTCGCGGAATGCGAACGTCAGCCACGGTCCGACTTTCAATATCGCGAAGTGATCCTGTACCATGCGGCGGAGCGCGCCGCCGGTCTGATAGTCCGTCGAGTGGGCTTCGTAGCTCAATTGCGGATCCGGCGGTAGCGCGGCCACCAGTTCGCGGGTCTTGCCCGGATCGTAATCGAACACCACCGCATCGCCGAATTCGACGCCCGGCTGCACCACCAGGCCGATGACGCGGCTCCATGCATCTTGAAGCCCTTGTCCGGCGAAAGCGCTCCGGGCGAGTTCGATGGTGCGGGCGACGTCCTGGGGCCGGGTGACGGGTGGCGGTTCCCCCGCGGACTGTTCGCCTCCGGGCACGGGCACCTCCGTCCCTACGATGTAACGCGGCGCGGGGCCGCCGGGAACACGGCTGTGCGCCTCTTCCGCGGCCTTGGCGAGCAGCGCGCTGCGTTCCGCGATCACCTTTTCATCGAGTGCGCCGCCGGGGTCGTCGGCGCAATTCATGCTGGCATCGGCGTGAATCTTTGAATACCCCGCTGCCACGCAAAGGCGGACCAGTTCGCAAGCCTTCTCCATTGCTGATGCGGCCGGTTCCTTCCGCCAGGGATAGGGTCCCAGGTGATCCCCACCGAGCAACAATTGTTCACGCGCGAGCCCGGCACGCTCCGTGATGCTGCCGACCAACTCCGCGAATTCGGCGGGCGTCAGGCCCGTGTAGCCGCCAAACTGGTTCACCTGGTTCGATGTGGATTCGACACAGAGAATGGTTCCGGCCCCGGCGGCTTCGCGGGCCGCCGCTTCCAACACCTGAGGGTTGGCGGAGCAGACAGAAGTAATGCCGCCGCCTTCACCGCGGCGGTTTCGTTGGATTAACGTTTCAAGGGATTCGATTGAGTGCGCATTCGGACGGATCATGAACCCACTAGTATGCAGGAAACCGCGCTGTTATTTCTCACGATCCGGCAGGTTGCTCAATACGACTTCGATGCACGCGGTGCGATAGGCTTCGATAAGCGCGCCCGCGGCGGGGCCATATTCCGGCGGGCCGAAAAGATTGCCGTCTTCGAGCTCGACGAGACTGCGAAAGCGTTCGAGCAGCATCCGGCTCTTGAACACGCCCCCGATATAAGCGGCGCGCGCCGCTTCGCCCGGTTGAAACAACTGGCCGCGAACGGCGGCCGTGATACTTGCCAACTGCTGCGCCGCACCCATGAGAATCTCCCGCGCAACCTGGTCTCCCGAACAGGCGGCTTCATCCACTAACTTGGAGAAGCCCGCGATCACCGGTCTCGGATAATCCGCCGTGTAGAAGCGGTGCAGCAGATCGTTGGCATCCTCCGCGCGCGTTGCCGCGAGGAGTGCGCCATGCAGGCTGGTGGGCGGCCCCCAACCCTCTTCGAAGCGCAGCGCGGCGCGCAGGGCTTGCCGTGTGAGATCGAATCCCCCGCCTTCGTCGCCGAAAATGTAGCCCCAGCCTCCGGCCCTTGCGGTCTTACCCGACCGGCCGCGCCCGAATGAAATCGAGCCTGTACCCGAGATCGTGATCACGCCCGGTTGGCCGGCGGTTGCGCCCGCCAGCGCGATCAGTGCATCAGTGGTCACCGTAAGCGAAGAGGTGCTCAGAATCTCCCGCAGAATCGGTTCCTTGTCCGCCGGCCCTCCGCTGAATCCCAGGCACGCGGATTCGAAATGAAGCTGCCGCGGATCGAGCCCGGCTTGCTCGCAGGCCGCCGACACGCAGCCTTCAATTGCTCCGGTAAACTTTTTGCGCCCTTCCGCCGCGCCGACGTGGTTGCAGGGTCCGCCCTGACCCCTGCCTAGCACGCGTCCTGTTTCATCGCCGATCAGAGCCGTGGTGCTGCTCTGTCCTCCGTCCACTCCGAGAAACAACTTCACTCGGGCACCCTCCCGGATGGCCCTGGCGGCACGAATCCAATTCCGGCCACGGCGATACCGAGCGACGCCGGATTGCCGCCGGAAGGGTCAAATCCGGGATCTATCGCCAGCTCTATTTCAACATCGCCAGGCTGCGCGGCGGCAACCCGCCAGTTCACCGTTTGCAGCCCGGATTCTTTGAATGTATGGCGGCCAATCAGATTGCCATCCGCTGTGATCGAGACCTCGAACGGTCCGGTGGCGCGGATCTGGTCGTCCGGAACGTTCGCGATCAGTTGAAACTCGCGGGCATCAACCGGCCGGTATAAGCCGGCTCGCGCGCGGGGCCGTGTCCAGCGGTAGAAGTGCTCACGCGGAAACCAGCCTTCCGTCAGCAGCCAGATGGGCGTGTCGGGCTTCATCTCAATGTAAGCCGTGCGGCGCTCGTTGCCCGTGCGCGATGCAGCCCATAACTTCCTTGCGCCGTGATCCCAGCTTACAACCATCACGCCGGGGTTCCGGAGCGCCTCTGCCGCTTCTTTATCCTCGAGGCGGTAGATTTTGGTGCTCAGGTCATTGATCGGGATGTGAACCGAAGCGGCCACGCCCCACAGTTGGAGGCCTTCGGGCGCCGTGTCATACACCACTACCTTCGGAGCGGGCTTTTTTCGCAGCAACTGCGCCATTTGCGTGATATACGCGCGATTCTCATCGGACTGCGTCAACATCTTGCGGCGCTCAATTCGCATTTGGCTGTAGTTCCACGGAATCCAGAACAACAGAAAGAACACCGCAACCACGGCAGTTTTCTGCCGTGCGCTGATAGCGGCCATCGCGATGGCCAGGCCGATGAGCGGCACGTACAAGTAGGCCTGAAAGATTCTGCCGGGAAGGAACAGCAGCGGCAGCAGAAGTATCCAGAGTGCCGCCACGCCCAGCCATACCCGGCGGTCGCGAAAAACAGCGGCAAACACCAGCGTGAACAGTCCGGAAAACGGCAGAAGGAATATCTTCGACGTATAAAAAGGAACAGTGATCCGCCACGCATCCAACGTGAAGTGGAACGTGTAGTCGTCATTCTTGGCGCTGTTCCGGAAGATTGCCTGTAGCCCGAAGAGAAGCGAGACCGAAAAGAACGGAAGGAGACGTTTCCACCGCTTCTCTGCCAGCCAGAATTCCCACGCCGCCAGCACAACCGGCAGCATGATCGCTACCTCTTTCGATTTGTATGCCAGCCAGAAACTAAGCACGCTCAGAATCAGATTTCCGCGCACATACAGCAACAGGCACAGCAGACAGAACGTGCCGCAGAGCACATCGAAAACATACATGGGTTTCCATAACGCCTCGAATACGCCCATGTGGAATGCGAAGACGAGCGCCCCCGCCGAAGCGGCGACCAGCCCAAGGTTCAGCCGCCGCAGCAACAGCCATATCAGCCAGACATTCAACAGATGCAAACCGTGCAGCACGGCAACGTACCATCGATAGTCCAGGCCCGCCGTGCGACCCAGCGCCGCGAAATAGAAATGCCCGACGGGCCGGAAGTTCCACGGCGAGAGCTTGGGTGACACCAGGGCGGAGGCGTATTCCGAGTTCTCGAGGCCGGGAGTCCAACTGACATTGTCGAGATCGTCGCCATGAAAGTAGCCTTGGTAGGCGCCGCGGTTTGCCACCAGGAACAGCAGCGTCATCAACACGAACAACCCTAGTCCCTGGAGTTTTGTCATTTCACGAATCCCGCTTCGGCCATTTGAAGACTCAGCCGCGCGTTGTTGACCGGGTCCACCCAGGCTTTGTCCGAGCGGATGCTAACCTCGGCGCGTGTACCGGCGGGAACCATTCCGTCCGGCACCGGCTTATCGAAATAGTAGCTGCCGGGCGAATCGCAACGCATCGATCCGATCTCGCGGCCCTCGACGAAGACGGACGATGTCACGGGGCCTGTGCGCTGAAACGTTGCTTCGGGAATTGTGAAATGCATCACGAACCGCACGCCGGATGCCGCCGGCATTCGCAAGCGCAGCGCGGCGTCATCAGCAGCCCACCGCCACGACTGCTCGCGGATGTCGTAGGAAATTCCGTGGAGGATATGCGTTGACGCCTCAAATGCTCCCATCTGGACGTACGGTCTGAGTTCGCGCTCCGGGATCTCGATCGGTTCGCGGCGCAAGTGCGACGCATAGGTATTCGGCTGATTCGGACAACCGCACATCAGCAGTAACACAGGTATCCAGAAAGTGCCGGCAGTCCGGCTAAGCGGTCCCACCACGCACCAGCTTGGCGGTTACAATCGCCTGTCCAACATGCCGCTGCGTGTGCTCCGCCATATGAATGAGTAGTCCCATGACCGTGGTCGGCAATTGCTTGCGTCCAACGGCGCGCGCCTCTGGAAAACTCGCGGGATCCAGTCCGCGGCAAAGCTGCTCCACGCGGCGCAGGACGGACTCTAAATGCGCGGAAAGTTCGCTCAAACTCGCGCCTGGCTCCATCTCCCCTTTCAGCTCCTGAAGCTGTGCGTCACTGAGCTGACGGCCTTCCAGATACGTAGACAACCTGTCGATACTTCCGGCGATATGGCGTATCTGGCCGCCCACGGGCGTGAGATCCGCCGGCTTCATCCATAACTGTTCCTTGGAGAGGTCCCCGGTCCATTTTTCGAGATCTTCCCGCGCCTGCTGAAACGATTGAAGAACAGCGCCAACGGCGGGATGCACCCCTTCTATCGGCCCGCGAAGCCATGGTTCGGGTAATGCTTGGCTCATTGAAACGATGGTAGCAGCTTAATGCGATCGAGCTACGTATAGAAAAACTCCGCCGACGCCGTACAGGCTTGCCGCGGCACAAGACGAACCCAGTGTGCGGAGAAACCCTGCGGGAAAATGTGGTGGGCGTAGCCGATGCTGCCGGACCTGACTGTCTCATAAGGCTTCCAGCTCCCATCGCCCAGGAAATCGACCTCGATGTTGAACTCGGCGGGGCGATCCGTGGCGACGTGGATCATCTTCGATTGGAAACCGGTCATCAGAAAAGGATCGGAGGGGACGTCTTTCTCCACCGATGCCTTGCGCCAGGGGCCGCCCCATCCTTGGGGCTTGCCCCATGACCAGAGATCGTCGGTCTTGCCGAACCAGATGCCCGATTGCGGCTGGCCGACGACAGGATTGTTGTCTCCATTCGGAGTTGTCTGGTTGCCCCCGAGCGCGAGCAGCCCGCGGAACGCGCAATAGTCCGGGATGATGCGCAGATGCTGGCATACCGGCTTCACGCCCCAGATGGCGTTCTCGAAAGGAATGGGTTGCAATTCATAGAACATGCCGTGGATGTCCATCAGGTAATGCTCGGTCTCCACTTCCCGAATACGCATCCATTCGGTTTGCCAGGCATGCTGGAACGCGTGGCTGGCTTTGGGGAGACGATAGCGCTGCCAGTTTCCTTTTACTAACGCCCACAACAGCACCGATGCCTCATCCCATCCGGTGCAGAACAGGACCTGTCCCATGTTTCCGCGCGCCGCGCAATCCATGTGGGGCTTGCCGCTGAGCCGCTTCCACGTTTTGCCATCCCACTCAAACAGGCCGGCCTGATCTTCGCCGTACTCGTAGAATCCGTTGTTTGCAACCGTCACACGGCCCTGTGCCGAACAGCCGCCCTTGAAGTGCGGACGTTTGGCGAGTTTCATTTCCTTCACCAGGTCGAACAACAGCCGCGGCTTCAGGTCCTTCACGTCGAATTCGAAGAACAATCCTTCCATCGTCAGTGCGTATACGCGGTTCGCCGGGTCGCTTAAATGGCGAATGGTGGCCGTCAGACGATGCCCGGCAAACTCCGGCATGAAGGTCATATTGCCTTTGGCGTCGATCCGGTATGGGCCGATGAACATACTGTTCGATTCGCGATGAACGAACCGGTTGGCATGCGTGCCGTTATGCTCATGCACCATTTCGGCTTTCAGGGTTTCGTCGATACGGAAGAGGCCGAGTCCGGTTCCGGTTGTACGCATATGGGAGTTGTAGGTGACGGCCCAAAGGGAGTCCGCCCACGGCATGAGAGCGCCGACACCGCATTCCGAGCGAGGGCCTTCCGTGTTGGCGCGAAAGCCAACGTTGGGAAGACCGGATTGCGCCCGAGCAGCCGCCGCACCGAGTAGTGAAAGAATTGCACGTCTTGTATAATTCATAATCCGGACAGCTACACCAGCGCCCACACCGCCTGCCGCAGCACAGCGCGCGAAGATCCCTTCATCAGCTCATACCACACGGTGATAAGCTTCCCTCCGGGCAACTCGACCGTAGCCGGATATCCGAGGTCGCCGCCGATGCCATCGTCAGAGATCGTAATTGGGCCGGACCATGTGCGTCCATGATCCGTACTTACACGCGCCTGGTTGCCGAAGGGGGCGCGGCGATAACCGTAGCTCATCAGCAGATGTCCGTTGCTTAAACGCAGCAAATGCGAAGGCAGGCCCCACACACCGATGGCGTGGGGCGTGGTCCAGGTCTTGCCGCCGTCTCTCGATTCGCACTGGAGCGTCTCGCGCGCGTTCTCGGGATTGTGATTGCGAATCTGAACGATGACGGTTCCATCGTCCGCCTGAATGCCGTGCAACTCATGGTAATCGGCTGCCTTGTCGCCGGGCCGCGTTGGAATGGCCGAAAGCCAGCGCCAGGTTTTGCCGTCGTCCGAAGACTCCGCCACGCCAACTTCTTTTCCAGGGTCCCAAAGCTTCTTACCGGGATAGAGCAGGCGGCCGTCTTTCAGCGCGATGGGCCCGTGCGGGCTGTTCACCGGAACGCGGTACGGCGCGGTCCAGGCCATGCCGCCGTCGGTGGATCGCAGCATCCAGGTTCCAAGCAGGGCTTTGCGCTGTTCCGGAGTGGTCCGCCGCTGGACGGCTTCCCATCGGGCTACGCGCTGCGGCTCCCACCCTTTGGAGCGGGCTTGAACACCTTCGTAAGCGAGCGATGTGAACGTTGTGACCAGCAGTGTACCCGCGGGTGTTTCGAGTACGCCGGCGTCACGATCGTCGATGGCGGTGTCCATCAACACTTCAGGCCAGCTCCAACTGGCGCCTCCATCAAAAGAGCGGATCAGCTCAACGCGGCCGAACGGGCAGACATGCGCTTCCCGTCCGCCGGAGTACGCCACCAGCAGATCGCCGTTTTTACGCGCGGCGAGCGTGGCCCATCCGCAATAATAGCCGGGCTCCTGGCTGATGACCGAAATGGATTCGATGCGCGCCGCCGGCGTGCTCTGCGGCCGCAGCGGCAAGGCCCCGGCGGCCCCGGCGGCCAGAAAAGATCTGCGAGAGATCATGCTTGTCCCCCGATCACAATATCAATTTACGGCCTGCTCCGGCATGCGCCGGGCCCGTGCTAACATTCGGAGGTCGTACCGATCGATTTATTTCTGGAGATGGGATGCGTGTACTGGTAACAGGGGCGCAGGGATGCATTGGCGCCTGGTCCGTAAGAAAGCTGCTGGATCGCGGCGTTGAGGTGGTGACTTACGATGTGAATGCCGAGCGGCCCAGGCTTTCGCTCATCGCGTCAGAAGAGGAACTCCGCCGGGTGGAGGCCCGGGTGGGTTCGATCGAAGATACGGCCCGCGTGAAAGCTCTGGTTCGTGACGGTGGCATTACTCACATCGTTCATCTCGCCGCCGTGCTGATGCCCTTCTGCCAGCAGCACCCGGTACAGGGTGCGATGGTGAACGTCATCGGCACTCTCAACGTATTTGAAGCGGCACGCGACGCCGGCAGGCCTGTCCGCGTCGTCTATGCGAGTTCCTCGGCCGTATGGGGCCCCGGAGACGCCTACGAGAGCCGTAAGCTGAATGAAGACGATCCGCTCAAACCCGCGACACACTATGGCGTTTTCAAACAGTCCAACGAAGGGAATGCACGGGTATTCTTCGACTCGAACGGCATCTCGAGTGTGGGCCTGAGGCCCTGGAGCGTCTATGGCGTGGGGCGCGATAGCGGACTCACCGCGGATCCAACGCTCGCCATGCGCGCTTTGGCTTGCGGCGAGCCATTTGAAATCCGCTTGTCGGGACACATGGACCTGCAATTCGTCGAAGACGTTGCCGAAACATTTCTCGCGTGCCTGTTCTCCCCGCTCGAAGGCGCACACGTGTTCAATCTCGCCGGCGATATCGTCGAAATGAACGAGTTGATTGGACTGCTCGAATCGATGCGTCCGGGGGCGGCACGGCTGATCACCGCAAAAGGCCCGCAAGTGCCGGTGGCCTACAGGATGGACGATTCGCAATTGCGCGCGAAGATCGCAAATATTCCCCGCACTCCGCTGAAGCAGGGCGTGGAAAAAACGCTCGCACACTTCGAGCGCCTGAAGGCAGAGGGGCGTCTGGCCTGATTATCGTTTTACGAGTACTTCCCTCAAGTGGTCTCGCGTGAGAAAGAACTTCACCGTCTGATACTGTTGGAAGATCTTTTCAAGCATCCGCGTGCTGAAAAACTGCACTGGTCTCGAACCCGTGGAGGCTAGCAGCAGCGTTTGGGAGTCCGCGATGCGATAGGAGCAGGCGTCCATCTCCTGCACCCGTTCCTGTGCGCTGAAAAGCGCGAAAAGGTAAGCATTGGGCCGCAGCACCCGGAAAAGGCCACCCACGACAATCTGAAGCACGGGAGGCTTCAAATGCTGGAGGCTATCCCACACCAGCGCTCCGTCGAAGTAGTGATCAGGAAAATCAAGACATTGCTGTAATACGCGGTCTCCCAGGTCCTGAAGCGCACGTTCGGAAAGAGAATCCTCAGCCTGGTAGGTGGAGTCGACGATGTGAAGGAAGTTCTCCGTATAGATACGGTGGCCCAAATTCGTGATGAAATTGATATTTTCCTGGCTGGCGCCCGACAGATCCAGGATATTCAGGCCGGCCGTATCCCGGATCGCGAAAAAAAACTGCTCGAGGCCATTACTATGGCGCGGAATGGCCGGTTTCTGCGCTGCTCCGTAGCGGTCGCGCACGGATTCGTGAGCGGTGGAATCCATTCCATTCCGCCCGGCATGGATGAGGCTCTTCAACCGCTCCCGCAACAATTGTATGTCCCAGCCTCCTTAGCTTACCGTTTCCGTTCGGCGGACATGGACGCCGGATTCGCCGCTGGAGGAGGCGGCGCCGCTACTGGCGCTGATTCAGTCACCGGACCCGCCGGACGCTGTGGTTGCGGTGCAGCTTTCGGTTCGGCCTTCGAAATATCGATACTTCCCTTGAAGTAGGCGCCATCTTCAATGACAATACGCGCCGTTTTGATATCGCCGACCAGCCGGGCATCCTTGCGGATCTCGATCTTGTCGGTGGCCTCGACATTGCCATGTACCTGGCCGAGCAGGACTACTTCGCGGCCTTTCAGGTTGGCTTGAATCTTGCCGTTCGGCCCGACGGTGATGCGGTGCTCGTGCGCCTCGATTGTGCCTTCAAGCTCACCGTCGACGACCAGATCTTCGCGACTATAAATTTGACCTTTTATGACGACGGACTTGCCGATTACGGCAGATCCGGTTCGCGGTGCCTCAGGCTCGAAACCTCGTGTAGGCATGGTTGACATAGGCATCCCCTCCTTTGGAAACTCGGTGGAACTTGACTGCGGGTTCGAAACCGGACGAAAAGGTGCCGCCGGCGGCGGTTTTCGAACGTCCTCATCTTTCCTTCTATTCCACATCTCTGGAAGAACTCCTTCCCCGGTAGTAAGTTGGCAACTTCACCAGTGTTTGCTTCGATCTTTCATACTAGATAAGCCTAAAGGAAAAGGCAATGCTCCAGTACTATCAGGTCTAACATAAAACAAGCCATCCGCACCATGATTTTGTTCTGAAACCCGGAGAAGCCCATCCCCCGGTTCCTGAAGCAGGAAGGGACGGCGGACGAGCGGAGACAGTGGCACTTGCGCCGAAGGCAGCTTTGTGATATCCAATTCCGCTTAGGAGACCAGACAAATGTGTCCCAAATGGCGACTCGCTTTTTACCTGCCAGTGTTCCTTCTGGCGATTTTTTTTCACCATTCCTGCTCGTCCGGGCCCGGTGCCCCGGAGAAGGGCACACCCGCCTTTTACTGGCAGGCAGCTCAGGAGCGGTTCGCGGCCGGTGATTACCGGAAGACGAACGACCATCTCGACCAGTTGCTCAAAACGGATAACGAGTATACGAGCCGCGCCCAGGCGTGGCGGCTTGTGCTTCTGACCGGAATGACAGCAAGCCACATGGAACTGGCGGACAGCTTTGAGAACGGCGCACGGGCCAACAAAGCTAACCCGGTTCCCTTCCGGAAGTACACTTCCGACTTCCGCAACGAAGCGGACCGCCTGGCTCTTCAAAAGGCGGAGACCTTTCTGGACTTCCAAAAGAAGAACAAGGATACCGAGATTTGGCTGGATTATGGTTTCCCGACTGGCAGCGCGGCGCCTGTCATGCAATTGACCAAAGCGAGCACCGGAATTCTGATGGCGACCGATGAGGTGGAGACTGCACAGCGCCGCGCGGTGGAACGCGGCGTCCTGATGGCCACCTGCCGAACTGTCGGCGCTCCCGGGGACTCAGCCAAGGCGCTGGAAGTGTTCAAAAGCGGTCAGGTGAAAGTGCCGCGGGCGCAGTTTATGCTGGCAATCGCGGATTCACTATACCGGGAGGCCGAATTGTACACCCCGCGGAAGCGGGATCAGCCCGACCGCGTCAATACGTTTTGCAACCTGGCAATGGACGCTTTGAAGGAAGTCCCGGAGTCGAAGGAGAGCAAAGAGCTGAAGTCTAAGATCGGCGATACTCTCAAGAAATCGCGGAAGACCTGAGTCTCCGGCTTGCGCTGCGATTTAACCGAGATAATCGAACAGGCTTGTCTTCGGAAGACTGCCCTTTGAGCTGAGCGCCGCCTGTTGATGGAATGCCGCCTGCTGGAATTCCAGGATCGCCTCGGTGATATCGGCTTCCTGTATCCCTGCGACCTCGGCTTGTAGCCGCAGTTCCATTTTGTTGACGTACTCGATTCCATCCGAAACCCGGTTTTGCACCGAACCGTAGAAGGCCAGGCTGCGGTTTACGTGAGTCGAGGCGCCACGCAATTCGGCGGCTCCCGCGTCAATGCGGGCGATATCGTTGTCGCGGAGGCCGATCCTCAACTCGTTGAGCGCATTTAGAACGCTGTTACCGGACGGATTAAATATCTCCCCGGCAGTTTGGGAAACCGAAAACGTTGTTCCAGCCGGATGCAGCAACCGGCGGGTGGCTTCCGTTCCCTGGTAGCTGCCGACCGGGTTATCGGGGTCGGAGGGATCGTACGAAAATGCGGCAGTGCTATCGCTATCGCCACTGAAAATGTAGCGGCCCTCCACTTTGGAGTTCGCCAGGTTCGTGATTTGCTCCAGAATTCCTTCGACTTCAATAGCGAGGGTGCTGCGAGTCTGATCCGTGGCGGTTCCCCCCGCGCCCTGCAATCCCAGCACGATCGCCCGATCAATGAGTTTGACAGCGGACTGTAGCGCCTGTTCCCCGGTGTCCACTTCAACTTTCACCCGGGCCAGATTCATCCCGATTTGACCAAGCTGCTCGATTTCGAAGCGGGCTTGCATCAGGTTGGATAGCTGGTCAGGGTCATCGGAAGCTTGCGTGATCTTGAGGCCGGTTGCGAGCTGCCGTTGTGCACGCTCTGCGCGCGCCTGAATGAGGGAAAGAGCCCGCAGGAAATTATCATCCGCGGGACTGAGGGAACGGATCATCTATAGTCTCCTACCGAAGCTCATCGCATCATTCCGATAACGGTTTCGGTCAGCTCGTCCAGCGTCCTTACCATTTGCGCAGAGGCCTGGTAGCCGCGCTGAAGCTGGATCAGCGTGACCGCTTCTTCGTCGAGAGAAACCGACGAGACTTCGCTTCTCAACGCCCGTGCCTGCGTGAGAAGCAACGACTGTGTGTTCTGGTTTTCCCGCGCGTTCGACAAACTGCGGCCCACATGCCCCGCCAGCTTGCCGTAGAATTCGGCGAAAGTAAAATTGTCGAGTTCGGCGAATTGCTTCGAATTAGGCAAGGCCGCCAGCTCCAGCAGGTTGCCATTCCCTCCTGGAGGGGCGGGCGGCGGGAGCGACGCGGCAATGTCATCGCCGCTATATGCGGGATCCACACGCAGCGTCAAGGCCGCCCCGGCCGCGGCATCCAGCGAGAAAAGGTCCAATGCCGGAGGCTGCCCGGAGGCATCCACACCCTGTGAAAGAACGGTGTTGACATTGCCGGCTACCGACGCGGCAAAACGGTTCACATCGTCCACCAGCGATGGGATCACGGTATTCCGGAATTCGAGCAGAGCGCCAAGCCGCCCGCTGGTGAGTTGGTCGGTGATGTTCTTGCCGTCCGGATTGAGAATTTGTGCCTCACTGGTGCCTGACACATCGGCATGAAGTTCATACAGCCGGTCACCGATGACCAGCGGGGTCTGCCCTCCGATCAGCACCGTGATGGAGCCGTCCTCTTGCGGCAGGGCCGAATAGTTCACCAGCTCGGACAACTCTTCCAGCGCAACGTGCAGGCGCGCATCCAGGCCGGCATCGCCGCGGTCCCGAAAGTTCTGGCGGCGCTCCAGGTTGATCTCCTGGATCGTGCCGGCGATCGAGTTGATCCTGTCGATGACGGAATCGATCTGCCGGTTTGCGTTTTGACCGGCATTCACGAGTGCGATTGCCGTCTGATTGAAGGCGGTTGCCACGTCCTGCGCACGATCGATCACCACCTGCCGGTTAGCAGGATCGTTGGGCGAGACACTCAAAACCGAAAAGCTCTGGAAAAATTTGCTGAGCGCGCCGGGGATACCGGCGTTTTCCGCCACCGTGAAAACGGGCTCGATGCGCGCCAGGTCGGTCGCTAGCTGCGAATGATACCCGTAGCCTTCCTGCTGATTTCTTACGCTCCGCTCGGCATACTCGTCACGGGCACTCAGGATCGGACCGGCGGCAAGACCACCCGTCTGTGCGCCCTCTTGCGAGAACGGAAGGGCGACCATCGTCAATCTCTGCCGGACGTATCCCGGGGTGGAAGCGTTCGAAACGTTGTTCTGAATCGTGTTGAGCGCACGTTCATACACGCGCATGCCTGCCGCGACCGAAGACAGAGAAGAAAAGAAATTGCCCATTGTCAGCCCGTTACCATCACCCGCGACGCATCCGGAGAGAGGAGTCCTGCCTGCGGCCCGTAGCCCGCCTCCTGCTCCGCGGACGGCTCGCAGCCTATATAGAAACCGGCGGCCTGTACCAACAGAGAACGGACCCGCGCCAGGTCCTGCCGGAAAGCATTGAGATCGGCCAGAAGCACGTCCTGTTCGCCAGTCTCCACCGCCGGGGCCGAGCTCACCGGCTCCAGAGAAGCCAGCGCCCGCTCCAGCCGGTCCGGGCTCATCATCAAAGCTTGAACGCCGCCACTCGAAAGCTCAGACTGTAGCGTGGCAACGAGATCTCTGGCCCGTCGAACACGCTCCAGCGCGGCAGTCCCGGACATCAGGAACGCGCTCCCAAGCCGTCCTCAACCATGGCGCGGCTGATAACCGCTGCATCCACCTGATACCGGCCCGCCTGGAAATCGGCGGACAGTTTCTCTATCCGGCTGAGCCGTTCCGGCGAGTCGGAGGTCAGTGCGCTGAGATGTCCAGCCAGATTGGAGATCTCTACCTGGTCATTCCGTAAGCCGGTTTGTCTGGAGCCTCGTGCGCTGGTGCCCCTGCCAACAGCATCGGCCCCTGACGGCCCACCCGGGCCATGAATGCCGGTTCCGTATCCGTTTGGATCATGTATTTTCATGCGTTGTTCGAGGCCCGCCTTCAGCGGGTTTGTTCCTCTCTCGCTATCTCATCGGCATGAGGGCAGGTATCCATTAGCTCCCGCGCTCAATTATTTTCACTCCAGGTCTTCGAGAACGATCTCGACGGTCATATCGCCGCCCTCTCCCAGTGTGACAAGCTTGCCGCGTCCCGGTTTCCAGTCTTCCGATTCGCCGTCGACCGGCGAGAACGTGCTGAGGACCTCATACCGGCCGGGTGGAAAGCCGTTGAGCCAAAACTTCCCGCTTGCGCCGGTTCGGGTGGTGCGCAGGCCGCCGAGCCGGCTGCGCAGATCGCTGTCCACGGGGTTGAAATAGACAGGTGCGCCAATCGCGGGAGCGCCGTCCCGGGTCGACACCGTACCTCGCAGAGAGCCCGGGTCCGAAGAAAAGAGGATCACCACCTCCGTATTCCGGCCGGACACCATGTCGAATTCGTGCGCGAACGGGGAGATGCGGGCTCCTCGCAGCCCGGAGACATAAATGTCCGGCGGCGCCGATGCCGCCACCTCCCAAGTGCCGGGAGTAAGAGGCAGTACGTCGCCGCATACGGCCCGGTCCGTGGTGGAGTCCTTCAGGTCCCGGCGCCGCAGAAAGATCGACACGGCCTTGTGCTGGAGCGGGTTGCCGTTCCTGTTCTCGCAGCGCAGGATTAATCGGGGAGACGGCGCCAACTCGACGGTTACCCGCTGGGATTCCCCACCGATCCAAATCTTTTGGAAGGACGACAGCGGTGCGGAGCGGTCTCCCGCCTGGGCGAGCAGACTGTAAGGTCCGGGAGCGAGCTGATCGAAATGGAACTCTCCGCCGGGAGGCACCTGCTTCCGCAAGACCCCGGTATCGCCGTACAAAGAGATGAAAACGGCCGCCGGGCTGGCCACGGTTCCCTGAAGCGATGCAAGCCGCCCCGGCAGGGGCTGGATGTTCACTCCGGTAGTGTCCTGCTCGAGCTGTACGATCACGGGACGCGCTTCGCCGGCACTCGCCGTCTGCCCGAAAAAGGTGGGAAGCAAGCCCTGCTGATCTTCGAGCAGGCGGGCGGCCGAGCGGATCAGGTACTTTCCCGGCTCCAGGTTCGAAATGCGATAAATGCCGCGGTCATCGGTGACGCCGCTACCAGCGAGGGTGAGCTTGGAGGCAGCCCGGTAGGCATGGACTGTCACACCGGGAAGCCCTAACTGGTTCTCGTCGCCGATCTCGCCGGTTACGGCGCCGAGTTTGCGCAGACGTATCTGAACGATGTGCTGTGTTTCGGCATCCAGCACAATGGGGGTTCCCGGCGCATTCCAGCGCCGCTGTCCGTAGCGGGTGACGGCAAATCCGGCCCTTTCGGCGCGCAGCAGGTAGGTACCAGCGGAAAGGGAACGGAATGCGAACTGGCCGGAAGAACTCGATAATACGGTTGCGCCTCCGCTCGTCGACCCAGTGCCCTCCAGCGTGACACGTGTGCGGGCGATCGGCTTGCCGGCGCTGTTTTCAACAACGGTGCCTTCGATGCTCGCCCCAGAGGCACAACACGCCCCCACAAGACACGCCAGAACGAAAAGCGCCGCGCGATCAGGAAAACGGAGGAAACGCAAAAGCCCGAGAGACTTTCTCCTGTTGCCGTTTTCCCTTGCGCCCCGGGCCTTGAGACTCCTCCGGCTCATTAAGACCCATCTTTGTCCGATAGTGCTCGATCAGCTCGGTCTCGTCATGCCCCACGATGGCGGCGTACTGGCGAATGTAGCTTGTTGAGAAGATCCCACCCGGCAACTGGTTGAATTCTTCGTCTTCAATCGCTTTGAGGAAACGTATACTGATTTTCGTCTCATCCTCAATGTCGCGTAAAGAGATTTTCTTCTTCTCGCGAAGTAAAGCGAGATTCAGTTGGGGTGCAAGTTTATTATTGGCGGTGCGCTGATCAGATGCCATTCGAACTCCAATAAGGCGAACTGCGCGTATCCATAACCGATACGCGGCGCAGAACAAGTAAGCTCCATATTAACCCATAAGATGCGGGTACAAGCAAGGAACTTGACTTAAATTATCAAACAAAACCACTGAAAATTGAAGCGTCCCCACTTTTGAGGGTAAGCGCTGCTACCATAAACGGGGGATGCTCGGAAGGAGGCCAGCCGTATACAGCGTGGCGACCTCCCGGTGTGACGTCAGGCGCTCACGTTCGACACCCACCAGGGCGCCGTGGTGTCTTCGCGAATCACGATGTCGTTGAGAAAAGCCGCGGCTTTGGTCAGCCCCTCATTGGGCGACATCAGGCTATCCTCGTGCTCGATCGAAAGCGCGTAATCGTAGCCGAACATCCGCAACGTGGAGACGAATTCGCGCCACCATTCGGCTCCGTGGCCGTAGCCGCAGGTGCGAAAGATCCACGCCCGGTTGCGTTCGTCGGTGTAGAGTTTCATATCGAGTACGCCGCTGACGGGCAGATTGCGATGATAGATTTGCGTGTCCTTGGCGTGGACGTGGAAGATAGAATCGCCCAGAACGCGGATGGCGGCAATCGGGTCGATGTTCTGCCAGAACATGTGGCTGGGATCGTAGTTGCAGCCGATGTTCGGACCGGCGATGGCCCGTAGCTTCAACATCGTCTCAGGGCTGTAGACGAGGAATCCGGGGTGCATCTCAATGGCGATTTTCACGCCGTGATCGGCGGCGAATTTCGTTCGTTCCGTCCAGAATGGAGCCGCCTGTTTTTCCCACTGCCATTGGAGTAGTTCCTGATAATGCGGAGGCCAGGGCGATGTCACCCAATTCGGATATTTCGAGTCGTCGCTATCTCCCGGGCAGCCGGAAAAATCGATAACAACCGGCACACCGAGTTTTTCCGCTAAAAGGATAGTTTTCCGCTGTGTTTCCCGGTTCTTATTTCGAATTTCGGCATTCGGGTGCAACGGCTCGCCATGACAGCTCAGGGCGCTGATGGAGATGCCGTTGTCGCTCAACTTCTGTTTGAAAGTTTTGAGTTCGACGTCGTTGTCCAACATGGACAGCTTGCAATGGGGATCGCCCGGGTAGTTGCCGGTGCCGAGTTCGACGGTGTCGATCCCGAGGTTCTTGATCTTCTCGATCACCTGATCGAGCGAGAACTGCGACAGCAGCGCAGTGAACACTCCAACTCTCACGATCTGTTTCTCCTTGTTGTAAGTAGTGCGGAATGCACCTGTCAGAATATCACGCGTACCGGGCGCGAGCCTGGAAAGTTGTATAGAATAGCCGCTTCGGGAGCGTGAGATGAAATCAACACTCCAAAAACTCACCGGGCGCCGTTCGTTTCTGACCGCGGCCGGCGGAGCACTTGGAACCGCCTTTTGGGCCGACGATACCCTGGACGCCGCCACACAGCACGTGAACACGCGTTCCAAACCGTCCGAGTTGAAGATCACCGACCTGCGCGTTGCCGTGGTGGCGCGCGCTCCGATGACCTGTCCCGTCATTCGCATCGATACGAATCAGGGCATATCGGGATTGGGCGAGGTGCGGGACGGGGCAAGCAAAACGTACGCGCTGATGTTGAAGAGCCGGCTGCTTGGAGAAAACCCCTGCAACGTGGATAAGGTCTTCCGCAAGATCAAGCAATTCGGCGGACATGCCCGCCAGGGAGGCGGAGTCTGCGGCGTGGAGATGGCTCTGTGGGACCTGGCCGGTAAGGCCTATAACGTCCCCGTATATCAGATGCTCGGCGGCAAGTTCCGCGACCGCATCCGGTGCTACGCCGACACCACTTCGTCCCATGATCCCAAAGTGTACGGGGAGCGCATGAAAAAGCGGATGGAGCAGGGTTTCACTTTCCTGAAGATGGATCTGGGCGCCAACCTGGTGGAGAAGGTTCCCGGCGCGCTGACACGCCCCGTCGGATCGACCCTGCGCGAAATGAATAATACCCAGCACATGTTCACCGGAATCGAGCTGACCGACAAAGGAATCGGAATGATGGCGGATTATGCCGGCGGAATACGCGATGTTATTGGGATGGAAGTTCCTTTGTCCGCCGACCATTTCGGGCATATCGGGGTGAATTCGTGTATCCGCTTGGGCAAGGCGCTCGAAAAGTACAACCTGGCCTGGCTTGAGGACATGATCCCGTGGCAACACACGGAACTGATGAAGCAGATCACGGATGCGGTGGACATCCCGATTCTGACAGGAGAGGACATCTACCTGAAGGAGCCGTTCTTCGAATTATGCAGGAAGCACGCCGTGGACATGATCCATCCGGACCTGGCGACATCCGGCGGCATTCTCGAAACCAAAAAGATTGGAGACGGCGCACAGGAATACGGCGTCGCGATGGCAATGCATTTTGCGGGGACTCCCGTTTCTTTCATGGCGAACCTGCACTGCGCCGCGGCAACCGAGAACTTTGTCGCTCTGGAGCATCACTCGGTAGATGTTCCCTGGTGGGAAGACCTGGTGCAAGGCATTGAAAAACCGATTGTGAACCGCGGATTTGCAAAAGTACCCGAAGGACCGGGGCTGGGCATTACCTTGAACGATGAGGTGATGAAACAGCATCTTTTGGAACCCGGATACTTC
>DASTMK010000582.1:0-3597 GCA_035714225.1 Bryobacteraceae bacterium | reverse complement strand
AGATCGCCCTTTTTGACCAGAGAGCCGGACTTCGCCAGTGTCAGAAGAGTAAGATTATCCCGGGAATCGGGACCCCGCAGCAGAGGAATGGTGACACTCGCGTAATTACGGGCCGAGGTTTGACCACTCACGCGAACCGTCCTTTGCAACACTCCCTGAACGGCTATTGACGTGCGAAACGCTGGAACGGCGGCGCTTGGAGCGGCCGTCTGCTTCACCCATTGCCGGTACGCGAGCCATCCCAGCACCACCACAACCACGGCTATGGCCAACAGTTTCCATCGCGCCGGACCTTTGCGTTCGGGCTCGGGAACGGCCGGGCGCACTTCAGGCGGTTGCACCACGGGTGAGTGAACGGAAGCGGACATCTTTACCTCAAGGATACTAGACCAATCACCTCAACGAAAGGCGAGTAAACCGGAGGCGAGGTTACTCCCCCTGCCCCGCCGGCCCCAAAATCTTCAAAGAGCGCCCAAAACTTCCCCGGCGTGGCCGCTTGGCTTGACCTTCGAAAAGATTTTCCGGATCTTGCCATCTTCGCCGATGAGAAACGTCGTCCGTTCGATTCCCATGTACTTTTTGCCGTACATGCTCTTCTCTTTCCACACGCCGTAAGCGTCGGCGGCCCGGTGGTCGACATCGGCCAGCAGGGTAAACGGAAGCTTATATTTGTTCTTGAATTTGGCCTGCGCCTGCGGCTTGTCGGGAGAAACACCTATCACCACGGCGTCCTTTTCTGCAATTGCGGGCATGGAATCGCGGAATTCGCAGGATTCCGTGGTACAACCGGGCGTATCGGCTTTCGGGTAAAAATAAAGAACCACCTTGCGCCCTCTCAAAGCTGATAGGCGAAAAGGTTCGCCCGTGTCCGTCTGGAGCTCAATCTCCGGAGCCTCCACGCCCTCTTTCAGGTTTTCAGTTTCCATTTTTCGATTCGGCTATTCCACCACCACCGGAGTTCCCTTTTCGCCGCGCCGCGCTACGCGCTCAATTCGTTGATCCAACATGGCCCGGAAGCCTTTGAGGATTTCCACCCGGGCATTGCGAAAGTGGACCCGTACGTTCTCGGACGGCCCCATGCCTTTGAGCATCCCCGAAATCGCCTCACCGGCTGCGCAAAACACGCAGTTTTCCCGGTGTTTTCGGGCATCATAAGCCGTTTCGCCGGGACTTCCCTGTGCGTCGTTCATGCGACCTCCTTCATCTCCACGATCAAAACTCTGTTTTCCAGCCGCGCCCGGGCCGGCTGTAGCCCGGCCATGGACGTGGGTAAACCGATGTGCCGCCGCAACGTGCCGATCTCGACCACCAATTCGTCGCCCTTCTTGAATAACCCAATCTCCCCCTTGGTGGCAAACGGCACGTTCAGACGAACCTCGTAATGGTTTGCCTGCTTGCAGAAACTGTAGGGTTTTTCCGTCTGGACCACGGCGGCCGGATCCTCCCCGTCCGCGTAGAGGGTTCGCGCCAGTTCCTGCAGGCGGGAAATACCCACCACCTCGTTTGTGAATAAAGGTACGCGCCGCGTAGGGACCGGCGCGAAGTACTCTTCGATCTCGTGCAGCACCTGCTGCTGGGCGCGGCGCCACTCTGCGAAGAAGGTGTCATTCACCGACTCCGGCAATACCCTGTTGATGATGATGCCGTCCACCGTCAACCCGTGCAGGGAGAAGTAAACAAAGGCCCGCTGCGTTTCCCGCAAAACCATCTTCTCCGGATTCGTGACCAGTCGAACGCTGGTCAGGTTCGGATCTTCCAGCACGTCCGCAATGCCGTCCAGTTTCTGGAACAACTCCCGCATGTTCGCGAAGTAGCTATCGCCCGGCAACTCGATGGGAGACACCCGGTTGGCGATGGGGCGGACAGCTTTGAGAACGTTGCGGTGTACCGGAAATACGTGCTTCATGTACCAGTCGAGCGTCGTCGGCATACTCACAAACCGCATCGATTCGGCGGTTGGAGCGGCATCGAGCACGATCACGTCGTACCGGTTCTCGCGCCGGTACTGGTTGACATACATCATCGCGCTCAACTCTTCCATGCCGGGCAGAATCGCCAGTTCCTCCGCTTCGAGGTCGGTCAGGCCGGTAGTCCGCAATACCGAAATCATGTAAGCGGAGATCTCGCGCCAGTGCCTGCGGATCTCGCGCTGAATGTTTACTTCCTGAATGAACAGCCGCTCGTGGATAGCCAGCGGATCCGCCGTCTCGGAATGAAAGAGGCTGCCTTTCAAATCGAAGGAGTCTCCCAGGCTATGAGCCGGATCGACGCTCATAATCAGCGTCCGGTAGCCGAGTTCGCCGAGGCGCAAACCCGTCGCCGCCGCCAGACTCGTCTTCCCCACACCTCCTTTGCCGCTGAACAGGAGGACCCTCATACTTCTATTCTACGGCGTATGTGCTAAACGGGTAGAATGAGTGATTCAATCCGAGTATGAGGAAAAGCCTTGTCCTGGCGGCCGCCGCGGTTGCGTTGCTACAGGCCGAACCCCTTACCGTGAAGCACGTTGTCGTTTATCGCGAAGCGGGCCGGTTTGCCGGCTGGCCTGCGAACCACGGCGCCTGGTCCTGGGGCGACGAAATTCTGGTGGGCTTCGAAGCCGGGCAGTTCCGTAAGACGGACCAGGGACATGCGATTGACTATTCCAAACCTGCCGAACACGTTTTGGCGCGTTCGCTCGATGGGGGAGAGTCCTGGAGCGTGGAAAGGCCGGAGGGACTGCGCCCGCCCCCAGGTGAGAAAATCGCCGGCGTGCCTACGCCCGAAGGGGGCCGCCCGCTCACTGATTGCCCGGGCGGTGTCGATTTCTCCCATCCTGACTTCGCTCTGACCGCGCGGATGACCAGCATTCACGATGGCCAATCGCGCTTCTACTATTCCATGGACCGGGGCAGGAACTGGCAAGGTCCATTCCGCCTGCCGAACTTCGGACAGCCCGGCACAGCGGCCCGGACGGATTACCTTGTGAACGGAAAGCACGATCTCACGATGTTCCTGACCGCCGCGAAATCCAATGGCCGGGAAGGCCGGGTGATCTGCGTCAGGACGCGCGACGGCGGCAAGACGTGGAATTTCGAATCGTTTGTTACGCAGGAACCCGAGGGCAACGAGTATGCGATCATGCCTTCGTCGATCCGCTTGGGCCGGGATACCATTCTGACGGCCGTGCGGTATCGAAAGTTCATCGATGCGTATCGAAGCAGCGATAACGGAAAGACCTGGGCTTACGCGGGACGTCCGGCGCCGGAAACCGGAGGCAACCCGCCGTCGATGATTTCACTCCGGGATGGACGCCTGGCGCTGACATACGGATACCGGTTAAAGCCTTATGGTGTTCGCGCCCGCCTCAGCGCCGACAACGGCAAGACCTGGGGTGAAGAGTTGGTCTTGAGACAGGACGGCGGGTCCTGGGATCTCGGCTACCCCCGAACTGTCCAGCGGCGCGACGGCAAGTTGGTAACGGTCTACTACTTCAATACCGGCGCGGACTCCGAGCGTTTCATCGGAGCCACCATCTGGGACCCCGGTTCCCGTTGACTGGGCTCACCAGAGTGTCATGTGTCCGGACCGAGGGCTGGTGATCTGCTGCTTCTGTGC
>DASTMK010000581.1:0-3374 GCA_035714225.1 Bryobacteraceae bacterium | reverse complement strand
CTGACGTCGAACGTATACGACAGTCCGGTTGGATTGCCGCTGTTCCGGCGGTACACCTGAAACGCCGCATTCCGGAATTCTCCGGGAGCGAGGACGAATTGCGGGTCGGCGTTTCTGCCGGTGGTCACCCACATGCCACTGACAGCCTGGCTAGGTGTGACACCGTACCGGTTGCCGTCGTTGTCGATGGCGATGGAGGAATTATAGGTGGCCGCCAGAATCAGCGGCTGAGCGGTCAGGTTGCGGAAACGCATATTGAAGCGCAGGACGTGATGCCTGCCACCCGAGAGGCTGCTCGATATTTGCTGCACTTCCGCGACGAACGGACCGGCAGAGAAGCAGCGGGCGGCGCCGGCGCACGGGTCGGCTTCGGCAGTGGCGGCCGCCGGCGCGGCACTGACGGCGGGAGCGTCACCAGCGGCTGGAGTGGCGGCAACAGCGGCAACCGGTGCAGCGGATGTAGCTGGCGTGGAGGGAACAGCCGGCGCGGTAGATACGGCGGCGTTGCCCAGCCCGCTAAAACGCAGCGGATGCTCCGGGCCCATCCGGAACTGGCCGCTTGGCAGAGGGAGGAGCTCACGAACGGTCAACTCCATTTCAAATGCCAGGCCGAAGACCTCCCTCCCGGACCAGCGCCAGACCATTTCAAAGCGGGCGTCTCCGGCTTCACCGGCACGGAGGATAAATTTAGGATCCACCCTGCCACTGGCGATAGCTCCGATGCCGCGCACGCTGTCCGCCGCGTAGACGGTGTAGCGGTTACCCTGATCGTCGGTCGTGACGCCGGAGCCGGCCACGTAGCCCAGGATGATGGGGCGCGCGAGCTTGTTCTGGAAACGCACGGAGGCCGTAACCACCTTGGCGCCGGAGACGTTGCTGGTGCGGAAATCGGTAATCGTCGCCGCAAACGAATTCACCTCGGTGCACATCGGTTGTCCGCCGCACACCGGTGCAGGCGGCGGCTGGGCCGCTTGCCGGGCGGGTGTGGCAGCCCGAGGCGCCTGGGCGGAAGCGGCTGCGGCTCTCCCGACAGGTGGAGGGCCGGGACATAGCACTTCCCATTGTTGCGAGATGGCCAGGCCGTTACTGGCGTTGTCGCGTCCGACGATCTGTCCGCCGGCATCACGCCACTTTGTCCTGCCCCCTCCGATGTCGCTGTTATCCCACAGTCCGGCCAGAGTGTAGGTCTTTTCTTCGATCGTCGTGATCCGGCCGGCGGTACAGTCGGCAGAAGCGCGGTAAACCTTATTACCGTTCTCGGCAAGTTGCTCCCGCAAGCATGCATCGACACTTCCAGGACTCTCATTTTCACACCAGCCCTTGAGCTCTTCACGGTTCATGCGTGCCTCGGCCCTGGCGTTCGCGGTGCCGATCCCCGATTTCGATACCACAGCCGGACTCGGGCATCGGGAACACACTGCGAGCCATTCGGACTGTTGGGCGGGAGCGGGTTTCTGCGCGGGTGCGGCGGCAGCCGGAAAGACCAGCGCAAACAGAGCGGCAAAGAAGGACTGGGTTCGTCGCATGGCGTCTTTCCTTTAAGCCGTGGCGGCCTTGGCCTGAACCCCGATGGAAGCCAGGTACTCGGTATAGGCCGACTCGGCGTTCTGAACGTTTGTGCGGATGCGCTTCCTCACAAAGAGCCCGAAGAAGATGGCCGGAATGCCGACCACAGCCCCGATTACGGTGAGAGACATCACCACACCTATGACAATGGGAAAAACACCAAGCAGCTTCATCTTCCTGGATTCGGCAAGTAACTCCTCTTTGCGTGCGAAGAGTACGTCCGGATCGGACGAGCCGGTCGCCTTCAAGGCGCCCAGGACCTGTTGGATCTCAATCTTTGCGACTGGCATGTTTCGCTCCTATAACTGAAGTATTCCGTACCCGGGCGGCCCAGTACTTTGCCGGCGTACTTATTCCGATTCGCAGTTGTGCGGCTCCGGCATTGGATGCTATCTTCGCGATAACAATCCCTGATCGCGCCGAGGGTAGCGGTTGCACTCAGACATTACGCAAGTGGGGGGCGAGAACTGTCATGCCGGTTGACTTTTTTCTAACGGGAGACCGGGGTGGTTCAGCGGGCTCTAAGCCATGGCCAAAAAACAGGGAAGCGCTCGATCATCTTTTCAGCGTCACCTATGAAGAATTGCGCCGGCTCGCTTCGGCCGTCCGGCGGCGGGACCCTGCCGCGACGCTGAGCCCGACCACCCTGGTTAACGAAGCATGGTTGAAGCTGGCGAAGACGCCGGCGGTCGCGCAGTCGTCCCATCTCCATTTCAAGCGGATTGCCGCCCGTGCGATGCGCCAGGTCCTGATCGCCGCCGTCCGGCGGAGGACCGCCTATAAGCGCGACGCCGGTCCCGGTATGCTCGTGGCATTTGACGATGCCATGGGACCGGTCACATCGTGCGACGAAGAACTGATTGCGCTCGACGCCGCTCTCGACGAGTTGGCCCGCATGAATCCGCGTCACGCGGCGATGGTGGAGAGCCGCTTTTTCGGAGGCCTCGAGGTAAACGAGATCGCCGCTCTTCTTGGTGTTTCAGAAGCGACGATCCTCCGCGACTGGCGCGCGGCAAGAGCCTGGCTTGCACGGCAGCTCGGTTCCGCATCCATGGAAAGGACCGATGGACGCTAGCCGGTGGGAGCGAATCCAATCCCTGTTCCATAAGGTCTCGGATCTTCAGGACCCGCGCGAGCAGGCGGCCATTCTGAGAGCCGAATGCGGCGATGATGGGTCCCTTATAGACGAAGTGCTGGCGATGCTGGCAGCGGACCGGAAAGCGTCCGGGCTGCTCGATGCCAGCGTGGGTCATCTTGCGGAGCAGGTACTGGGAGACCCGGTCATTCCTCCCGCCGCCTATAAAGAAATAGGTCCGTACCGGATCCAACGCGTGTTAGGAGAAGGCGGCATGGGGACGGTCTTCCTTGCCGGGCGGGCCGACCTCGGAACTCTCGCGGCCATCAAGATCCTTCGCGACGCATGGATCTCCCCCGCGCGCCGGGAGCGCTTCGCCGTGGAGCAGCGTACGCTCGCCCATCTCGATCATCCGAACATCGCACGATTGCTCGATGCGAATACCCTCGCCGACGGAACGCCTTTTTTCATCATGGAGTACGTCGACGGCGTACCGATTGACAAGTACTGCGATACGCACGGAGGTCCGATTATCGAGCGGATCCGGTTATTCCGGTCGGTGTGCGAAGCGGTACAGTTCGCGCACCGGCACGCGGTGATTCACCGGGACCTGAAGCCTTCCAACATTCTTGTGAAGAGCGACGGCACAGTGAAGCTCCTCGACTTTGGTATTTCCAAGCACCTGGACAACCTGGAAATCCCGTTGGACGCCACAAGGACGGGACTCCGGCTG
>DASTMK010000580.1:0-6825 GCA_035714225.1 Bryobacteraceae bacterium | reverse complement strand
CGCGCGCATTCCCGTTGACCGCCAGCCGCGAACAATCCTCCTCGCGCCGCACGAACATCGGAGTTCCCGCCGCGTCATAGCCGATCACCACTTGTGCTTCCCCCGACCGCAGCAGGCCGGCGGCGTTTGCCCGCAACCCGGCTTCATCCACAACCGGCGGAACCGGCGCAGGCACGGTGCGCGGCACAACCGGAGCTGCTTCGCGCCGTTTCAGATAATCGGCCGGACCCAGCGCCCGCGCGGATTCCGTTATCTCCGAGATCACCTGTTGGAACTTCCTGCCTTCTGCGGCCGAAATCCAAGTGAAGTGGATGCGGCGGAGATCGAAGCCGAGCGTATCGAGCAGCGGCCGGAACAGCATCCAGCGCCGCCGGGCGTGGTAGTTGCCCGCGGTGTAGTGGCAATCGCCGGGATGACATCCGGAAACCAGAATCGCATCGGCGCCAATCTCGAACGCCTTCACGATCAGGTTGAAGTCGATCCGTCCGGTGCAGGGCAGACGGACCAGGCGTACATTGGGCGGGTATTCCAGGCGGTTTGTGCCCGCCAGATCGGCACCGAGATAAGTGCACCAGTTGCAGACATAGGCGACGATTTTTGGTTCACTCATGCCAGCGCCTCCACCATCGAATAGACCTGCTCTTCGGAGTACCCGTCGATATCCGCACTCTTGGACCGGCACACCGCCACACACGTGCCGCATCCCATGCACAGCCCGGAATTGACGCGCGCCGTCATCTTGTGCCGCAACTGTACTTTCTCGATGGCGTGATACGGGCAGGCTTCAAGACACGCGAAACAGGCGGCACAGGTCCGTTCGTCGATGCGAGCAATCTCCGGCTCTCGGTTCAGTTCCTCTCTCGAAAACAGAACGGAAACTTTCGCTGCCGCCGCCGACGCCTGCGCCACGGATTCCGGAATGTCTTTGGGGCCGTGCGCCGCGCCACAAATAAAAACACCCGCGGCATTCGTTTCCACCGGCCGCAACTTGGGATGCGATTCGAGCAGAAAGCCGTGCTCGTCGCATCCGGCGTTCAGCTTTTGCGCCAGTGCTTCCACACCGGGAGCGGGCCGCATCGCGGAAGCCAGCACCACCATGTCGGCCTCCACCGTGAGCGGAACGCCGGCCAGCGTGTCGGCGCCGCGGACGATCAGCTTGCCGTTCTCCTCTGTGATTTTCGAAACACGCCCGCGGTGGTAATGCGCGCCATCCTGTTCAATGGCGCGCCGCACGAACTCGTCGTACCCTTTTCCGCCGGCGCGTATGTCCATGTAGAACACGTGCGCTTCCCCATCGTGCACCTTGTGGCGGTACAGCATGGCATGCTTGGCGTTGTACATGCAGCAGATCTTCGAGCAGTAGCTGAAGCCTTTGGCCGCATCGCGCGAGCCCACGCAACTGAGGAACACAACGGTTTTGGGTTCGCGCCCGTCGCTAGGACGTTTCAACTCGCCGTTGGTCGGGCCGGAAGCGGAGACCAGGCGCTCGAATTGCAGCCCGTCGATTACGTCTTTGAATTTGCCGTACCCGTACTCGCCATAGCCGTTTTTCCAAAGCGAGTATCCGGTGGCCATCACCACCGCGCCCACCTGTTCTTCGACAATTTCATCCTGATCGTCGAACCGGATTGCGCCGCGCTGGCACTTCTTCGCGCACAGCCCGCAGCCGTTGCGGATCAGCTTGGCGCAGGTGTTGCGGTCGATCACCGGGCGCGCCGGCACCGCTTGCGGAAACGGCACGTAAATCGCGCGCCGGAAACCCATGCCATAGTCGAATTCGCTGGGGATTCGCTTGAGCGGACAGACGCTCCAGCAATCTCCGCAACCGTTGCACTTGTCGATGTCGACATAGCGCGCCTTCTTGCGGATCCCCACGCGGAAGTTGCCGATGAAACCGTCCACCGTCTCCACTTCCGAGTAGGTGTAGAGCCGGATGCGCGGATGCTGCCCCACCTCCACCATGCGCGGCGTCAGAATGCATTGCGAGCAATCGAGCGTGGGGAACGTCTCCGACAGCCCCGCCATCTTGCCGCCGATCGAAGGCTCCCTCTCCACCATCACCACTTCGTAGCCCGCGTCGGCGATATCGAGCGCGGCCTGAATCCCGGCCACGCCGCCGCCGATCACCAGCGCGCGCCGATGCACCGGAACGCGTATCGGCTCGAGCGGGCGGTTGTGCCGGACCTTCTCCACGCTCATGCGGATAATATCGATCGCCTTGCGTGTGGCTTCCGCGCGGTCATGGTGTACCCACGAGCAATGCTCGCGGATATTCGCCATCTCCACCAGGTAAGGATTCAGCCCGGCGGTGGACGCGGCCCGCCGGAAGGTCTTCAGGTGCATGTGCGGCGAACAGGCCGCGACGACAACGCCCGTCAGTTTTTCGGACTCGATCTTCTCACGGATCTGCGCCTGCCCCGGGTCCGAGCACATGTACTTGTAGTCGATGGAGCAGCGCACGCCGGGCATTTGGGCGATGGCCTTCGCGACCGCCGCTACATCCACCGTGCGGGCGATGTTCTCTCCGCACCAGCAGGTGAACACGCCGATTCTAGACATGAACTCTCCCGGTGAAGTGGCGGTCGATGCCGAGTTCGCTTTCGTCCAACCCCAGGGCCAGTCCCACCAGGTCGGAGAGATAGTAGACCGGCAGGTTGTGGCGCATGCCTTTCTTCCGCTCGATGGCCTCCTGCTTCATGTCGAGGTTCACGTGGCACATGGGGCAGGCCACGACGACGCAGTTCGCGCCGTGCGTCGCCGCATTCGACAGAATCTTGTGCGCCAGTTCCACCACGCTGTCTTCATCGGCGAGCGTAAGGCCCGCGCCGCAGCATTCGGTCTTTGCTCCCCACTCGACCGTCTTCGCGCCGAGCGCGTTGACGATCTTCTCCATACTGGAAGGCTGTTCCGGATCGTCGAACTTCACGATGCCGGGAGGACGCAGGAGCAGGCACCCGTAATAGCACGCCACTACGATGCCTTCGAGCTTGCGGACCGGATGGATCTCGAATCCCTGAAAAACCTGGATCAGGTTCAGCACGCGGGTGCGACCCGAGACGGGTAGTTCGACGATATCGGAGATCTGCGTTCGCACCGCCTCGCTCGCGCCGATCTCGTGCGCCGCCTTCATGAGTTCCATCGAACACATGGGGCACGGCGCCAGCAGTTCTTCGTACCCGTCGCGCTCGGCGATGCCCAGGTTGCGCGCGGGCAGCGCGGTAGCGAGCTTGGGATTGAGCGAATGCGCCGCCGTGGCGCCGCAGCAGATCCAGTCGCGCAGTTCTTCGAGCGGCGTGCCCAGCGCGCGCAGGCACGCCCGCACACTCTGTTCGTAATCGTTCGAAGTTCCGTGCAGCGCGCAGCCGGGATAGTATGCCAGGGCCATGGCTACTCTCCGCACCTTGCAAAGATGCGCTCCACTACCGTGGTATCGTCCACCGCGGCGCCTTTCCAGCGCAGCTTGCCCTTGGCGTACATCCGCGGCGCCAGAGGCGCCTCCTGAAACAGAAAGCTGAGCGGAGCACCCGCCAGCATCGCGCGGGTTTTAAAGAGTGCCGTCAGCTCCAGCTCGTTAAGCCGCCCATGGCGGCGGACATTGCGCAAAAAAGCGCGCTGGAAGAGGAGGGTGCGATGGTCCCCGGCCGCAGCCATCTGCCGGAGTTGATCCATGACGCCCGCACAATCGACTTCCTGCGGACAGCGCGTGGAGCAGGTGAGACAGGAGACGCATTTCCAGATCGCGTCCGCGCGCGCCGCCCGTTCGGAAAGACCAAGCTGGACCAGGCGAAGGATCTGGTTGGGTGTCAGATCCATCCGTTCCGCCTGCGGGCAACCCGCCGTGCACTTGCCGCACTGATAACAGCGCGTAACTGCTTCTGCGAGATTCACTTTTTATTATATCGATATTCAGACCTTAATATTTGATACTTTGAGCCCCATAACTTCAATTTGGACTTAAATGGTCGTGTATTGAGCAGGATAGCTTTTTTCCTATTGTTTACAATTCCTACTTGACAACCGTTTCCTGAGTTGTATACTTCTTCATGAAGAAGTGAACAACTGATGCTGTCCGTTACTGCAAGATACGCTCTGAGAGCTTTGACGCACCTCGCTGCCATTCCCGAGGGAGAGTCGCTGTTGGGCAAAGATCTGGCAGTGCGAGCGGAGATTCCGGCGAATTACCTCTCCAAAATTCTTTGGACGTTGGGCAGCGCCCGAATTATCGACGCGACCAGGGGGAGCGGCGGAGGCTATCGCCTGCATAAGCGTCCCGAAGAGATTCACCTGGTTGAGGTCGTCGATCTTTTTGACAAGCCTCGCGTGCGGCAGGGGTGCTTTTTAGGCCAGGACCGGGAATGCTCGGATTCCAATCCCTGCTCCGCGCATGAACAGTGGCGGGAAGTCGGCGAAGCGTACGCTCGATTCCTGGAATCGACAACGCTGGCCACCATCGCTCATTTCAGCACGCCGGTTAAATAACTGGGAGTTCCAAATGAAAGGGCTTTCTTTGGTTCATTTTAAGAGGATAAGGCCGTATGGTATCCTGCTGCTCCTGCTGCCTGCGATAGCGGCCGCGCAGGATACGGCGGATTTCTTCCGGCAGAATTGCGTAAGCTGCCACACCATCGGGGGCGGCCGGCTCACCGGGCCGGACCTGAAGGACGTGCTCACCCGCAAGGACCGTGCCTGGCTGGCGCAGTTCATGCTGAATCCGCAGGCCATGATCGACCGCGGCGATGCCTACGCGCTTCAGCTTCAGCAGGAGGCGCGAGGCGTGGTGATGCCCGTGATTGCGGGGCTCGATAAAGCCCGCGCCGAATCGCTGTTGACGCTCATCGAGGTCGAATCGAAGCTGGAAAAGTCCCAGTTCGCGGGCCTCCAGATGAGCGACCGTCCGTTCACCGCGGCGGACGTCGAGCTGGGCCGCAAGCTCTTCCGGGGAGATCAGCGGCTTACAAACGGCGGACCCGCCTGCCTGTCCTGCCACACCATGCGGAGCGTGGGTTCGCTCGGCGGGGGCCGGCTCGGGCCCGACCTCACCCGCGTCTATGGTCGTCTCGAAGGGCGCAAAAACCTGGGCGCGTGGCTGTTCGCGCCAGCGACGCCGACCATGCAGCCCATCTTCCGGAAGCATGCGTTAACGACCGAAGAGATTCTCCCGCTGGTGGCTTATTTCGAAAGTGCCGCGAAGGCGGGCGGGGAAGACGATTCCGCATCCGGTCTCACGTTCCTGTTATTCGGCCTGGGCGGAACCGCCGCGGGCCTGGTTTTGTTCGACGCGGCATGGAAAAAGCGTTTCCGCGCGGTGCGGCGTCCCCTGGTTTCCAACAACTCGGCAGGAGAGCAGCAATGAAGTCGAACGGCAATGGCAGTCTGGTGTGGATCAAGGACGAGACACGCCCCGAACTGCGCGGGTGGGAGCAGTTTTACCGCAACCGCTGGCAGCACGACAAGATCATACGCAGCACTCACGGAGTGAACTGCACGGGCGGCTGCACGTGGCAGATTTATGTAAAGGACGGCATCGTTACCTGGGAGATGCAGGGCCTCGATTACCCCGCGCTTCAGGACGGCATTCCGCCTTACGAGCCGCGTGGATGCCAGCGCGGCATCTCGTACTCGTGGTATCTGTACAGCCCGCTGAGGGTGAAGTATCCTTATGCTCGCGGCGCTCTAATGGATCTGTGGCGCAGCGCGCGCGCCGAATACGACGATCCCGTAGAGGCCTGGAAATCTCTGGTAGAGAATCCCGAGGCTCGCGCACGCTGGCAGCGCGCCCGCGGTAAAGGCGGATTCCGCCGCGTGGATTGGGACGCCGCCGTCGAACTCATCGCCGCCGCCAACATCTACACCATCCAAAAATACGGCCCGGACCGCATCGCGGGGTTTTCGCCCATCCCGGCCATGTCGATGATCAGCTACGCTTCCGGCGCCCGCATGCTCCAGTTAATGGGCGGCGTTTCCCTTTCCTTCTACGACTGGTATTGCGACCTGCCGCCGGCCTCCCCGGAAGTCTGGGGCGAGCAGACCGACGTGCAGGAATCCGCCGACTGGTACAACGCCAAGATGCTCGCCGTGATGGGTTCGAACCTGAACATGACGCGCACGCCGGATTGCCACTTTGCCGCGGAAGCGCGTCACAACGGTTCCAAGATGTGGGTGTTCGCGCCCGACTTCAACCAGGTGGCAAAGTACGCCGACGAGTGGGTGGCTATCAACGCGGGGCAGGACGGCGCCTGGTGGATGGCGGTGAACCATGTGCTGCTGAAGGAATTCCATCACGAGCAGGCAACGCCCTATTTCCTCGAATACACCTCACGCTACACCGACGCGCCCTTCCTGGTGGAGCTGAAGGAAGACGCCGGTACGTTCCGCGCCGGCCAGTTGCTTCGCGCAAACCGCCTTGACGGGTACGCCGATGTAGAGAACGGCGACTGGAAATTTCTGATGTGGGACGCGAACGACGCCCGGCCCAAAATGCCCCTCGGCAGCGTCGGCCACCGCTGGGGCCAGGCGCAGGGGAAGTGGAACCTCCTGCTGCGGGATGGCGTCGACGACAGCGAGATCAGCCCGGTACTCACGTTCCTGAACAGCGGCGACGGTGTCGAGCAGGTGGAGTTTGACGATTTCGGCGAAGCCCGTTCCATCCGGCGCGGCGTCCCCGTGCGCCGCATCCGAACCGCCTCGGGCGAGGTGGTTACCGTCGCCACGGTCTACGACCTGATGATGGCGCAGTTCGGAGTCCCACGCGGCCTCGAAGGCGCTTACCCGGAAAGCTACGACGACGAACAGGCTCCCTACACGCCGGCGTGGTCGGAAAAGTAT
>DASTMK010000579.1:0-3580 GCA_035714225.1 Bryobacteraceae bacterium | reverse complement strand
TACGCAAAAGGTGGGAACCGGTTTGCTGGACCTGAGCGCCGCCATACGGGCGACGGTCACCGCTTCACCGGTCTCGATCAGCTTCGGCGCCAGCGGCGGAACGGAACCACTGCGCCGCAATATTTCTTTCACGAACGTCGGTGCCGCAGCCGACGTTTTTTCGATCTCGGTGGAGTCCGCGGGGGCTGCTCCAACGGCACAGGTTTCGGAGAATTCCTTTCCTCTCGAACCGGGAGCCACACGCACCGTTGCGGTCGAGTTGACCGGAGCGGCGTTGGAGCCGGGCGAGTACGAAGGGTTCCTGCTCGTGCGCGGCAGCGGCGTGGAGATCCGCGTCCCCTACTGGTATGCGGTGCCGTCCAGTGCACCCGTTTACATCCGCGTTCTGAATTCGACATCAAGCGGGCGGGCGGGTGACATTCTGCGGAATGCAATCACCTTTCAGGTAATGGACAAATCGGGCATCGGGATGGCGGCGGCGGATCCGAAAGTGATTGCCGAGAGTGGCGGCGGCGAACTCAGCAACCTCATCTCCGCCGATGACGAAATACCAGGAGCTTATTCGGCGGACGTGAAACTGGGCGCCGGCTCGAACGTGTTTCTCATCATGGCGGGCGAAGTCTCCGAGCGGGTCGTGATCAACGGCCGCGGAGGTGTCGCCCGAATACCGTAACTCAGAGCCAGTATTCCCATTTACCGGCGAAGATCACATAAAAGGACAAGCAGGCATTCGTGCACGCATGGGCCAGAATGCAATCTCCGAGGCTCCGCGTGCGGACCATCCACCAGTTATAAATAATGCCCGCCAGCAGTCCCACGTCCCAGTACGGCCCGTGCTCGGAAGCAAACAGCAGCGCCGTTACCCAGAACGCCATGGCCGAGTAGGCACCCAGCTTCAAGGTTTCAAACTGCGGCTTGATGAGCCATCGCATCAGCCACGCGCGCCAGAATAGCTCCTCAACCACCGGAACAATGATGACAGCGAGGACACTGCGGAAGAAGATCACCCATCCATCCATGCGATGGTGGTCCGCGATGGAGCTGGTGATTGTGCCGGTTATCCCGTTCTGAAAAAGCCAGTGATCACGGTAGCCGGACCACAATAAATCAGGCAAAATCCAGATTACGAAAACGGCCACGCCGATCCCCAGGCTCGCCACCGGCTGCGACAGGCGGAAATCAAGCACGTGGCGCGAAAAGACAATCAGTAACAGGGCTATGATGGCGACCCTTGCCGGGTACTGCCAGCTTCCCAGTTCCAGATACTGGTGTCCAACCAGCAGCACCAGAAAGGCGGCGAACGGCAATACGTACGGCAAAGAAGGATGCCGCGATGCCGATGGCTTTTCCTTGCGGGGGCTGTCCGGCCGTTCAGGTATTTGGAGACCTCGGTGCGGTTCGATCACTGGCCGGAATCATCCCAACTTGGCAATCAGTTCCTTGATCTTGCTTTCCTGCTGCTGGTTTGGACTGCTGCGGAGCGCAGCTTCCAACTCGCGCTTTGCACTTAACTTGTCGCCCTTCTGCGCCAGCGCCGTCGCGTAATGATACCGGTAGTCGGCGCGCTGCGGGTTCTTGGCGACAAGACCGCTAAGAATCTGAATGGCATTATCATTGAGATTCTTCTTGATATAGATCAGCGCCAGCGTATCGGCCACGTCGGCATTCTGCGGCAGCCGCTGCCGCGCGCGCTGCGCATAGGTCAGGGCCCTGTCGAGGTCACCTCCGGACTCGGCGATGATATACGCGAGATTATTCAGCGCAATGGGATTATCCGATTCGATACGAATCACCTGCTCGTAGAGCGGCATCGCCTCACTCTGCCGGCCGGCCGCTTCGAGCATCAGGGCAAGCTGCAGATTGGTGGATGCGTTGTTGGGCATCAACTCGCGCGCGCGGCGCAGGTTTTGGAGAGCGGATGCGGTATCGCCCTTTCGCCGGTAATATTCGCCGAGCCGGGAATACAGATCGGCGGACTCCGGATACTGCTTCACGAGCTCGCCCATTTCGGCAATAGCCGTGTCGTACTCGCCCCGGACGGCCGCAATATTCGCGCGTGCAATGCGCAAGTCGCGCGCCTCGGGATGCTTGGACACTTCGGCGGTCAACAGCTCCGTGGCTTGCTGTGGACGCCCCTGCGAGAGATAGGTTTCCGCGAGTGCCAGCGTCGCGCGGGGGTTATCGGGCGCCTGCTGCCTGACGTGTGTGAAACTTGTCTCGGCGTCTTTGAGACGGCCTTCCTGGTAGTTGAGCACGCCGAGCTGGAACTGAGCTTCCACCGATTGAGGCTGCCGTTTCAGCGTGTCCAGAAGCTCCGTCCGCGCCCGCTCGCGGTCGCCCGAGGCCATCAGAGTGGCGGAACGGATGAGCCGCGCCGGCGTGCTGTTCGCGTTTACGGCGAGCACCTCGTCGGCGAGCTGGCGCGCTGTCGCATAGTTGCGGACACGAACATAGAGCTCCGCAAGAATGAGTTTGCCCGGCAGAAAAGCGGGCGCCATCTTGACCGCATCTTCGAGTTGCTGGCGTGCCCGGTCCGTTTGTCCCGTTGCAAGATAGGCGCGCCCAAGATTGAACCGCAGAATGGCGTTCCGGGGAATCGATTTCACCACGGATTCCATGTCCTTGATGGCTTCGCGGATCTGGTCCTGGTTACCGGTCTCGAGCGTCATCGCCGCGCGTATGGCGACCGTGTCCGGCTCGTTCGGACGCTCCGCGAGAATTTCATCGATGATCCTGGACGCCTCCTCGCGTTTGCCTTGCCGGAGCGCCACCTCGATCATGCGCTTCTGGAAAGTCAGTTTCTGGGCGGGTTCCGATTCGGAACCATGCTGATAGAGCTTCAAGGCCTGATCGAATTCGCCGATCCGGTAATAAAAATCGCCTACGATGGAAAGCGCGTTCGGAAGGGTCTTGCGGTTCTCGATCACCGAATCCAGCGTTTCCGACATCTGCTGCCGCCGGTTCGTAGCCGCGTAAAAGCCGGCTAGCTGCACACGGGATTCCGTCGACGTGGGATTGTTCCGAATCTTGAGCTTCAGGATTTCCTCGGCCTCCGCCTGCCGGTTCCGGCGCAGGTATTCCAGATAGAGGCCGTCGTAGAGCTGAGAATATTCCTTGTTCTTTTCAATCGCCGTTTTGGCCAGCTTCTCGGCTTCGTCAAACTGGTTGCCAGCGCTCAGCGTCTGCATCATGGCGAGGGAGACGTCAGGTTGGTACGGCTTGACCTCGTGCGCTTGCCGGAAATACTCGAGAGCCTTCGGCAGGTCCTGACTGGCGAGCCCCAGGTAGCCGGCCAGCCGCAAACCCTCAAACAATTTGGGATCCCGCTTCAGCAGGCGATCGGCAATCTGCTGCGCTTCGTTCAGCAATTCCCTGGGGTGCTGCGGTTGAGCGAGGTACGCCGCTAAGTAGATGTCCGCCAGCCTCGCCGCCGCATCCACGTTGGCCGGCTGCAATTCCACAGCGCGGCGCAGGGCTCGTGAAGCTTCGCCGGGCCGGCTCATCCGCAGGCCGGTCAACCCCAGGCGATAGTATGCCTCACCGTTCAGACCGTCCTTCTTCAGGGCATTGCGATACATCA
>DASTMK010000578.1:0-8926 GCA_035714225.1 Bryobacteraceae bacterium | reverse complement strand
TAAACGCAATCGCATTGCTCAGGAGGTTTAGCAGAATCTGCACGAAGCGCCTTCGGTCCGCATGCACCACACAACTGGAATCCTGCTCAACCCCCAGCCGGATTCGCTTTTTCCCGGCCAGGGGCCTTACGGTGGAAAGCACTTCGGTCAGGGAATCCGCCAGAGGGAACGTCTCATAGTCAAGCTTCAGATACCCGGCCTCGATTTTCGATAAATCGAGAATGTCGTTTATCAGTTTCAGCAGGTGCTGCGCTCCCCGTTGAACGTGCTGGACGAATTCACGCTGCTCCGGAATGAGCGTTCCCTGGCTGTCTTCCGCCAGCAGGCTCGAGAAGCCGAGGATGGCGTTCAACGGCGTGCGGAGCTCGTGGCTCATGCTGGCGACGAACTCGCTCTTCAGCCGGTCCAGGCGTTCCATCTCGCGGTTGCGCCTGCCGAGCTCGTCCCGCGCGGCGGCCAGCTCGCGAGCGATCTCCTGCAGCCGTTCGTACAGGAGTCTCGATTCCCTTGCCTTCTGGATCGCATTCCTGCGTTCCTCGTACTCCGACCCCAGCACCCTCAGGACAAGGAAGCTTCGATTTTCCGCGCCAATTGCCGATGCCTCCAGGGCGTGTTCCCTCCCCTGAGCATCGGATTGCACCCAGACATCGGAATCGATCCTGCCGCCCTCTGCCCAGACCCGGTCGGCGCCGGCCAGGAAATCGTTGAGATAGGGAAAGGTCTCACCCGGATTCCATGATTCGCTTATACCGAGACTTTGGAAGGTTGCGTTCAGCGAACCCAACGGCACAAAGCAGCCCGATTGCCCCCGCTCCAATGCCAGCATATCCAAGGCGGAAAAAAGGTCGAAGCCGGAGAAGCACTCAGGTTGCATCGGATACCTGTTTCCCTGTGGCCTCAAGCATCTTCGCGGCCAAAGTCTCGAAGAGGCGCTCGACGCCGGTTCCAACCTTGGCGCTGGTGTTGAAAATCGTCCAGCCCGATTGATCGAGGGCGGCGACGGCGCCCGCGTCGATCCTCCACTCGTGGACAAGGTCGGCCTTATTCAGCGCCAGCACAAAAGGAACGCTGCCGAGAGTGGATTCGACCCGCGATTGGAGTTCGATGGCCTTGTCCAACGTCGCCGGCCGCGAGCCATCCGCCACCAGGATGTATCCGGAAGCTCCGCGCAGGTGCGACATCCGCAATTGCGCCAGCTCGTCGTCTCCCGCCAGGTCCCAGAGGATCAGGGTTACTTCCCGGCCCTTCACGGTCAGGTGTTTCCGGTCGATCTTCACACCGATCGTCGTGTGATAGCGCTCATCGAAAATGCTCTCGACAAAGCGCTTCACCAGGCTGGTCTTGCCCACGGCGAAGGCTCCAACCATGCAGACCTTCTTTTGAATGGCGTTCGATGGGTGGTCCGCAGGATTCATTTTGGGAACAGTACGCGAAACGAGACGCTCCGGTTGAACTCTTTGTCGAGTTCCGAATCACCAGGTCGCAAGGGCTCGGACGATCCGGCTCCGCGCGGCTGGATTTGTGGCGCCGGAAGACCCTCGTTTACAAGAACAGCAAGCACGGCATCGGCTCTCTCGCCGGCCAACCGGTTGTTGTGGTTCTCATCTCCGGAGAAGTCGGCATGGCCGATTACCTCCACCAGCACGGGCCGGGCAATCACTCGCGCGGATTCCAACAGATCGCGTATGTGCGACACAAGACCGGTAATCGTCTCAGCTTGCGCGGCCGCGATCCGCGCCGAGTTGACCGGAAACCGCACAGTCTGTTTCTCGATGGCGGCTTTAGCGGTCTCCATCCGCCGGGCCGCGGCCAGCCCGGGCTGGAGGGAAACATACGGCTCCCATTGAAACCGGACCTGCCCGCCGTTTATTCCCGACTCGCGCAACAGCGCGTCCGGATCGGCTGCCAGCGGATCCCGCAAACCGGAGACATAGTATTTGCCGCCTGCTCTGCCGGCTTCCGTCAAAACAATACCGGGTTCCTCCTTCAGGCGATTCAGATACTGGCTCCAGCGGCTCCTTTCACGCAGAACCGGGACGCTCCAGAGTATCACCGCCAACACAAATACGCCGGCCGCCAGAACCCATGGCCAGAGAGCACGCCGTTGGCTCTCCGCAGCGGATAAGCGGCCCAGCAGACAGCTATCCAGATGCCGCTCGCTATCCTGAAAGCAAGCCGTATCTCCGTCGAACTCCTCAATCTCCCGGGCCTGTTCGGAACAGATCCGTTCAAGAGCGCCTTGAAATACCCTCCTAAGCCGGGCCGGAGCCACACCGCGGACCACACCGGCGAGAGCTGCGTTAGGGCTCGACTCGATCCATACGGCGCATTCACCGACTCGAAAGGATTCCAGGTTTTCGCCTTCTTCCCTTCCAAACGAGTCGGTAACGAAGTCCTGTATGGCGGTCATCATGGCCGCGATCAGATCCGCATCCCGATGGACTGCACCGCCCGCCGCCCGCTGCGACAGTAGAAGCCCCGTCTTACGATGAATGAGGAAAACCTGCTCTACCCGGTATAGCGTGCTTTGCAGAAGAACGATTTCTCCGAAGGGCCTGCCCGTGCGGAACGCTTCAATTCGCCACTCGAACGCGCGCCGCGAAAAACCCTGCTCGACCAACTGGTCGATGGATTCCATCATTCCCCGCAGCGCCGCCGCAACCGACTTCCGCACCACTCCAGAGATGACCGGAAGCAGCGCATCGGTGAGAATCGCCGGGTTGCGCCGCACGGAATTCCGGATCACATCTTCGACGATGCGTTCCAATGATTGCCTGAATCGCGGATCTCCACTGGCCCGCCGACGAAGGGCCTCGGCCAGCACCGCACCGACCGCCTCGGCAAAGAGCTTAGGATTGTCGAAGCGCTCCCGCAGGGCTTCAATGGCCGCCTGTTCGGGACCGACCAGCAGTTCGCGCAATTCCGCAAGCTCACTGGTCAACGGCCGTCCGTTCGCCGCAGTTTCTCGAGACATTACGGTGCTGCCCGGCAGCCTAGTCCGCCGCGGTTGGGACTTGAAATTCGTTTTTCAGCCTCAGGGCCACTTCCGTCAGCAACTCGGCAAGCATCGCGCGATCTGTCTTCTCCGTGCGGAGCTGCTGAAAACGGCGGTCCAGAGCCGCCGAAATCTCTTCCCGCTTCCGCTCGATCTCGTCGCTGAGATCTTTCGACTGCTGGAGGATATCCGCCCGGATCTGGCCCTGTGATTCCGTGACATGATCGTCCATTTCCGAAATCTTCTTACTCAACAGATCTGAAAGATCCTTCAGGTCGCGGGACAGAAGTCTTACGCTCTCCGACCGCTCCTCCCGTTCGGTCTTCAGACGGGACTGGAGAGATTCCACCTCGCGCTTGATGAACGCCTCCAAGCCATCGAACCGCTTCTTGGAAGAGTCGCGCATATCCGACAGCTCTCTCTCGACGCGCTCTTCGAGACGCGCAAACCTGCTGTCGTAATCCCGCATCTGCGATCCGAAGAGGATATCCCGGATCTTGTCGACGTTTCCCGCAGCCGGCTCGTCAGCCGCAAGGGTGCGTCCTTTCGCGGTCTCCGCGCTCACGTGTTCCGCCGTTGGGCGGTCGTCATGCTTGTTTACCATCGGGTTCAATATACTCCTTCGCTTCGCGACCGCCGGCGCCTTCCGATTCTTCACCGTACCCCTCCCTCCCTACCAGCGGAACCGGTAGGTTCGCCTGTGAAACATCATAGCTCCAGTTTCAACGCAACCGCTCATTACCGAGCCGCGCGCGTCAGCAAGCGGCGTCACATTGCGTTCAGGCATCTGGCGTGCAAGGAAGAAGGCGCCGATGCAAAAGAAGTCTACCGTTCGAACAACACCGCAATCCGCCGAAGTACTGGTAGTCGATGACGATGAGCAGGTGCTCAATATGATTCTCTTCATGCTCCGGCGGCACAAACTCGAAGCCAAAGGCGCCCGGAACTCAGCGGCCGCTCTCCAACTGGTAAAGGATCATCCGCACGCCATCCGGGCCGCGATCATCAACCTTTTCCTGCCGGAAATTTCGGGCGCGGAGTTGGCGGTTCGCATTACCGCGGACTATCCGGAGATCGGGATTGTTATTATCTCTGGAGTACCGCTGGAGATTTGGCCGGCGAGGGAAAGAGAAATGCTATCACGGCTGCCGCGAGGATTCGTCTTCGCGAGGAAACCTGTCCTGGTGGATACGCTCCTTGCACGGGTCCGGTTCGTGCAAGGGGATGTCACATTTCTGCGTGGCTATTGTCCCGGCGACTCTGCGTGACACAAGGTACACCCGCCGAATTCCGGCCGAAAATCGTCTCAAGCCTGAGATATTCGCGTTTTGGCGTATCACTTTGGAAAACTCCTGGAAATGGTGGAAGAGGAACATTAAGATCAATCCGGATTGGAGCTTGAACATCTATGAAAAATTGCTTTTTCAGAGGAGCACTCTCGCTAATAGTGCTGCTGGCCGGCACCTTGCGCGCAGACCAGGTCACCCTTAAAAATGGGGATCGCATCACAGGTGCGATCGTGAAGAAGGACGGCAAAGAACTGACGATCAAGAGCGACTTATTTGGCGTGGTTACTGTGCCGTGGGAACAGGTGGAGTCAGTCAAATCGGAAACCCCGCTCAACGTCGTTCTCTCGTCCGGACAAACGGTTCAAACACCCATCGCGACCAGCGGCGGCAAAGTGGAGCTGACCGCCACCGACAAGACTGTGGAGCCGGCCGATGTTTTAGCAATTCGTGACACGGCCGAACAGGCTGCCTATGACAGGCTCCAGAACCCCGGATGGGTAGACCTTTGGGCGGGTACGGCAACGCTCGGTTTTGCCGGCACGCAGGGGAACGCGCGAACGAAGACGCTCACCACCGCGTTGAATGCCGCCCGCCTGACACGTAACGACAAGACCACGATCTACTTCAGCGCCATTAAGGCTTCGGCGCTAGTTGAAGGAGTCAGCGCGGGCACGGCGCAGGCCGTGCGCGGCGGCTTGGGGTATGACCATGACGTTTCGCCGAAGCTTTTTGTCAACGTATTCAACGATTACGAGTATGACCGGTTTCAGGATCTGGACCTCCGATTCGTCCTGGGAGGTGGTTTAGGTTATCATGCCTGGAAGACCGAACGAGGCCGCCTCGATCTAGCCGCCGGTATGGCCTACAATCACTCGCGCTTTGGACCCCCCGCTCCCGCCGCGGCTTTTTCCCGGAATGCCGCTGAAGCTTACTGGGGCAACGATTTCAGTTACGCGCTCACCAGCGCCACATCCCTGGTGCAGTCGTACCGGATGTTCAACAACCTCTCCGATACCGGCGAGTACCGCATAAACTTCGACCTGGGAGCGGTCACCAAAATCACGAGCTGGATGACCTGGAACATTGGCCTCAGCAACCGGTTCCTGAGCAATCCGGTGGCGGGACGCCAGCGGAACGACTTTCTCTACACGACCGGCTTGGGCGTCACATTTGCGAGGTAGCTGCACTTAGGGAAATTCAGCCGTTCAGATTCTATAAGGAGAAACAAAATGTTACAAGGTTTCAAGCAGTTTCTGATGCGTGGAAACGTTATCGACCTCGCTGTCGCCGTGGTCATGGGCGCGGCGTTTGGGGCGGTCGTGACATCATTGGTCGAGTCGCTGGTCACACCGCTGATTGCGGCCATCGTGGGCAAGCCCGATTTTTCCGCGATCGTGTTCACCATAAACGGCAGCCGGTTCATGATCGGGCAGTTCATCAACGCGCTGGTGTCGTTCCTGCTGATAGCGACGGCGGTGTATTTCTTTATCGTGGTTCCAGTGAACGCTCTCATGGCGCGTATGCGCCGTGGAGAAGCGACTCCCGACCCAACCACCAAGGCCTGTCCCGAATGCCTGAGCGACGTTCCGATTGCAGCGCGCCGTTGCGCCTTCTGCACATCGGTTCTGACGAAATAGGAAGTGTGCGCTCGCCGGTGCTAAAAGCTCCAGCGAAGGCTCAACAAGCCATTTCTGGGGCTTCCGGCGGGCGGGAAAATATGCGTGCTGGTGATAGTGCCGCCGACCGGATTGTTTACGGTCATGTTCGGCTGGCCCAGGTTCACGTGATTCAAAATGTTCTGGAACGAGACTCCAACCTGAAATCTTCCGAGCCGCTCCAGACTGGAGCTCTTTGCAATGCCCGCATTGAATATGACGTAACCGGGCCCCTGAATCAGGTTGCGGCCGGCGTTTCCGAACCGTGCGGAGTTCGCCGGCGGCACGGCAAAAGCCGTACGATCAAACCATTCCGCCTGCGTTCGTGGTCCGTCAGCGGAGCTTTTCACCACATCGGGCCTTCCGCCAATCGTGTTCGTGTTTGAGGGGTCGGAACCGGAGAACACCGGATTCAGAAAATTCCCGGTGCTAAGATTCAACAGCACGTTGACTTGCCACCCGCCCAGGAGCGCACCGCGACCGGGCAATTCATAGAGAACCTGGTTCATCCACTGGTGGCGCGGCACCGAATAGACATCGGAGCGGTCGCGCGCCCGGTCGTACGCGTTCTCGATAGACGTGTTCAGCTCAAAATCGCCCGTATCGTCCACTTCGCTGACGGACTTGGCCCAGGTCCAGGTCGAGCTGAACAGCAGGCTCTTTGAAAAGCGCTTCTGCACTTGTGTTTGCAGGCCGTTGTACAGGTCATTCGCGCCGTTCTCACCCCAGGCGATGGTATTGAAGCGCGGGTAGGGCCGGCGCGATGCGGAGAACGGCGCCGTAGAGGGCTCCGGCTGGTTGATGTTTCGCCTGTAGAGTACTTGTGTGCCCTTCGAGCCGATATAGCTGATGCGAACTCCGATATCCTGCGTGACCTGCCGTTCCAGCGAAAGGCTGTACTGCATGGCGTAGCTGTTCAGCAGGCGCGTATCCACCGCATTCACGTTCAACGATCCGGCCGCGCCGGGTGCCGCGAACGGGTTCTCGAACGTGAAGAGCGGCTGGCCGTCCACGAAGTTGTTGTTGCTGGTGGTCGATATCGCATACGGTCCGGCGGCGAGACCGGCCGCGACATTCGCCGACAGGTGCGAATAGTACACACCCCATCCACCCCGCAGTACCGTGCGGGCATCGTTGCCGATCTGATAGGAAAACCCGAACCGTGGCGCAAAGTTGTTCTTGTCCGCTTCGCGCAGACTCTTGCCCGCACCCAGTCGATCCGCCGTAATGACCGGCACGTCGGCAGGCCAATAGGGGCTGAACAGCCGCCGCGAATCCTCGCTGGGAATTACGATCGAACCCGATGCGGGATCGAAAGAGTAGATGTTGCCGTCGCGCGTGCTCGCCGGACCGTTGTACTCATACCGGAGCCCATAGCTCAGCGTCAGCTTGGGAGTGACCTTGAAGTCGTCCTGACCGTAGAAGTTCCAATCGGTGAACCGGAAATATTGTGAAGGGTAAGGGTCGAGGCGTGTCACCGCGTTTGGCAATCCGAGCAGGAAATCCGCGTAAGGATTGCCCGTGAACCGGTTCGTGAAGTTGAAATTTCCAAACAGCGCGTTCTCCGCGGGCAGATGGCGGTTGACAAACCATCGCACCATCTCGACGCCGAACTTCAACGAATGACGCCCTTTGATCCAGGTCAGATTGTTGCTGAACTGTCCATGTCCGTCATTCACCGGGTTCAACAGAAGTTGTCCGACGCTGGTGTACCCGGTGATCGACATGTTCGGAACGCCTTCCACTCCGGTGCGGTCTGGCAGACCGCGGATGCCGATCCTATCGAGTAGCGGTTGCCCGGTGACATCGGCGCTCGACTCGGAAACCAGAATCACCAATCCGGCGCGAAATTCGTTCACGATGTTCGGGCGAATCGAGTACACGTCGCCGAGGGTCCAGAAATTTACGACGCGCGTGTTGTTGGAGGTGCCGACGGACGACGGAGGAAGCTGCGTGCGCGCGCCCGGAATATCGTAGCTCGTATCTTTGTGCTGATAGCGGGCGAAGATGGAATGCCCGCTGGCGAAATTATGGTCCAGCCGAATCTCAAAAAGCTGGTGCAGCTCCGGTCCGTTGAACGATGCCCTGTAGTTCCCCGCCCTCAAATCCGGCGGGCCGAAGTTCGGCAGCGGGAAAAGAATCTCCTGCGCCCGCTGCGCCTGGGGGCTGATGTACTGCGGCAAAATACGGTTGCCGTCGCCAATGGGGTTCATCCCCGTATATGGATTCCGCAATGCCGCGGCGCCCGAAAAATCGCCGGCGCGCTCCGCGACCGTCGGAACGTTCGCGGTAAACAGATACGCCCGCGAGCCGCGAGTCTCATCCCACGTGCCGTACCAGAAAGTCTTGTCCTTGATGAGCGGACCACCGGCCGAAACGCCATAGTTATGGATATTCTGAAAGGGCTTGCTGGTGGCGAAGGCATTCCGGGCGTCGAGGGCGCTGTTGCGCAAATGCCAGAAGACATCGCCGTGCAGGTCGTTGGCGCCCGAACGTGTCACCGTGGTGATGGTCCCCAGCCCGCCGAATTCGGCGCGGTTGGTAAGAATGTTCGCGGTGAATTCCTGAACGGATTCCATCGATGGCTGTGATACCGGGTCCGGGCTGCCGAATAAACCGAAATTCGTCTCGATGCCGTCCACTTTCAACTTCATTCCCACCGACCCGCCGCCTGGCACCAGCCATTTTGCCCCGTTTGAAACCTGGTTCACTCCCGGGATCGTGAGCGGCATAATCGTGAAGATCAGCGACGAATCCCCGGCGGCGTTGTAGACGCTTCGCAGAGTAGTGGGCAACTCGAGGATCTGTTTCGTCGTAAGCGTCGCGTTAATGGACGGCGATTCCAGTTGAGTCACAGGTGAGACAGTTTCTACAACCGTGACTTCCGTGGCCGCCGTGGCGAGCGCAAAATTGAGATCCTGCCGCACTGTCCGGTATGCCGCGACGGGAAAGACACTCGTTGCGACCTGCCGGAAGCCTTTCGCCTC
>DASTMK010000577.1:0-7203 GCA_035714225.1 Bryobacteraceae bacterium | reverse complement strand
TTTTCTCCATCTCGGCGCGGTTGTTGCAAAGGCAGGGCGCGGAGCGCGTCCGCGGCGGCTCGTCCGCGCGCACGCTCCAGGATTTCAAAGGCCCTTGCTGGATTGCCCTGCTTCTCAGCCGCGAGTGCGAAGTGGCCAACATAGACCTCGCTCATCGCGGCAACCAGCGTGCTGCGCATTCTCGCGCTCGGAACATTGACGAGCATAGCCTCGATCAGATCGCCCGCCTCTTCGTAGAGCGAATCCGCTTCGGTGAGGAGAAGCCAAGCAACGTCGCCAAGCTTCTGAGTGATCGAAGCACGACGCGGCAGTCCAAGAGGGCACGGAAAAGGCCCTCCTGGGCAACGGTCGCGCCCGGCGGAAGATCGGCATATCCTGACGCGCAGGACAAGAGCACGCCCAGCATCTGCGGGCCCGAATGCTCATCCAGAATCTGTCGGGCACTCAGGCGCTGGTAGGACTCGCTCATCTCCTGAACGCGGCGGGCGTTCCAGAAGGCCCGCAACGCTGTCGGCGTGAAGGCGCGCAGCAAGGTGGTTTTGCCTCCGCCCGGCGGGCTTCGGAAGATGTGAAGCGCGCCCTCGAACGCATCCTCGGCCAATCGTTCCAGTATCTTCGGCGAGAAGAGGCGCACAAACTCTTGATCCGAGGTCGTCCGCTCGGACATCCGGTCCAGAAATGGGTTCGCACGATAAGCCATTTAAAACTCCCGATGTCGGCTTACCCTTAGGCTCTCTGAAGAACTCGGGGCGGCGACACGATGAGAGACCAGAACGCGCAACAACTGCTCGCCGAAGTTATGGGCTGGCACGACGAAGCGGAGGTGAGCAGGTACGTTCCATCCATCCAGTTGCTTGCTGATTTCAAGTATGACCACTACCAACGATTCGGCCCACCCTCGAGATGTCAAGCCCCGCTTGCCTGAGAGCATCCGCAATGACAAACCAATTGCTCCCGGTATCGACCCCGGCCCGGAAGCGAACACTGACCTGATAAGGGTGCGTCGTTCGAATGGTTTCAATGGGTGCACCCAATGCTTCTAGGCGGCGGGTTATGCGCGTGACGTGGCTGAGAAACTCACTAGTCGGACGCGGCTCGCCTGATGGTCATTGCGCCGTTCGGCCATGAGACCGCTCTTAACCATCTGGCTGACCAACTCGACGGTGTTCAACTTCATCCTGAGGATGGCGCCGTTGGACCGGTGCTCGAACGATTGCGGGGCGATGCCGTGACGGCCCTATACCTGCGCCCGTCCCATGTATGGGCCACTGTGACGCCGGCAATTCTTCCCGGTCATGACGACCACAAACCTGCCAAGACCATCAAACTTATCGAGCGCTCACTCCGGCAAAGTGGAATCGATCATACATGCAGGTTCAGTTGGAGTGCTTTGCCGAATTTTACCAACTGTCTGACTGCACACAAGTATGACCGCCAGAAGCGGCGGGTCGGGTATTATCGTCCTCAGTATCTCGAAAAATTTACGGCAGTTCATCTGCGCATCGCCTTTGAACGTCCCGTTGCCGGACCGCTGTGCGTTGGGGCTGGACGGCATTGTGGCTTCGGCGTTTTGGCATCATTGAAGTGACTTGGCTTCTCTTGCTTCTTTCTCAGATACTGGCCCCTGACACGCGGATTGGCTGCGACAAAGCGCCATTCCTCGCGCAGCGACGATGAGCATGAAGGTCTATCTCGACGCCTGTTGTCTGAATCGCCTCACCGATGATCAGACTCAGCTTCGAATCCGACAGGAAGCCGAGGCTGTTGAGCGCATCTTCAAGCGGATGCGGCACGGCACGGTTCAATGGATCTCCAGTGAGGCGCTGCTTGATGAGATCGACAAGAATCCCGACGTCGAAAGACGACTGGAGAATGCAGCTCTGCTGGCCCTCGCGTCCGAGAACGTCGAAATAGACGATTCCATCGCCAGCCGCGCCGTAGATCTGCAGATGGCTGGCTACGGAGCTTACGACGCAGTGCACTTGGCGTGCGCAGAAGCAGCGCAAGTGGACGTTCTTCTCACGACGGACGACGGATTCATTCGCAGGGCCTCACGCCAGGATGGCAAACCGCTTGTTGCCGTCCGGAATCCGCTATTCTGGAGTAAAGAGAATTTGATATGAGTGGCCTTGAGGCGATGACCGACGAACAATTTGAACGGCACGCTTTGGAAGTCCTCCAACGTGAACTGGGCGTCGACGGATTGGCGCGTTTCCTGCGATTGGACCGTTCGGGGTCGCGCGACTACACAAAAGATCGGATGCAATGGCAGAAGGATCTGACCGTCGAGCAAATCATTGATTCCATCAAGCGCCGCCGGCGCAGTTGATCTGTGCCAAACTATGCCAAAACCCTATCCATTTGCGGTGCCTGGAGTTGCTGGTTGAGCGAGAGCAGCTTCCCCAAGTTGTTGATATCAGGCACTTCGGTATGGAGTGAATGGAGAGATTAGAGGTCGGCCATATTTGTCGTAATCAGCAGGTCGCCGGTTCGATCCCGGCGGGTGGCTCCAGTTTTTAGTCATTTTGACTCATCCCTTCGGCTTCTGACCTGTTCAAAACCTGTTCGAATCAATTTGGCTGCTTTTGCCGATCAACTCTGACTCCAACGCTACCGCTGCAGCTTGGATGCTTGCTGGAATCGACTTTTGATAATGTCGCAGCGTGACGGAGGGAGTTGCGTTCACCGCGTCTGGAGACAATCGCCCGAACGTCAGTGGGGCAGCGGCTTGCCTCAGCCATGGGACAAGAAAAGCCAACTCGCCTTCGCGGCCTCGTAAGACGCGGAATTCAGCTATGCGGCATCCGGTACCGGCATCAGTGCTCCGATGCTTTATTGCTACCGTCTCATCTTCACCACAGCAGCTTCAGGGCAAACTGAATCTCGCGCGCGGCACCCGCGCTCCGGATCTGGCCGAAGCTGGTCGAGTTCACCGTGCTGGAGGGTTCCGAACACCCCCAGGTCGTATCGATGCAGCCCAGGCGCACCTGGTTGAATATGTTGAAGAACTCGGAACGGAACTGAACGCGAAAGCGCTCGCCGACGGAAAAGTCTTTGATGGCGGAAAAGTCGGTGTTGCTCGCTCCGGGTCCGCTCAGGATGTTGCGCCCCGAATCGCCGTAGACACCGCGCGGAACTTCGTTTGTAGGGACGAAGGCGTCGGTGTTGAAAAACTTGGCGATCATATCGCCGCGGTTCGCGTGCTCCCGGGCGACAACCGCACCCGGCTTGAGCATGCCGTGCTGCTGGCTCCCGCTGACGCCGTCCTGAGCGACGTCGTCGCCCATGAAAATAGTGAACGGCGCGCCACTCTGCAGGGTGTGAATTCCGGTGAGCGTCCATTGCTCGAATAGGAATCTCTGCCACGCGTTCCTGCCTTTCCATGTGGGGGACCAGAGCCAGGAGGTGACGAAGGCGTGGCGCCGGTCAAAGTTGGACCGTCCCCGGTTGGCGCGGACATCGAACGGGTTGGAGAGGCTCCAGCCTCCGACGTTGAGGTTGGTGATGTCAATGGACTTTGCCAGCGAATAGGAGCCCGAGAACGACATTCCCCGGGAAAAGCGCTTGACAGCCTGCGCCTGAAAGGCGTGATACCAACTGCGGAACTTGCTTTGCAGTTCGAGTACATTCGGCGCCAGTATGCCAGGGGCCGTGATCACGCGGTTGTTGACGTTCTGGAGCGACGGCGGCTCGCCGGTAATCGGGTCGTTTACGTAACGGGCCGGGTTGACGCTCGAGAACCCCTCCAGCTTGGTCCCGATCTTTCCCAGGTAGGTAGCCTGAACCATGATGTCGGAAGCCACCTGCTGCTGGATGGCAAAACTCCAGCTTTGAATGTAGGGCGTTCTGATGTTGCGGCCCATGAAGAGGCCCGCGATGGGAAGGGGGAAGCGGTCGCAGCGAACGCCCGGGAAAGTGGTGGTGTTGACGCAGCCGAAGCCCTCGCCGGCGGGCGTTACGGGAGGGGGAGTGAGGCCGAGCGACCCGAAAGGATCGGCCGCACGGCCGTCGAAAATCTGGAAGTTCCCGGCCCACGGCGCGGCCTCCTGGGCGACGGAAGTTCCCTTGATGGCATCGTAGAAAACCCCGTAGGAAGTGCGTACGCTGGTCCTGCCATTGCCGAAGACATCCCACGCCAGGCCGAAGCGGGGAGCGAAATTGTTCTTGTCCGGCCCGCTGATGCCCCTGGGGACGCCCGGTTCGCCGGCGAAGAGAAGTCCCGGCGGCGCATCCGGGAACTTCGCGGAGCGAGTGTCGGTGCCAATCTTGGCCAGGCTCGTCAGCCGGTCGTACTTGTCCACCCAGGGGAAGTAGGGCTCCCACCTGACGCCGTAGTTCAGGGTGAGCCGCGGATGCAACTTGAAATCGTCCTGGAAGAAGAGGGCCGGAGCGTCCTGGATGTTGTCGTTCGTTCGGACACCGAAGCCGCCGCTCACCTGCCGGAACGCGCCCACCAGGAAGTCGGCCATGGCATCGCCGGTGCGGCTTCCATTGAAGTTCATTCCGGTGCCGCCGAGGAAGATCTGGAGGAACGTCGGGTGCAGCCACTCGCCCCCGAACTTGAAGCTGTGCCTGCCGCGAACCACGGTGGTCATGTTGCGGAACTGCCACGTGTTGCTGACGAACAACACCCTGCTGGCGGTGCCGAAGTTGATGTCGCCGATGGTCACGCCGAGGCGTCCGTTTTCCGGATAGAAGGGCAGATTGACGCCGATCTTGTCATGCGTGACGGTCTGGGTGACGTTGGAGAGCGACGCTGACCTCAGAAAGCTGGCGGTGGATTGCGTCAATACCGTCGGAGAGAACGTGAAGGTGTCGTTCAGGGTGGCCATGGTGGTCCCCTGGTTCAGGAAGCTCCCCAGATATCCGGGCACGTTTCCGCCGGCGAACTGGGGCCGGGTGCGGCTATTGCGGTCGAGGAACACGTGGGCGGACACGATGTGCCTGTCGCTCTGATGCCAGTCGCCGCGGATGAGGGTGAGACCGCCGTTTTGGGGCGCCGGGTCGAGCGTGTTGACGCGGCCGGTAGGAGATGACGGGATCATCTGCAGCAGGTTCTTGGCCATGTCGGTGATGCAGCCCGGGCTGACGATGTTGCCCTGCACACAGGGCCTGCCGGTAGAGTCGGTGAACGGCTAGCCTGTCAGGGTGTCCACCGGGTTCTTCAGGGTTGTGCTCAACTCGCGGAAATCGCCCGCGCGGACGGCGTCGGAGGGCACGTTAAGCGAGACGCCGAGCGCTTCTGCGCGGTAGCGCAGCGCCTGGTAGGAGCCGAAGATGAAGAGCTTGTTGCGGCGAATAGGGCCGCCGGCGGCAAAGCCGAACTGGTTCTGGATCTTGCCGGGCACGCGGGAGGCGAAAAAGTTGCGCGCGTTCAGATTGTCGTTGCGTAGGAACTCCCAGAGGGCGCCGTGGATCTCGTTGGTGCCGGACTTCGAAACAACGTTCACTTGGGAGCCGGCATTGCGCCCATACTCAGCGGTGAAATTCTGGGTCTGAATGCTGAGTTCCTGAAGGGCATCGGGCGGCGGATATATAAGGCCGGTGTTGCGCGAGGGATTCACGAATATACCGCCGTTGAACGTGAACAGGTTCTGGGTGGCGATTCCGCCGTTCACGTTCATAAGCGGGCCGCTGCGCGCATCGGTGAGTTGCTGGGGTGCGAGAACGCCCAGCACGCCAGGCAGGGTGGAGGCGAGGGAGATGACGTTGCGGCCGTTAAGGGGTAGGTCTACCACGCGGCGGTCGTCCACAAGGCTCGACAGGGCGGGCGAGAGCGTATCGACGAGCAGCGCGGAGGCGGTCACCTCTACGGTTTCGGAGACTCGGCCAAGCCGCATCCCGAGGTCGACCCGGAGGTTCTGGCTCACGGTGAGTTGGATCTCGCTATGGACCAGTCGCTGGAATCCGCTCTGTTCCGCTTCCAGCCGGTAGGTGCCCGGAGGCATGGCGTTGAAGATGTAATAGCCTTCTTCATTCGATTTTGTGGAGCGCGAGACGTCCTGCTCCACGAGTGTGGCGGTGATTTTGGCCTCGGGTATTGCCGCGCCACTCGGGTCCGTTACGAACCCGCTGATGGTGCCGGTTGTTTGTGCCTCCAGGGTGGCGGGGGCGGATAAAGCGAGCAGTCCGATGATAAGCAGTGCGGCTTCACAAGCGCGAAACAGCTTCGTTCCAAGCATTGGGAAACTCCTTGGTCCATGAACAGAACCGCTCATGGATCTCTTTCCTCCGGAAAGCAGTATACACCCTATCGTTAATTCAAGGTCTTACACTCTTAAATGATTTCGATTAAAAATCAATCGGAAAGCCAGAGGTCTTCATTCCACTAACGCGAATGCGATCACATTAGGCCCTGAAGCAACGGCAACGTACTGCTTGTGGTCGAAGATGTACGTCATGGGCGAAGCTTTCCAGAGATGATTCGCGGGGAAACTCCATAGCAGCCTTCCGGTCGTTGCATCGGCCGCACTGAAGTTGTTGGAATCGTCTCCAAAAAATACCAGTCCGGAAACGGTCGCCAGGGTGCCTCCCCAAGTGTTCGCATCGCCGGCCTGCGGCAGTTCCCAGGCGATTTTGCCGGTGCGAATATCGATGGCCCGCAAAATCTTCTGGCCCGGCTCGCCCGGCACCTGACGGGTGGAACCGTCGTAGTACGACTTGCCCGGCTCCCACTTGCCAACTTCTTTCACAAAGATGTTGCATTTCTCCAGCGTTTGGACGTAATACAGTCCAGTGTCCGGATGAAAGCTGGTCGAAAACCAGTTCGTCGCTCCTTCCACGGCGGGGCAGACCTTCGTGCCTTCAGGTGAAGGCGATTGTCCTGGAATCTTCATGGGCCGTCCATCCTTGCCGATGCCGGAGGCCCAGGTGAGCTTCTTTACGAACGGTTCGCCCAACAGCAATTCTCCGCTGATCCTATCGAGCACGTAAAGGAAGCCGTTTCGATTTGCATGAAGAAGAAGTTTACGCGGACGCCCTTTCCATTCCACATCCACCAGCACCGGAGGTTGTTGCGCATCCCAATCCCACAGATCGTGCGGCGTGAACTGGTAATACCATTTCAACTGACCCGTCTTGACGGAGAGAGCCACCACGGAATCCGAATAAAGATTGTCGCCCTTTCGCTCATCGCCGTTGAAATCCGGGCAGGGATTACCGGTCGGCCAATAGAGGAGTCCCAGTTGCGGATCGTAGGTGCCG
>DASTMK010000576.1:0-9034 GCA_035714225.1 Bryobacteraceae bacterium | reverse complement strand
TGGGTCTCCCCATCCGGAACCTCGCTCATTGCCGTTCTGGACATGTCGGGCCGCGTCACGCCGCTGGTGCAATCCTCCGAGAGCGCGCTGTTTTCACCGTCCATCTCGCACGATGGTAAATGGATGACCTTGATTGTCCGGAAGCCTCCCGACGACCACCGCGTCGCCATTATTCCGCTTCGGGATGGATCTGCCGCTTCGCAGACTGAGTGGGTCTTCGTCACCGAACCTGGCGCCTGGGTCAATAAGCCACGCTGGTCGCCGGAAGCCGATGCCCTCTACTATGTCTCGGACCGGGACGGGTTCGTTTGTGTCTGGATGTGCCGACTCGATTTGAAGACGAAGAAGCCGGTCGAGCAACCCAGGGTAATCGCGCACTTTCACGACGCGCGCGCTTCTCTTGGAGGCGTGTTCGGCCTCGAATTGGCGGTGGCGAAAAACAAGCTCGTCTTCAATCTTGGAGAAAGTTCGGGAAACATCTGGCTCGCCCCCTCGGGCAACTGAGCGGCCCGGCCCAATTGGAAATGACGGAAATCCATATTATCGAACGGCTGCGGCGGAAATTGCCGGTCTTCCCGCGTTCCGGCATCGTGCTGAGTGTGGGAGACGATTGCGCCATTTTCCGCCCGAAGGGTTCACCCGAAGACCTGCTGTTCACCACAGACCTGCTCATTGAGGACATCCACTTTCACCGCACGACGCATACGCCCGAGGATGTAGGACACAAAGCCGTTGCGAGAGGCTTGAGCGACATCGCGGCCATGGGTGGGGAGCCGCGCTTCTGTCTGCTTTCGGTCGCGCTTTCTACGGGACTGGAGGGCGCCTGGATGGACCGGTTCTATCGAGGTGCGCTGCGGTTGGCCGGCATTCATAAGCTTACGATCGCCGGCGGAGACCTGGCGCATGCCGCCCGGTTCGCCTGCGACGTGGTCGTGTGCGGCGCGGTTCCACGCGGAGAAGCTCTGACGAGATCCGGCGCGCGGCCGGGCGATTCGATTTATGTGTCCGGCGTTTTGGGCGGCTCGGCCCTGGGTCTCGAATCGCGTTCCGCTGCGGCGCGCAAGAGGCACCTCCGCCCCGAACCGCGTGTTGCACTCGGGTGTCTTCTACGGCGTAAGGTTCGCACCAGCGCCGCGATGGATCTTAGCGATGGGATATCGCTCGACCTGCACCGGTTCTCGGTTGCCTCCGGTGTATCGGCGGTAATCGATCACCCGCTGCCATCGTTTCCGGGCGCAAGCGTTGAGCAAGTGCTACACGGAGGCGAGGACTACGAACTGCTCTTCACCGTTGCACCGGGAACGCGAGTACCGCGCCACCACGACGGGGTTCCCCTCACGCGGATCGGGTCCATTGTCGAACGCCGACGGATGCGGGTCGCATTCTTCGGGCGGGAGTTGGAGCCGCTCGGCTACGATCACTTCCGGCTTGCGACATAATAAGCAACGATGTGCAAGCTAACCAGCATTCTTCTCTTTTTCACCATGAGTACCTTCGCCGCTGTAAAGATCGGGAAAACCAGCTATGCCGGATGGCCCAACTGCTACCGGATCTCCAATGGAGAGGTTGAGCTGATCGTAACCAGCGACATCGGCCCGCGCATCATGCGCTACGGATTCGCCGGCGGGCAAAACATGTTCAAGGAATTTGCGGACATGCTCGGCAAGAGCGGCGAATCGAGCTGGCAGGCGCGTGGCGGCCACCGATTGTGGGTGGGCCCCGAATCGATGCCGATGACGTATGCCCTCGACAATGGACCGGTGAAGATTGACGTGCGCGGCGATGTTCTGGAGGCGATTCAGCCGGTGGAAAAAGAGACGGGCCTTCAGAAAAGCATGGTGATTAAACTCGCCGGTTCCGGAACCCGGGTTGAAGTTCTCCACCGGATCCGGAACACCACGCTGTTTCCTGTCGAGTTCGCTCCCTGGGCACTGACGATGATGGCGCCGGGCGGCCTGGGCATTACGGGCTTTCCGCCCCGCGGCAAACACCCGGAAATGCTCGCTCCCACGAACCCGCTGGTGATGTGGGCGTATACGGACCTGTCCGATAAACGATGGCGATTCAGCAGCAAGTACATGGGCCTGCAACAGGACCCGAACAATGCGTCGCCGCAGAAGCTCGGGCATTTCAACGCGAACACGTGGGGAGCATACCTGCTAGGCTCAGACCTGTACATCAAGCGATCGAAGGCGGATGAAAGCAGGACCTACCCGGACTTCGGCTGCTCCTTCGAGACCTTCACGAATAACGAATTCCTGGAACTGGAAACACTCGGGCCCATGACCAAGGTAGAGCCGAACGGAACCGTGGAACATACGGAGCATTGGTCTCTGCACCGGAATGTCTCGATTCCGCACTGGGACGACGCGACGCTGGATGCCGTCCTGCTGCCTCTTCTTTAAGTACTTCTATTCGGAATTACGGTGACCTATCCGATACCGCTTGCTCACGCGCGCGGCTCCGTTTCTGAGCCGTGACCGTGAGGGAGCGGCCCCGTCGCAAAAGTGAACTTCCGAAACCGTGTATTAAGTAATCGGCGGCGTCTTGAAGGTGGCGGCGTGTAATCCACCCGGCGGCGTATCGTTCGACTCGGCAAGCGGGAATCGCAGACAGAATTTTGCGCCGCGGCCTTGTTCTGAAGCGGCCCAGATGTCGCCTCCGTGGTCGAGAACCGTCTGCCGGGAGAGCGCAAGGCCGAGCCCCAAACCATTTTTCTTGCCGCGTGTCGTGAAGGGTTGGAAAAGCTGGCTGCGGATCTCTTCCGATAGTCCGGGGCCGGTGTCCTCCACTTCCACCAGAACGTATCCACCCTCAGTGTGGGCGCGAATGTGAACCTCGCCTCCGGACGGCATCGCCTCGATGGCGTTGTCGATCAGGTTCAGGAACACACGCTCCAATCGCGCGCGGGCGGCGTTGACCTCGATCTCTTCGGCCACATTCGCCAACAATCGCACGGATCTCGACTCCGCCGGAGCGCGGCTGGTTTCGATCGCCGCTTCCACAATTTCGGCCAGCCGGCAGACCTCCTTCTCGCCGCCGCGGCCATGCGACACGTTCACCAGGTCCTGGAGTAACTCCTGTATCCGCCTCGACGCCCGATAGATATTGCCCGCGACACGACTCATCTGATCGCGTGTGAGATCGGTATCCACCATCATTTCGGCTCCGCCGTAAATGGCAGCCAGGGGATTCCGCAAGTCGTGAACAATGGAGCTGGCCATCCTTCCGATCGTGGAGATGCGCTCCTGCCGGATCAATTCGGCGCGAGCCGATTGAAGCGAACCGCACATCGTGTTGAACGTCGAGGCGAGACGCCCGAGCTCGTCCTGGCTGGAGGGTTGTACGCGGTACTCGTAATTCTGCCGGGCCACCTCGGCGGCGGCGCGATCCAGTTCCTTCACGGGCTGCACAATGCGCCGCGCCACCAGATACATCAGTCCCAGGCCCGCCGCCAGGGCCGCAAGCCATAGCAGCACCAGCGTGCGCCTGAGATGGGCCACTTGTTCGCGGGCGCTGTCGAAGGAACGAAAGATGGCCAGCTTGCCTACCGGATTCCCTTCGAGGTCGATCAGATTGCGGACCAGTGGGACGTATTGCGATACTCCGTCACTGAGCGTGACTGCGGATTCACCGGCGGTGATGCGCGCCGCCAGCACTCCCGTTGCACGGTCATTGAGAGTGGATGCGAAGATCTTACCGTCCGACAGAAATACGAAATCGCTGCCGCCGGTGGCCTCCTTAAAGCGCTGTGCAAGCAGGTGATTCACGCTGTAGCCGGTGAGCAGAACATTGATGAGGGCAGGTCCCGAGGTGGAGTCCACGTACACCGGTGTGAGCACGATCTGAAAGAGCTCGCCGTCGCGAATAGAGAATCCCGAAACCTGGTCGGGGAAGCGGCTGCGCACGGAGCGCACCACGGGCCAATAAAGCCGGGGAGCCTGTGTGGTTTGCACATCGAGCGAAGCAATGGTGTTGCCTTCCGGATCGGTCACGAGGAAAAACGAAGTCTCCTGCAGGTCGTCCGATACTCGCGTCCATATCTCGCTGGTGGTATCGCGGATGGTGGCGTGGTCGCGCGTGCCGAACGCCGCCCGTACGTGCGGCATGCTGCTGATGATTGCCGACACCGAACGCAGGCTTTCGGCGCGCATTCGCCACAAAGACTCGTATGCCTGAAAGCTTGCCTTCACTTCTTCCTCGACGCTGCGGAAGGTGGTTTCCAGCGCCTGGCGCTGCAACAGCCAGCCTGCAATGCCGGACACCGCGGTGAGCACAACCGACGTCCAGACCCAGATTTTCACGAGCAGCGACATCCGCGGCAGTCTCATTTGCGCGCTCCCGGGTAAACGGAATGCTCGCGCGGCGGTGGAGCATACTCCTTGCCATATTTGTTTTTGTGCGGCACCTGGAGATAGCCGGACTCCGATATCGTCACGAGCGGTAGTTTCTCGTTCGCCGATTCGACGCGCAGCGTGCGCTCCATCTTCTTAAGGGTCTCCTCGGGCGAACGCTCATGCCAGAAACGAAGCTGGTAAGTGCCGGGAGGCACATCGGTCAAACGAAAAGTACCGTCGGAAGAGGTGACGGCGTACAAGTGCGTCGGCAACACCACAATGACTGCGCTCATCGTGGAGTGTATGTTGCAGAACACCCTTACGATGCCCGGGCGCCTGAAATGAACGCTCTGGCTGGTGCCGGGAGCATAGAGGCCGGTATCGAACGGCTGGCCGCTAAAGTTGGAGAACGCATTGTGAAAGATCGGATCGAAGTTGGGAAAATCGACGGTTGCGCCAACCGGCACTACGAGCACGTGCGGCAGGAATCTCTTCCCCTTTTGCTCCATCACGAATTTTCCCGGAGCCGGCAACCGCTCCCCGCTCCCAACAGCTTCAAGCCACACGACGACGCCTGAGTAGTCTTTCCGCTCGCGAACGCTCGGCTCGCGTGAATCGGCCAGAGTCACATGGCCGGTGACTGTCGCGGCTGCCGATTCGCCCGCTTTGAGCAGGCTAAAACAGATAAGCCAGAGCCAGATCATACCGGTTGTTCAAACGGATTCCACTGCCGAGATACGTCGTGCGCAACTGTGCCGCTTCGAAGCTGACGATCACGTTCGGCGCGAAACGATACATGAGGTTCGCCGCGCCCGCCATGTTCCTGGAGATGCCTCCCGGTGAAAGATCGGCATCGCGGTCGTCATGCTGCCCTCCATAGACGTTGAAGGACAGGCGTGGAGTCGCGATGAAGGTGAACTGGCCCCACCCTCCATGGCTGTGCACGGGAATCACCCGCCCGTCGGACAGAAAGGTGAATCCTTGCCGGGTCGCCCCGAAATGCGCAACGTTCTTGCCCGAGAAAAACGCGCCTGAAAATTCGAGGCGGGACCATGGGTTTGCAAACCAGTCGAGCGAGAACAGGCTGGAGGGCACCGATGCCCCGCCTACGTGCGTCGTGCTGAAGTGAAATCCGGGAGCGAATTCGATTCGACGTGTATCGTCGAGCGCATGTGCCAGTTCGAAGCGGCCCTCCGCCCCCGGGCGGCGCCTCTCAACCTGCGCACCGGCAGGCAACTGGATTCCCGGATAACTTTCCGAAGTCTCGAGCACGCCGAATTGCGCGCGCAGTTCCGTCGCTCCGGACAGCGGCACGCGTTGTGCGAAGCGGACTTGCGGCTGCCATCTCCACAGGTTGCCGGCGCCCGTGAGCGGAGAGATGCCGACCTGCGATAGCGAGTTTGGCTCGCGGGGGGCGAAGATGGGTTTCTCGAGACCGGCCAGAATGCTGCGTGTCTTCCACTCCAGTTCGATGGAAGCAGTCCGGATGCGGGCATAGGTAAAGAAGTCCCGCTCGCCGCCGTTATAGAAATCGAGAAAGAGCGAGCCATGGACCCTGCCGCCCCAAACGGTGGAAGCGCCCCGGTACTCCAACCCGATGACGGACTGGCGGAACGTGCCGCCTCCCACTCGCCGGCCCTCGGTCTGTGCAGCAAAGACAGGATTTTCCGAAGCACCGGTGCGAGGCCCGCTGTGATAGAGGTTGAACAGCGCCATACCGGTGAGGCGTATCGGCAGCTTCTGTGAAGTCTCCACTTTGGTTTGGGCCAACTCTTCTGTGCGGCGCTCCTGAATCTGAACGCGTTCCTCGATGCGGCCGATGCCGGTTTCGGGGGCGGACGCCGTGGCGCCTGCACCAACGATTGCGCGAAGCTCGCCGACCTCTTTGCGCAAGGCCTGGTTCTCCCGTTCCAGGTTCTCGATTCGCCGCAGGATGTTCGCCAGGTCCGGAGACGATTGAGCCACGCACGGGATAAACCCCATGGCAGTCCCGATCAGAACGGAGAGGAAGACGGGGTATCCCGATAACCACTCCCTCACGGTCGTGGCTCGGAAACGAATGCTGAGCCACACTCGCGAGGGAGGGGATGTGACGCCACGTTTAATCACGTTTCAGCCTCCCATAAAGGTACTGTTCCAACTTGTTTCGGACCTCGCCCGGCGAGTAAGGTTTCGAGAGAAAAGCGTCAGCGCCCAGAGCCTGTAGCCGCCTGCCCAATTCCGGATCCGTGTTTCCGCTTACGACGATGATTGGGAGACCGGCATATCGCGAGTGTGTGCGTACGGCTTTGACGAGTTCGAAACCATCTACATCCGGCATATCGAGATCGGTGACGACGGCGGAAATCCGCCGCTCGACGGTTGTATCCAGCACATGGAGGGCTTCGCGCCCGCTCGGAGCCCAGATGACTTCAACACCCGGCAGAGTACTAAGTGCGATCTCGAGGTTTGAAGCGCACTGCTCGGAATCTTCCACCAGCAAAATCAGCCGCGGCATCTGCATCTTCCCCGATTCTCCCCGACAGTTTCGAGCGGCGGGCCATCCGACTTGTTAACTCGTTGTTAAACCCCTTCATGGCAGAAATCGATATCCCACTCCATGGACCGTAATAAAATGGCGCGGCACATTCGGATCGGGTTCAAGTTTCTGGCGGAGTTTGACCACATGCGCATCCACCGTCCTCGTATTTGGAAAGGAATCGTAGCCCCAGACGGAATTTAGAATCATATCGCGGGTGAGAGGCCGGTCGGGGTTTTGGAGGAAATAGATCAGCAGGTTGTACTCGGCGGGCGTCATCCGCACTTCCTCGCCGTTCCGGATAACGGAGCGGCGCTGAAGATCCACTTCCGTTTCGCCAACATGCAGCAGCGTGTGGGTACCCGGAGAAACACGGCGGAGAATCGCGCGGATCCGGGCAAGCAGCTCACGGCGCCCGAACGGCTTTACGACATAATCGTCGGCGCCAATCTCGAGCAGCAGCACCTTATCGACTTCGTCACCGATGGCGCTGAGTACGATGATCGGGGTCTTGTTCTGGGCGGCCCGCAACTGCTTGCAAATCTCCGTCCCGTTCAACCCGGGCAACCGGAGGTCGACAATGGCCAGATCGGGTTTGATCGTAAGGGCCTTCTCGAGTCCCGAGCGGCCGTCGCCAGCCAGAAGGACCCGGAAGCCCTCCTGCTCCAGCATGACGCCGATGGTATCCCGGAGGCTCTCGTCATCATCGATCACGAGTATCGTTTGCATAAGAATGCCCGAGGCCGCTCCCTCAGCTCGTGTAATCCTTTTATGCTTGTCTTTGTTAAGTGATTGTACAGGATCGGCGGAAACCGTGACCGCCACCGCACATCCAATAGTCTGTACGATGAGAATAAGGAGCGCGATATTGATGAAGAAAGTCTTCCTTTCCATTCTGGTGGCAGCGACGGCAGCTTTTGCGCAATACACGAGTGAGGCTGCCGGTGCGCCTCCGGCAGAGGCCTCTGCTCTCGCAGGGGTGCTTCAGAGCGAGGGCGTGAAAATTTCAGGTTCCAACGGTCCGGCGATGGAGTTCTGGTTTGTAAAAGAGATGCCGGGCGGCGCCACTGCACCCGAAGAGAACGCGACCTTGACGGAAGTTCCGCACGGAGCTTTCCTTGGTGTTGTAAGTTTTCCGGCGGCGGGACAGGACCGGCGCGGCCAGCAGATCAAGCCGGGTGTCTACACTATTCGCTACAGCCTGTTCCCGATTGATGGAGCACATCAGGGAGTTGAGCCGCAGCGGGACTTTTTTGTCCTTTCCCCTGCCGCGACAGACCAGGACCCTGCCGCGAAACCGGATTACGAAACGCTGATGAAGATGAGCCTGAAGGCTTCGGGCACTCCTCATCCGCTGGTGTTCAGTTTCTGGAAAGAGGACACGGGGGCAAAGCCGGGGTTAACGCAGGAGGGCGAGACCTGGGTGCTGCGAACGAATATCGGGAGCACTCTCGTGGGGATTATTGTGGTGGGTGTCCACGCCGGTTAATCGCCGGCTGCGTGTTAAACTGGAAGGAAGTATGGCAATTCCAAATGTGAAGCGTTTTCGGCCCTTCTGCCCGACCTGCAACGATACCTTCACGCTGATGGCGGTGCTGCCAAAGGATGCCAGCGTGGAGGCCTACCTGGCCGATGCCATTGAACGGCATGACCATAAGGCGTTCCAGGAATCCAAGAACCAGCACTTCAAAATCCGCGTCGGTCAGCAGAAGCAGAAGAGATCGAAATAAGATTACGGCAGGCGGGCCTTCAAACTCCGAAGCGCCCGCAAGCCTTCCTGAGCGACCTCCGGGTCGGTATCCCTCGACAGATTCTCCAGCACGGGAAGCGAGTCCTTTTGTCCGCTCCGCGCCAGGATCTGTGCGATTTCGATTTTTTCATCTTTCGTTCCAGTGCGGGCCGCCGGATAGAGAGCCTGCCGGATACCTGTGTCGCGTGATAACTCCACCAGGAAGGGACGAGCCACGCCTCTGTAGGCTGTCGAGTTCAAGGTGTTGATCAGGTATTGCAGCGGGCTGAACTCCGTCGTCTCGGCCTTTCCCAACATCACCATTGCGAACGCGAGCGAAAGACGCGCGTTATTCTTGCGCTCCTCGTTGAACGCCTTCTCAATTGCCGGCAAATCAGCGGAGTTCTTTAGCCGCCCCAGGCCTTCGGCGGCCGCGGCGCGCATTCCATC
>DASTMK010000575.1:0-4314 GCA_035714225.1 Bryobacteraceae bacterium | reverse complement strand
CCGCTGGTTACTTACGAGAAAACCAAACAACAATTCGAGGTGGTGTGCAAGATCATGAATTCGCCTCGCGTCTCGCGCGTGGTGTGCGCCACCGATGCGGGCCGCGAAGGCGAGCTGATCTTTCGCTACATCTATGAAGCCGCGCATTGCGAGAAACCGTTCAGCCGGTTGTGGATCTCGTCGCTGACCCCGGACGCGATCCGCAAAGGCTTCGAGACTCTGCGGCCGGGTCAGGAGTACGATGCACTGGCCGACGCAGCACGCGGCCGCAGCCGGGCCGACTGGCTGGTGGGCATGAACCTGTCGCGCGCGTACTCGCTTGCCTACGGGGAGGATCTGTCGGTCGGGCGCGTACAGACGCCGACACTGGCGATGCTGGTGGAGCGCGAGCTGTCGATTCGCAGCTTTGTTCCGGAAGACTACCTGGAAGTGGTAGCGACGTTTCACCCGGTGGGGTCGCCGGCGGAAAACCAATACCAGGGCACCTGGTTCCGAACAAAGCCCGATGGCGAAAAAGACAAAGAACAGCAGAAGGCAACGCGCCTGCCTGCGACCGGAGAAGAGGCCAAGCAGATTACCGAACGTGCCCGGAGCGGGCAGGCGGCCATCGAGTCTATCGAATCGGAAACGCAGCGCATGGCTCCCCCGCTGCTATACGACCTCACCGAGCTGCAACGGCATGCGAACCGCCTGTTCGGCTTCAGCGCACAACACACGCTCGACCTGGCACAGGCTCTCTACGAACGGCATAAACTGATCAGCTACCCGCGCACCGACAGCCGGCACTTGACGCAGGATGTAGCGGCGACGTTGACGCGCGTAGTTGGCGTAATCGAAACGCCGTATCGCGAATCTCTTGCTCCGGGCACCGGCGAGCGTCCACTGGGACGCCGGTTCGTCGATGACTCCAAGGTCGGCGATCATCACGCGATCATCCCCACGGCTTTCCCGCCCCCGTCCGCGCTGCCGCTTGAGGAACGGAAGATCTACGACCTGATTTGCCGGCGGCTGCTCAGCGCCTGGCACGAAGACCACATCTGGTCCGTCACCACGGTCATCACGGCGATTCGCAATGGAGACCTCTGCGACCGGTATCACACATCGGGCACGGCGGTGCAGCAGGTGGGCTGGAAGGTCCTGGATCTGGCGCCGGCCAGGAAAGCGGAGAAGGGCAAGACAAAGGGCGAGGAAGAACAGGCCCAGCAGAGTTTGCCGCCGGGTCTGGAGAAGGGCCAATCGCAGGATGTCGTGGATGTCGAGACGATCAAGAAGAAGACCCGGCCGCCGAAGCGTTTCACCGAGGCCACGCTGCTGACCGCGATGGAAACAGCGGGAAAGACCCTCGACGAGAAAGAACTTTCGGACGCGATGAAGGAGACCGGCCTGGGGACGCCCGCCACCCGCGCCGCGATCATCGAGGTGCTTCTGAAGCGCGGCTATATCGTGCGCAAAGGCAAGAGTCTGGAGGCAACCGACAAGGGGATCCGCCTGGTGGAGGTGGTGCACCCGGAAGTTAGGACCCCGGCCATGACGGGGCAGTGGGAGGCTTTTCTGGCACGCATCCAGCGCGGGAAAGCACAGCTCGAGCCGTTCCTTCAAGGCATAGAGGATTACGTGCGGGACGTGGTCGGAAAGACCGGTACGGTACAAGCGCCCGCAAAAGCGGCCGCAACCGCCGCGGCGATTGGCGCGCCGGTTCGCGATAGCGTGCCTGAGCCCGCGGACTTGCCCGAGATCGACACCAGCGGCCCGCTCCAGAGTGTCCTGCAACGCACTTTTGGGTTTCCCCATTTCCGTCCGAATCAGGAAGCGGTGTGCCAAGCGGCTATCGAAGGCAAAGACGTGCTACTGGTGATGCCGACCGGTTCGGGCAAGTCGCTATGCTACCAGTTGCCGGGGATCGCGCGGGGCGGGACAACGCTGGTCATCAGCCCCCTCATCGCATTGATGGAGGACCAGGCCGCTAAACTCAAACAACAGGGCTTCGCTGTGGAGCGTATTCATTCCGGCCGCGAACGGGCGGTGGCGCGCCAGGTGTGCTTCGATTATTTGAACGGGAAGTTGCATTTTCTCTTCATTGCGCCGGAGCGGCTGAGGGTGACAGGGTTCCCGGAGATGCTGGCGAAGCGAAAGCCCACCCTCATCGCCATCGACGAAGCACATTGCATATCCCAGTGGGGGCACGACTTCCGGCCCGATTATCGAATGCTGGGGCAGCACCTGCCCCTATTGCGTCCGGCGCCCGTCATCGCGCTTACGGCTACGGCAACGCCGCTGGTGCAGGACGACATTTGCAAACAATTGGGCCTGCCGCGGCCGGCGAAGTTCATCCACGGTTTCCGGCGAAATAACATTTCGATCGAAGCGGTGGAAGCGGCGCCGTCACAGAGAACCGCCTTAGCGCTCCAACTATTGTTAGAGAGCGAACGCAGGCCGGGTATCGTGTATGCTCCTACCCGGAAACAGGTGGAAAGCGTGGCGGCCGAATTGGGCGCTCATTTTCCCACGGCGGCCTATCACGCAGGACTGGACGCCGAGCATCGCCAGCGGGTGCAGCAGGAGTTTCTTTCCGGAGAGGTTGAAGTGATGGTGGCGACCATTGCGTTCGGGATGGGAATCGACAAAGCCGATATACGCACGGTGATCCACACTGCCCTGCCGGGCAGTCTGGAAGCATACTACCAGGAGATCGGGCGAGCCGGACGCGACGGCAATCCGAGCCGCGCCGTCCTCATGCACTCCTACGCAGACCGCTACACGCATGACTTTTTCTTCGAGCGCGACTACCCCGATGTAGCGGTGCTGGACGCGATGTTCGCACGGCTGCGCAGCGAGCCCATCGAAAAGGCCGTGCTGCAAAAGCAGATGCGGATCGATGCGGATCTGTTCGACAAAGCGCTGGAGAAACTGTGGATCCATGGCGGCGCAGTGATGGACTACGCGGAGAACATAAGCGCCGGCGAGGGCCACTGGCGCGAATCTTACATCGCGCACGGAGAGCAAAAGCGGGCTCAGATCGATCTGATGATCCGGTATGCCGAGACCAATCAATGCCGCATGTCGGCGCTGGTCCGTCACTTTGGCGACTTGGCCGACCGGCAAGCGTCCTGTGGGATCTGTGATTTCTGTGCACCGGAAAATTGTGCGGCCCAACGCTTTCGCGCAGCGACAGAGGCGGAGCGGCAGACGTGTTTCCGGGTGCTGGCCGCTCTGCACTCCGGCGAGCAGAAATCGACGGGGCGGCTGCACGCAGAGCTTTTTCCGGGCGCGGAGATGAGTCGTGACACCTTCGAAGACGTCCTGGGAGCGATGGCGCGCGCGGGCTTGGCACGGCTTTCCGATGCCGTGTTCGAGAAAGACGGCAAGCAGATTCCATACCGCACGGTGAGGCTCACGGAGACGGGACGGGCAGCGGACGAAACGACACAGATCGACCTCATGATGAAATCCGCCGCGATGCCGGCAGAGCCGCGAAGGCGGAGAAAAAAAGGCGCTGCCGGCGCCAGGGAGCCGCGGACCGCGGCAAAGAAGAAGCCGGCAGCGCGGAAAAGGGAGCGCCCTCCCGCGGGAGAGCATTCCCCTATCGAGGAGGCCTTGCGTGCATGGCGGCTGGGCGAGGCGCGCAGACGCGGCGTGCCGGCGTTCCGGATCTTCACCGATCAGACGTTGCGCGCTATTGCCCAAGCGCGCCCCGCCAGTGCCGCCGAACTCCTTGCCATCCCGGGAATAGGGATCAACACCGTCGAAAAATATGGACGGCAGATTTACCGGATATTGGAGGAGTCCCGGTAAAGCGAAGCCGGCGCCCCGCCGGTTGTCAGAACCGCGTCAAAACTGACGGGTCCGAGCCGCTTGCCTTAGGCCGCTCGGATGCAGGAAGCGCAGCCCGCTTGATCTCCACACGGAAATCCTCGGGGCCACGCTCCAGGTAATCCCAGCTCAATTCTCCATGGCGCATAAATTCCATCTGCATGCGCAGCGGAGAAGGGTCGTGGTCGTTGACGATGATAAAGGACTCGCCGACAGCCAGATTGTCAAAAGTCTCAAATACCAGGCCATGCCTTCTTCCGTGCGGTATCGGGCGCAAGTCCAGCTCTTTGACTCGCGCGTTCTCGTTGTCTGCCACGCTATTTCTCCTCTGAGTTCGTTATTCAACGGGATGGCGGGACGATGTTCCCAGGTTTCGCCATCTCTCCTTTCAAGCATGCACTCTGCCAGCGTTTAAGCCAGTGACCGAGGTCACACACGCCTTACCGGGTTCATGCGATACAATCGAGAACCAAATGGATCGCAGAGCCTTTTTGGGCGCGATTT
>DASTMK010000574.1:0-4207 GCA_035714225.1 Bryobacteraceae bacterium | reverse complement strand
AGCAGGCGAAACAGACCGGCGGAGACACGCCCGCGCCTTATCCGTTCCGCTTCACCGGTTCCCGAAAGATCGACTTCGCCGTCCTTAAAGGCAGCGGTGTCTTCGAACACGCGATTTTGCGTCTGAAACTTCACGCAGTCCGGCGCGCTCACACCAAACGGGTTGGCGTCCATTTTCGGGAAATGCTCCTGAATAAGGACCAGGCGGTCCGGCTGCTGAAACGGCAGGGGACGAAGAACCACTGTGTTCAGGATGCTGAAGATCGCCGTGTTTAAGCCGATGGCGAGAGCCAGGGTCAGAATCGCCGCCGTCGAAAAGCTGGGATTTCTGCGAAGGAGGCGCAGCGCGTAAACAAGGTCCTGCCCCAGTCTTTCAATCGCCGCCCAACCCCAGACCTCGCGGCTGATCTCTTTCCACAGAGTGATGTTCCCCAGCCGCCGCCGGGCCGCTGCATAGGCCTCGCCGGTGGGCATTCCGAGCTCCTGATTCTCCTCGGCCTGCATTTCGATGTGGTTTTGGATCTCCTCTTCGAGATCGCGATCAAAACGGTTGCGGCTGAAAAGAACCGCAAGCCTGCGGTGAATCCGGCTCAAAGCTTTCATGGATTTGCCCTCTCAGGTCGGCTCGATGACCCGCTCAATTGCCTGTGAAACCCGCCGGTATTCGGAGATCTCGGCGGAAAGCTGCTTCCGCCCTTCCGGTGTCAAACGATAAATGCGGCTCCGGCGCTTGGGACCGGCCGGTATCCACTCCGCCGTCACCCACCCTTTCATCAGAATCCGCTGTAGCGCGGGGTAAAGCGATCCTTCTTCCACCTGGAGAACGTCCTCGGAGGTCTGCTGAATGGATTTTGCGATCGCGTAGCCGTGGCTCGGGCCGAATCGCTTAAGCGTTTTGAGAATCAGCATTTCAAGAGTTCCGGGTGGAATCCCGGCTCTGTTTTTGTCGGTGTTCATAGATAATCTATGTATAGACTTCCATAGAACACCACTGTAGATCAAGGATGCAGATTTTCAGCGGGAACGCTGCCGTGGAGCGCCGGCCGTCCTGGTGCCGACGGCGTATAGCGACGTTCGCGCGGTCAGGTACAAAGTCTTTCCGTCCGGACCTCCGAACGCGAGGTTGGCAGCCGCTTCCGGCAGCAGGATGCGCGCGATCAGGCGCCCGTCCGCGGCGAAGATCTGTGCGCCATCTCCGGAACTGCTCCAGATGCGGCCGTCCTTGTCGCACCGGATGCCGTCCGGACCGCCTTTGTCGATGGTCGCGAAGACAGAGCCTGTGTCCACGGACCCGTCCGGCTTCACGTTGAACACACGGATATGCCGCGGCTTGCCGGAATCGGCGACATACAGCTTCGTTTCATCGGGTGAGAAACAAAGTCCGTTCGGCTTGTCGAAATCTTTGATGACCGCACGGATCGACTTCGTCCTCTCATCGAAGCGGTAAACGTAGTTGCCCGGTTGTTCTTTCGTGCGCCCGGCGAGACCGTAGTCCGGGTCGGTGAACCAGATGACGCCATCGGATGTGACAACGACATCATTGGGCGAATTCAGGGCTTTGCCCTCGAAGGAATCGACGAGGGTTACAACCGTCCCGTTCTTCTCGGTGCGCGATATGCGCCGCGCGCCGTGCTCGGCGGTAAGCAGACGGCCCTCGCGGTCCACGGTGTTGCCGTTGGCATTGTTGCTGGGAGATCGGAAGGTTTCGACGCCTTTCGCGGGCGTCCATTTTTTCAGTTCATTCGCGGGGATATCGCTGAAGATCAGGAATTCCGTGCCGCCGCTCCGGAACCAGGCCGGACCTTCGAGGAACTTCATGCCGGTCGCAAGGCGTTCCACCTTGGCCGTTGCATCGAAGATCCTGTTGAATTCGGCCTGGTCCTTGATTTCGAAATCCGCCGCCAGAGTGGCGGCGGCCAATACGAAATACACAAGAGACAGTTTCATCGAGCGCAACTGTATCACAGCAACGCCCGGCAGGCTACTGTAATAACGCCTGGATGAAATCCTCGTCAGGCTGCTCGAAGTATCGATACTTGTAATCGCCCTTCAGAGGGATCACGCCTCCCATCCAATTCGCGGGGTCGGTCCACAGGATTTTGTCCGGGCCGATCGCTTTCACCATGTCAGGAACGTCCCAGTGCAGCAGGAAGCCGGGCATCGCCACGTCGTGCAGGTTGCGATGAATGGGAGCCTGAACGGCGCTGATAAGGTCAGCCGGTGTGCGGTCGAGCCAGATGCGGCTGATGCGGCCATCAAGCACAGCGGCCATCAGCAGCCAGACGCCGCTAACCTCCCGGGCGGCTGCCCGCACTTCACGGACGTCCTTGCGCGCGGCCAGGATGTCTACGCCTTTCAGGATGTCCGCGGCGCGCAAAGCCGGCAGATTGCGGCCGATCAGCCATGCCCTCGTGTTTGCCAGCCAGTCGCCGAGCAACCGCCGGTTGGAGTTGTCGGGCTTTGGCGTGCCCCTCGGGTTCAACGCCAGTACCACTGCGCCGGCCGCGGCTATTTTCGTTGCCAGGGCCGGGTCGTTCCCCACCAGCAGCACACCGGGTTTCGGTCCGCTGCTCGCGGGTGTGTACAGTGTGCCTTCGATCAACAATCCGGGTTCCACCTGAATCGAGATCCGCTCCACCGGCAGGCCGCTTTCCTTTCGCGTGCCGAGGCTTTTCACGGCCGGCTGTCCGGAAGACGCAGGCGCCAGCTTACGCAGATAGGCCTTCATCTCCTCCACGCTGCCGGTCTTCCGCCTGGCCTCGAGCCGTTCGAGAATGATCTCGTTCAGTTCACGGCTGCCTTCCGCCGACACCTGACCCGCGCCTGTCGCCAGCAGTTCGTAGTTTGGATGCATCGTGACCTGCTGTTCGCGGGGATCGCCTTTGCCGTCGTTCAACCAGCGTATGAACCAATCGTAAACGGCCTCCCGTACTTCGAGCGGCGTGCCGTGCCCTCCCGGACCGACCACCCACTTGATGCGGTCCTCGGCGTTGTAGAGGCGGTACCATCTTTTCGCCTCCTCGTACACGATTTTTGCGCCGGCGGGCGTGAAGAAATCCTTCTCGGTTGAGCTGATGAGCCAGGGTTTGGGAGAAAATAGCTCGACGTAATCGGTCTGGTCGAGCCCCGAAGAGAGAAAATTCGGGAAGCTCTGCTCCGAATCGCCTATGGAACCGGAAAACAGCAGCTTGAAGGAATTCATGTAACAGGACGGGGCCGCGACTTTGATTCGATCGTCGAGCGCGGAAATGTACGTGGTCAGCGTGCCGCCGCCGGAGCACCCGGTACACCCGATCCGGTCGGCAGCCACCTCAGGCCGGGACAGCAAATAATCCAGTGCGCGCTTGGCGTCCCAAATCCGGTACCTGGCGAAGTTCTCTCCGGCCAGAATCGACTGTGGGCCGTTCATGAAGTGCTGGTCCGTGGTTCCGCCCGCCAGCGATGCTCCCAGGCGGGGATCATAGGATTGAAACCGTTCTCCCTGTCCGACCGGATCGAACGCCAGCGCGACAAAGCCTTTCAACGCGAGGTTTGCGCAGATCCGTTGGCCCGCGGTTTTTCCTTCGTCCCAATGCCCCATGGGCATCAGCACACCGGGATACTTGCCGGGAGCATTGGGCACGTACAGATTTCCGGTGACATAGTATCGCGGCAGGCTTTCAAAGATCACCTTCTCGATGCGATACTGCCCGTGGTCGATGCTCCCCGTGATGCGCGCGTTCAAAGGCCCGGAGTAATCGGGGAGTCCCCCAATGAGGTCCAGAATTTTGGTCCGTACAGCGGCCTTTCGCCGCTCCGCCTCTTCAACGGTCCGGATGGCGTTAATTTCAGCATCGCGTGCAGCCAGCAACTTCTGTGCCTCGGAATCCATCCACCGGAGCATTGCCGATTCCGGATTCTGGGCATGAAGGAATGCTGCGGACAGGCAGGCTAGTAAGGCAAGTTCAAGTCTCATCGATTACCTTCCAAGTATTTCTTTAAGTATCCCCGGTATCTCAAATACCGCCCGATTCTTGATTGCTTTGGCGTTTGCCCTCATCCTGGCCAGGACCTCCGGTTGCAGCATGTGCCGCACCGCTCCGCCGATTTCGCGAAAATTCCGCAGAACCAGGCCGGCATCCTGTTCCAGAATCCAATCGGCATTGTATCGCTCCTGCGGCAATGTGAAAGCATTCCGCTCCACAATCACGGGAAGTTGCATGGCGAGC
>DASTMK010000573.1:0-12365 GCA_035714225.1 Bryobacteraceae bacterium | reverse complement strand
AAGACCAGATCCGCGCCGGCGCATACTGAAGCCCAAGCCGATGCGACTGGAGTTTCACCAACTGGACCGCCGCCTGGAGTGCCTCCGGGTACGCCATCCGGCACGCCAGCGCCGGCTGGTCGCTTCACTGGCTGAGGCCGGCCAGCAAACGCCCATCATCGTCATCCAAACCGACGGCCGCTATCTGGTCATCGACGGTCACAAGCGCATCGCCGCGCTCCAGCAATTGGGCCGGGACACGGTCGATGCCGTCGTCTGGGATATGAGCGAAGCCGACGCGCTGGCGCTGGACCGGTCGCTGCGGATGAGCGAGCCGGAGAGCGCGATCGAACAAGGCTGGCTGCTGGCGGAGATGGAAAGCCGCTTGGGCTGCTCGCTGGAAGAACTCGCGCGGCGCTTCGACCGCGGCCGGACGTGGGTGGCCAGTCGCCTGGCGCTGGTGGAGGCGCTGCAGGAATCGGTGCAGCAACTGGTACGGGAAGGCAAGGTCGCCGCTTCGCTCGCCGCGCGGTATCTGGCGCCGGTGGCGCGCATCAGCCGGGAGCATTGCCTGCGCATGGCCGCCGCTTTCGCCGAACAGAGGTGGACGGCGCGGCAGGCGGGCGCGTTCTATCGCGCCTGGCGAGATGCCGGCGGCGCTGTCCGCGAACGCATCCTGGCGGCGCCGAAATTATTCGCCAAGACGCAAGCGCAAGCCGAGACGCTCGACCGGGAACCGACCCGGATCGTGGCCATCGCGCAACGGGCGCGGGAGCATCTGGAACCACCGCCGCCGAACCGCGCCGCCGTGCGGCGGAAGATCCAAGGCGCCATCGAACTGCTGACCGAACTCCAGGAACGCATCGAGGAGCCCGAAGCCAATCATGCTGAGCCAAGCACAACGAGCCACGATTCTGGAACTCCGCGGGCAGGGAGTGGGGAAACGCGAGATTGCCCGGCTACTGAAAGTCTCGCGCCAAAGCGTCCGCCAGGTGTTGCAGGCGAACTCGAGCGCCGTGCCCCAGATCGAGCGGGCCGAGAAAGCGACGCCATTCCGTCAGCAGATTCTCGAGTTACTACCGCAGTGCAAAGGCAATCTCGTGCGAGTCCATGAGGAGTTGGCGGCAACCGGCGCGACGTTCTCCTACCAGGCGCTCACCGCCTTCTGCCGCCGCGAAGGAATTGGGCAGACGCCGGTCGTGCCGGCCGGCCGCTACGAGTTCGCCCCCGGCGAGGAAACGCAGCACGACACATCGCCCCACGAAGTGATCGTGGGCGGGCGCAAGTTCAAAGCGCAGACCGCCTCGGCAACGCTATGTTACTCGCGCATGCTGTTCTTCGAACTGCTACCCGCGTTCCAGCGTTTCGACTGCAAGGTCTTTCTCACCGACGCGGTCCGGTATATGAACGGCGCGACCGAACGCGTCATGATCGACAACACGCATGTGGTCGTGTTGCGCGGCAGCGGCCGCGCGATGGAACCCGTGCCGGAGATGGCTGCCTTCGCCGAGCGTCTCGGCTTTCGTTTCGTGGCGCACGAGATCGGCGACGCCAACCGTTCGGCCCGTGTCGAGCGGCCGTTCCACTTCATCGAGAACAACTTTCTGGCCGGACGCACGTTCGCTGATTGGCAGGATCTGAACCACCAGGCGCGCCAGTGGTGCGACCGCGTCAACGCCACCTACAAGAAACATATCCGTGCCGTGCCGCGCGAACTCTACGCCGTCGAGCGCCCGTTGCTGAAACCGCTGCCGGCCTGGCTGCCGGAGGTCTACCGGCTGCATCACCGGCTGGTGGACGTGGAAGGCTATGTGTCGCTGCACAGCAACCGCTACTCCGTGCCGCCATCGTTCATCGGCCGCCAGGTGGAAGTGAGGGAAACGCGCGACCACGTCGAGATCGAACTCGACGCCCGCCACATCGTCCGGCACCGGCGTATCGCCACGCCCGATCAGGTGCGCGTGATGTTGCCCGAGCACCGGCCGCCGCGGGGCCAGGGGCCTTGTAAGCGCGATCCGCACCCGGAGGAAACCGCGCTGCTGGCCGAAGCGCCCGAGATCGCTGTTTACATCGAGAACCTGAAATGCCGCGGCCGCAAGGTGACCGCGCTGCTGTTACGGCAACTACTGCGCATGCTGCGCGACTATCCGCGCGAAGCCTTTCTGGGCGCCATCGAAGAAGCCGGCCGCTATGGCTTGTACGATCTGGACCGCGTCGAACGCATGATCCTGCGCCGCGTCACGCGCGAATACTTCCGGCTGGAGGATACCGATGACTGACGAGATCGAACAACTGCTGAAGAACCTGAAACTCGGCCGCATGCGCTCGATCTACGACGAGCAACTGCGCGCCGCCGGGAAACAGCAGGTCTCCTACTCGGAGTTCGTGGCCGCGCTGCTCCGCTCCCAGTGGCATCACCGCCAGGAGAGCGCGCTGGAGTGGCGCATTCGCCGCGCCAATCTCCCCGAGCGTTGGTCGCTGGAGACGTTCCCGTACAGCCGGCAACCCGGCGTGAAGCGCAAGCAGATCCAAGCCTTCGCCGAACTCGACTTCGTGGCCAAACATGAGAATCTGGTTTTCACCGGCCCCACCGGTGTGGGGAAAACCGGACTCGCCTGCGGAATCCTGCTCAAGGCTTTGCAGAACGGGCTGCGCTGCCAGTTTGTTCGCGCGCAGGATCTGTTCGACGAGATGTACGCTTCACTCGCCGATCGCTCCACGCGCAAGTTGATCCACCGGCTGGCGCGCCTCGACGTGCTGCTGATCCCCTACACGACAGAACAAACCCAGCACGCCGACCGGCGTGGATGATGTTGTCCAGCCCCGTTCTCCGTTGCGGAACTTGCACTCCCCCTGGCTCACTCTATCGGAGCATGGGTGGGTCAGTTCTCATGAGCGCCGAAGGCCCGCTGATTCAGAAGCGATTGAGACAGATGTGAGATTGATGACCGAGGCAAAAGACGCCGCGTTCGAAACGGCCCGCTGATTCAGAAGCGATTGAGACCAACTTCAGCGAGAGAAATTGCTGGTCTTCTGTTTTGAGTTCGAAACGGCCCGCTGATTCAGAAGCGATTGAGCAGGTCACCCCCGCCCCTCGCAAGTCAGTCTGCCCTTGCGACGGCTTTATAGGAAAGGAATACGTCTTCAGGGCCAAATCTGCCGCCGAATGCGGCATCCATGGCCAGCGCTTCCACCGGACGACATTGGACGACATAGAATCGTCCGCCGATTGCCTGGCGTCTGCAAAAGCCGGCGAACAGCGGCCCCCGAAGCGGGCCAGAGGCCCAAACCGCTCCCGTAGAAGTCCGCAGATCTCGTTCGCATTGCCCGTCCGCTGTATTTATGCCGTCCTGCTCTCGCGTTCCCCTTGAAAGACCGCAAACTGCCTTCGCAGAACTTGCTACGGATGCCGTGCGCTCTTTCCGAACAGCCACCGTGCTCCGTTGACAAGCCCTATCAGAAGCCCAATGAAAACGGTGCCGCCCACGATCACGGCCATCCTCGGGTGTCCGGCCGAGAGGCCGACCGCCAGCAGCAGCCATGAGAACGCTCCCAGATTTCTGGCGATGGGATGGTCGAGGAGTAACCGGATGCGACGGTTTCCTGGCCTTGCCGATAGGAGGACGCCGGGTATTCCCTGCACCTGGATCAACGCGGGAAACACGGTCGCCGATTGTTCCGCTTTGTCCTGTTCCTGAACGCCATTCATGCATTCTTTCTCCATGAGCGCCGCCAGCATCTATCCGGATCCAGTTGCGGCTGATTGTTTGGTCTGTTCCGGCGAAGCTGACGCACCCGCCGGCTGTTCAGTTTCGGCCTCTTGGCATCCGGTGCTTTCGCGCTTCACGCCTGCACCGTTTGAGTTGTGCCCGCTCGTGTAGAGGTCAAGCAAGTCCTCTACGGCGAAGCGATGATCTTCAGGTGTCCGATTCTTGCCCGACATCTCCTCCTATTCCTTTCTGCTGCCCATTGGCGCCTGTAAGCGGCAGATCCAAGGCGCTTCGCCGACCTCCATCGCAAAGCCGAGCAGCCCGAGTTGCGCGCGGAATGCCCCGCGGATAATCAGCCATCCGAGTGCGGTGGCGGCTTCAACGGTCAAAGGAGTCTCGTAATAGAAGCGTTGTTACGCTGAGGCCTTTTGCGATGGCCGCGCTGGCTTTGAGCGAAGCGCTCCGGAGTTCGACTTGGTCTATTTCCATACCGGCGCTCCATACCCTGCCTATGCCACGGCGGTGGCCGCTGGTTCCGCACTCTCTTCCGCTGCCTCTACCGCTGCCGCGAAGATCGCCGCATTGCGGCCGATCTCCGGGAATCCGTCTCGCATCGCGGCAGGATCCTCCCTCCGGTCAAGCACAGGTGCGGATGAAGGCGCAGCCGTCCACGACGACGATGACAACGACGATGGTTTTGCAACCAGGAAATGCGGGTGCGAACAATTGATACAGTTCACCGCTTTGGTGACCGCTTGCACTGCTTCGACGTAAACGGGAGGAGGCTCCTTCGGCTCGCCGGAGCGGTCGAAAAACTCGGGCGCGATCTTTCCCGCCTGGGACTTATCCTTGCCGGCAAGATCCAGGGGGAGCTGGCCCTGCCATCCACGAAAGACGACTTGCGAAGATACAGCAGGCCGCTTTCCCTTCTCAGTTTCGAGAATCGTGTGTCGCAGGATCAGGAGCGCGTAGGTGTGCTCGAAGCGGAACATCTCGATACTGACCAGTAGCGGCGCGACAACAATCGCGTGATCGCCGTTTCTCGCCAGCGAGTCCGGCCGGATCAGCCACGGCAAGCGCTGGCCATCATCCGCGGAAAAGCTCACATACCGCCCCAGTTCACTGGTGGCGCCGCCGGACTCCCGGCCTCGAAGCACGTACCGGCTGGCGGCCCGCTGATACTCGAGGCCGATTTCCGGTCTGCAATGAATGCCCGCTTCCGCGAGCCGTTTCACCGCGGCTGACGGCAGCGTCAGCCGCGGCGCGGGGTTACTGTTTCTCTTCTCGCTCATGCGTACCTCTTCTGTGGAATTGGCCGGCCGAGCGCTTCGCGGATCATCTCCCTGGAGCACCCGGCCCAGCAGATGTACTTCCTCGGTTCCTCGATCGAGATGGCGAGGTTGTCGCCGCTCGTGTCCCTGTTCGCCTGCGCGCACGAAGGGCATCGCGCAATCCAGTTCCGGCCACACTGCCGATGGACCTTGACGTAGTCGAGAATCCGAAACTCGTTGGCGGGCGATGTGAAATACCGCTTCGGGGCGTCAGGGCGTTTGGCGTGCTGTGTAAACTCCCAAGGAATCGTCTTGCCCTCGACGAACCGTTGCAGTTCGGCTTCGGTCACCTTGCGGATGCGGCACAGATAGGCGAGCTGGTCTTCAAGCGTGTAGTCCGCGCCGTAGAACCAGAATCGTTTGCCGCGGCTCTCCCTGGCCCCACGATGCACGCCGAGCGGCGCCCGGATCGCATTTCCGAATTCGCCAGGGCCTACTTCATCCTGACGCGGAAATACTTCGATGCCTTCCGGCAGGCCGGCGCCCTTGATCGGAAGGCCGAGCCGGAGAGCGGTGTGGTAGATGTAGATGCGGCAATCCCGTGCCAGTGCCGGCTGCTCGAAGAAGATCCACAGGTGAGCGCCGCGATTCGATTTCTCGAGCGCGGGTTCGACGCCATCCTGCCGGAGTTCGTATTGCAGCTTGAGCAGGTCGTCGATCGCTCTCTTGTAGTCGGCATCGATAGCCACCCATTTCGACCGCTGTGTCGCCGGATTGATCGCGTAGATGCCGAGCGTGATTTCGCCGGCCAGGTGCCGGCGCACGGTTTCCAGGCTGAGCGCGGGCGGAGGCCCTCCGTCCCGCGCCTTCGGCCGGTAGTAGTAATGCCTGCCTGATTCCGGATGCGGCCTGGTGGATTGCAGCGTGTAAGCGCGGCGATTCACGAACAAATGACTGAAGTTTTCGGCCATCGCGGCCGTGGCGTGAAGCCTGTGATCCATCACTGCGCTCCTTCGAGAGGTATAGAGCATCTCTCCGATTGCTCCAAAAGCCACCCGGCCTCAACTCCCCAAGAGCCGGGGGTTCCGCGCAAGTGACACCAAATCGAAGGCTTGGGTCAGGCGGTCAAATTCGTCTTCGCGAAAGCCGCCCCAGTGACCTTCCACTGGCAGGCCGAGCGAGTAGAAGGCCGACCGCGCCCGATCATAGATGTAGAACCAGCCCGATTCCGGATCGTCCGGAACCGTCAGGAACAGGAGCGCACCCCTCGCGAAGTCGAGCCATCTGGACAACCTCGCCTCGGCTTTCCCGGCGAAGCCAATGATGGCCGTGTCCTCATCGAGGTGCTCCAAACCGAAATCCCGCAGGTGCAGGACGCTGTCAATTTTCACCTCATGCATTGCAGAAGCTCCTTTGCTTACGCTGTCAACAGTTTGGCTCTGAGGGCGCTCAAGAATACGAGCCCGCAGAACGGTTTGTGGGAAAACAACAACGAGAATTGATGGAGGAGAAGAGTCTGGCGAGGAAGTCGGCGGCGACGTTGCATCCTTTATAAAAGGACTCAAGCTGCGGGAGTCGAGATTACAACACCCTGCGAAGCACGGCAGTGGCTGCCTGGATCGCCGGTAGATCCCCGGCTGTCACCCGATGAAGTCTCGAATACGCAAAGGCGCCCTTCGCTGCCCGGTCAACCACTTCGGCAACCTTCATGCCTTTCAGCCGGGCAACGCGCTGTGCCTCCGTGAGCAGTTGGCTGCGAGCTTCGCTTACCGCCTTTGCCGTTGGCGGTGCCGCGGAGCCCTTGATGCCTTGCCGGCTCGCAGTGGCCCCGACTTCCTTCTCCAGCGCCTCGATCAGCCGCCGTAGCGCGCTGCGGTCTGGAATGTCGTCCAGCGCGTCGCTTGCAAAATTGAGTTCGCGGCACAGCTCCGAGTACCGCTGCTGCCCCACAATGGCCGTTGCCCTCCGCAAACGTTCCACGCCGCGAAGGGTGTCTTCCAGCTTCGATGCCACTGCCGGGAGCAGCGTCGATGCGATCTTCTCCGCGTCTTCCGCTTTCGCGACTCCTATCAGAACGGAACGCGACAGGCTGTAGCCGACCTGCCCGCTGAGCGATTTGATATTCGTCCGGAGTATCGCGGCCTCGGCAGGCTGAGTGGCGCCATCATGGGTCCGGCCATTATGCTGGCCCATCGTAGGCGATGCAGTGCCATCGGCTTGCTTCCGCTTCGGAATTGCCCAATCTGGCAGCTTAGGAGCGCGCATCGGTTGCTTTCTGTCGTCCAGGTCAACCCAACCGCCCTCCAGGTCGTATAGATACCGCCCCAGGCCGAAACACGAGCAGGCCCTCTTGAACGCCTGTGCTTCCGCGGCAGTTCCGGCATTCTCGTTATCGGCCCATTCCTCCCCGATGCCTGAGTGAGCGCCCAGACCGTGGATCGTCAGCCGGCATGTCACCACGACCTTGCCGGCTATTTGCGAACCGTTGCTGAATTTCCGTTCGACATTGGTTATCGCCTCGACGGAATACTCCCGTGTCCAGCCGCGCACGGTGAACAGCTCGTTCAGCCGGTCAGTGTATGCGCGAGGGTCGGCGTACGCCATCATTTGGCCCCGGCGCCGGTCGCTGGTCATGTTCGTGACGCGCCACTTGATGTCGCGCGGATCGAACGGTTCATCGAGTGCCGCCACCAGTTGGCGCACTTCTTCTTCGGTATACTCCCTTCCACCGCCGGCGCCATGCTGTGTGGCGGAAACGGTGGCGCCTCCGTTCCCCGCAGCTGTTACGTTGGGTTCCATTCTTCTCCTCCTTGCCTCAACCCAGGCAACTGGGTCTGCGCAGGCCGGCCAGGGGCCGATTCCAATGCGCAACCCCGTGCTCGTCCCGAATCAGGACCGAGAAACCGGGGCTGTTCTGAGGGAATCGACCCGTTTCGGATAGGCTGGTCGATTTGCGCCGATCGTCCTTTTGGCGGTCGATCGCGGAAATCAGGACGGTTTCGGCGTTACGAATGCGTCTCGCCATCGATGCGTTCATGTCAGTTCTCCTTGTTGTGCGAATTGAAATTGAAATGAATATGGCCGTAATCGGCGGCTCTGGGAGGCAAATATTCTCGGGTTTGCCTGAGACGACCACCGGTCTGGGAGGTGGGGGTATGTGGTCCAGTACGAACTGCCGATTTCTGCCGGCTTAATGCCGAGAACTTGCAGAACTTTGGCACAGGGCGCTGCACCGTGGTGCTCGTTTAATCCCGGCTATCTGGTGTGGATCCCAGGAAGGAGCTCCCAGTGGCGAGCCCGAACGTGGACTACAACACCGCCAGCGATTATCTGGAAAAAAGGCTGAGCCCACCACCTGAATTCCGGCGCCCGGTTTCGTCTCTATAGAAGGTGGTAGTCTGTCCGTGGTCTGTTCGTGTACCCCCACGGAGACGTGAAGGAGTATCGATTTGATCTCCAAAAGCGTAGTTGTGCCCTTTTCATTGGAGAGTGACAGTGCCGGCAGTCAACGGAGTTCCCTCCGGATCGTCGAGGAGTTGTACGCGGAGCATTACGATACTCTGTACCGATACCTCATCCTGAGCGGCTGCCAGCCTGCCGACGCAGACGATCTGATCCAAAGCGGTTTCGTGCGCCTGCTCCGGTTCCTGCAGCAGGGCAACCGGCTGGAGAAGCCGAAGCCCTGGCTCATCCGCGTCGTGCACAATCTCCGGATCGATGACGCGCGGCGCGAGCGGCGTGAATCGACCGTAGACGACGGACAATTGGAGGCACGCATGACGGAGGTCTTCGGCACCATGCCGGACGTGGAGACGGAGTTGCTGCAGACCGAACGGCGGCGGGCGCTGCAGAAGGCCGTCGGGTCTCTGACGGTCCGGCAATACGAGTTCCTGCTTCTGCGCGCGGCGGGATTGAAGTTGCGCGAAATCGCGGAGATACATCAGGTGACGATTCAAACCGTAGCCGAGATATGCGCCCGCGCAACGGAGCGGTTGGGACGGATCATTCATGGCTGACGCATCGTGGGAAGTAAAGAACGGGCACCCGCCTACCGGCGTGCTCCTGCTCTATCTGGAAGGGGAGTTGGAGGGCCGGCTGGCCGCTGCCGTGGAGCACCACACCCGCGCTTGCTGGACGTGCCGCGCACAATGCGAGCGCATGGAGCGCGGCATTCGCTCCTTTGTGGACTTCCATGAAACCGCTGAGATTCCCCCGCCGCCTGCCGGAAGGCAAGCCTTCCTCTCGCGCCTGCGGGAGCAAGCGCCGGTCGCCACCTCCGGCGCAGCCGGCCGCTGGTTCCGTTGGCGGCGCGGCCTTCTGGCTGCCGGGGGTCTGTCTGCCGCCGCGATGCTGGCCCTCCTGGTGGTTTCCGTCTTGGTTCCGACCCACAGCGTCTCGGCGGCGCAGTTCCTGGATCGGGCCACGCGAGCCGCGCAGGCGACCCACGCCTCCGGGTCGAAACAGAGAATCGTTGAGAGAATACGCATTCGCCGGGGCAGCCAGGTGCTACACAGCACCGTGCACTATGGCGTGGGTGTCCGGCGGACTACCTCCGCACCACCTCCTGCGGAGATGCAGAGGGCTTTGGAACTGGCTCGCATCGACTGGCGCGATCCGCTCAACGTCAGCGATTTCGCTGCCTGGAGGGAATCTCTGCGCTCCCGAAAAGATCACATCAACCAGGAAGGCGGCGAGCTTGTGCTTATCACCGAAGCGAAAGGTGCCTCTCCGGTGTCCCGGGCGTCCCTCACCGTCGATCAGTTAACCTGGCGGCCCGTTGCGCGCCACGTTGATTTTCCTGATCAGCCACCCGTAGGTGTGGTGATGGAGTCCCGTGAGGTTCAGGATGACGTGGAGCCTGCCGCTGGCGCTCTTCCTGCCGACCCTGCGCCGCAGCCGCCTGAGCAGGCGAGTGCGCCAGCTAGCGAGTCTGCTGCTCCCGATGCCCGACAGTTGGAGCGAGCGGAGTTGGAACTGCGCGAACTGTTCCACTTGCTCGCGGCCGACGTGCGGGACGCGCCCGAGATCTGGCAGAGCGACGGTTGCGTCTATTTCCGCCTGTTCGCCGAATCCCCTGCGCGTCGCGAGGAGATTCTGCGCGCGACGCAACGCATCTCCTTGGCGTGCGAACTCCCAACAGGACCAGGAGGAACCTATATCCCGCCGGAGAAAACGCCGGATCCAGGTTCGAGTACGACCTGGACCCCCACCAAGCCGCCCTTCGAACAGGCGCTGCGTGAGCACTTCGGCGGTCAAGACCAGGCGAATCGATATCTGGACCAGGTAAACGATCTGTACGTACGCCTGCTGGCCGAAGTCACCGCGCTGGAGCGGCTCGGCGAGCGCTATCCTGACCTTGAGATCCGGCAAATGCCACCCGATGAGCAGGCCAGGATCGAGCGGCTGGCGCGGGACCACGTGGTAGAGATCGCTGTCTCTTCCCGGGATTATTCCGCTCTTGCATCGCCTATCCTAGACTCGATAGCGAACAGGGATACACGCAGCACGAAGCTCACTCCTACCTGTGTCCCCTGGCAGACAGCCGCGCCGCTGATCGCTGCGGATCTCCGCCGCTTCCAGCGGAGTTTCTCCCGGCTGTTCGTTAAGGATGAGACGCCTACGCCGGGTGAGCAATCTGCCGCCAACCTGCTGTCGGATGCCGCCGAGGCTCAGGAGCTCTGGCAGCGGCACATCGAGGCCCTGTGCGCCTCTAGTCGATAAGTCGGAGGCCGTGGCGACGGCTTCCGGAACAGGTTACAATTGCAGCGCGGGGACGGCGTCCGGCGCAGATCCCGCAGGAGAATCTCGTGCGAATGAAGCATGGCGGCATCTGGGCGGCCATCGTGCTGGTGCCATGCCTCTGGCCGCATGAAGCGAACTTGAGCGGCAGGGTGGGAGACAGCGCCGGTTTAGTCATCCCGGAAGCGACCGTACGGTGCCTGAATACGCGTGCAGGGATCAATCGCATCACACGCACCGACGAACACGGCATCTACCGCCTGCCGAGCCTGCCTCCCGGAATCTACGACATCGACGTGACCGCCCACGGCTTCCGAAAAGTGCGCCGCAGCGATCTGCCTCTGCATGAGGGCCAGAAGGTGATATTGGATCTGACGCTCGAGGTGGGCAGCGTGCAGGAGTCCGTTACCGTGGATAGCGGGAGGCAGTTGGTCAATCTCTCCACGGCGGAGATCAGTTCGGTAGTCGAAGGAGAGCAGGTGGAACGGCTCCCGCTGAACGGGCGCAACGTTCTGCAACTGACGCTACTGGCCGGCGGTGCCGTGGATACGGGCGGAGGACTGGCCAACCAGGGCTTCATTCATCCAAGCTCCCGCGTCTATCCCTCGTCAAGCGGCGGCCGCGCCGATTCCATGACCTTCAACTTCGACGGCGGCATCAACAACGATCGCTACACCAACGTGGCGCTTCCCGTTCCCAATCCCGACGCCATTCAGGAGTTCACGTTCCTGGTGAACAACTTCAGCGCCGAGTACGGTGCCGCCTCCGGAGGTGTGATCAGCATCGTCAGCCGCTCGGGAACCAGCGCCTACCGTGGGCGGGTGTACAACTATCTCCGCAACGCCAGCCTGAATGCGACCAACTTCTTCACACCCGGCGTCAACGACCGGCTGCGGCGCAACCAGGCCGGCTTCACCTTGGGCGGGCCGGTGCGCATTCCGCGTGTGTTCGACGGACGCCAGCACACGTTCTTCTTCGTTGCTTACCAGCTCACGATGCTGCGGCGATCGCCGCTGACCACCAACGTCCGCACGCTGACGGCAGACGAGCGTAACGGAAACTTCAGCGTGCTCGCTGCCCAGTTGGGCCGGCCGGTGCTGGACCCACTCACATCACAGCAGTTCCCGGACAATCGTGTGCCCGTCACGCGGCTGGATCCGGTCATGTTGAAGCTGGCGAGCCTTTTGCCCGTGGGAGATCCGACGACGGGACTGCTGACCGGCAGAGTAGCCAGAGTGGTGGTGAATGAGCCGCAGTGGACGGGACGGGTCGATCACAACCGCCCATCCGGCGATCGCCTGACCCTGCGCTACTTCCGCGACCACTACGCGCCGGCGCTGACCGCGGATCCGGCGAATCCGTATCTCACCGGCAATGGCTCCATCCGCTTTCGCGTGCAGAACGCGAGCACGACATACACGCAGGTATACTCGCCGCGTCTGCTAGGCGTCTTCGGCTTTACCGTCAACCGCAGCCATAACACCGAGGTCTATGATTATCCGGGTCCGGCCAACAACAATCCAGCCGCCCTCGGCATCCAGGGCTTTCCCAGCGGATCCTTTTTTCTGCGCTCGCCCTTCGTCGCAGTTGGCTACCAGGGACCCTACACGATCCTGGCATCGAACAACTTCCAAGGCCAAGGCAGCCTGACCTACGTCACGGGCAG
>DASTMK010000572.1:0-2643 GCA_035714225.1 Bryobacteraceae bacterium | reverse complement strand
GTTGAGACGCTCATGATGCGGCGCGACGAGCTTGCGCCACATGCGCGGCGACATCAGAATTCCATGCTGGTGGGCGATGTCGTCGCTGGTCCAGATCAGATCGATGCGTTCTCCGGCCGCATGCATCACGCGTTCGAGCATGGCGATGTAGAAGTCCGTGACGCGGCGCATAAGCTCCCAGGCAAGGTCCGGGTTTTCGATGAGATCTGCCAGGAATTGCTCCATGCCGCGCAAGTACCAGGCAATCTCGAACATGCCGCCCGGATCGCCGAACTCTTCGAGTGCGATCGCATATTCGGCGATCCCATCAAGCCGCCTTATCTCATTGGCAAGCCCTTCGGCATCCCACCAATCGGGTTGTGGCCACTCATATTCGTCGAGTTCCCTCGCATCGCTGATACAGGCCAGGGGGTGGCGGGCGATCTCGTCGTACACTCCGAACTTGTTCGCCACCTTGTGGCGCGTCACACCCCACGCATCGCGCCACGTTCCGTCGTCGTACGTTTCGAGGGGAGGGCCGATGTAAGGCTGCCGGGGATGACGCAAGTCAACGCCGAGAAGTTGGAGAACGCGTTCCTCGTCCGCCGTGCCGAGAAACGTTTTCACATTCATCCAGGTCTCGGCTGTAGCGAGAAAATCGACCGGGACTCTATCTGTCTCGCGGTGCGCGAGAGCGAGGAGCACACGCTCGCGCGGGCGCAGGCTGCCCGGCCGCATTTACGCGCACCATTGCCGCGTACGCACCAGCGAGCGGTTCAGCACGTTGAGCGCGATGTTGACGTCGTCGACAATCTGGAAGTCGTACATGCCCACGCAGATGAAATCGGCGCCGCTCTCGAAGGCATAGCGGAAGCCCACCGCCGGTTCGATGGAACCGGCCGCCAGCACTTTGAAGGCGATCCACGGCTCACGCAATTGCGCCATATACGAAACGGTATCGGCCGGTTCCGTGCACCAGATGTTGTCGTTTTCGGGCAGGGTCTTCGCCGACCAGTAATTGGTGTGGTGCAGCGTTTTCATCCAGAAATCCGGCCGCAGACCCATCTCAACGCAAGCCTGCACGGTCTTGAGCTTGTGGCCGCCAATGCCCGCCGGCAGACCGTTGCGCCGGATCAGGTCCAGACCCGCGGCGATGACATCGAACTTCTTCTCCTCGACCAGGCGGTCGGCAACCCCGCCCTGGATATAGCAAGCCGCCGCGCCACGGTCGATGGACTTCTGAATCATTTGCAGCACGTCTTTTCCGCCGCAATCGGATATGAACTGAATCCGGCCGCCGTTTCTCCAATAGTCGTTGATCACGTCGCACAGCAGGGGGTTCGTCAGAATCGTGTTGACGCCGCACCGCTCGGCGATGGCGAAAGTCTCGAAGATTTTGTCGCGATGGTGGTAGGCCTTGACAAGCTTCGACACGTAGATCAGGTCGCGGGCATGCGCCCAGCCGCCCATCAGGTTGCCACCAAGGATCATGCGGCTCAAAGTGAGGTTGCCGATTTGCCCCATGGGAAGCCGCCCCTTCAAGTCGCTGATCGCGGAGAACTGAAAGCTCTTCATGGTCGCGCTGGCGACGAAGGTATCCTTGCGCTGTGCTCTCCCTCCGAGCGATACCTCTTCGAAGCTTTTCCATCCATGCTTCTTGAGTACCGCGAGGACGAAAGCGCCCATGAACGGTACACCGGCGAGAGTCGCGACGTATTGCCGCCGTGAAACCGGGCCCAGGTATGCGGGCACCAGCCGGTCAAGACTGAAGACAGGTGCGGGCTGGGCTGGCACTTCCGGCGCCGTTCCGCTACGCCGCCGCAGAATACGATCCAGGCCGAAGGAATAGGCCGGGCAAGCCACAACCACAAGCAAAGCACAAAGCTCCACCAGGTTCTTGTTAACGATGAGATACGCGCCTTCGCTGGCACCGCTGGGGCTCATCCCGAAAAATGGCGGATACGCAAGATAGTAGAGGCTGAGCAGCGCGATGCCGCCGAGCGCGGCGGGGCGCACGAGTAAACCGAGCATCAGGCCGAGCCCGATAAGGATGAGGGCCCAGATGTTCATCTGATCGATGATTGCCGTACGGATTCCGTCTCCCGCCAGCCAGCCGAAAAACGGCGCCAGGGGACCCGTACTCGATTTCAAATAACCTGCGGAAGTCCAGCCCGGAAAGGCGAGTTTCGTCCAGCCTTCATACAGGAAGTGCCATCCAATCACAATGCGCAGCAGCGCGAAAGCTGCTTCTGTGTACCGCTGGGGCAGGGCGGATTCGTGCTTCATGCGGGTTCCTCAGCCCCAGACTAACACGAATTTAGGACCAAATTATACAAAAGAGTACCGCCGGACGGCCGTACTACCCTTTTCGGATCGCTTCGGCGTGGCGGTGGACTTTGCCGAATGCCATAGCAATGTCCTCCATCGCCGCTTTGTCCGCCAGTAACACGTTTTGGCTGAACCAGAGGCCCTCCCGGGTCAAACGGTCGTTGGCGGGACACTGGTTCCGCTCGCGCCAGGCGTCAATCTCCTTCTTTGTGTACACCGCCCGCCAGGTGCGTGAGGCGAACGTATTTTCGAGAAAGGGATCTTTGTTGAGCGGACCGTAACCCGCCGATACGGGAACTCCTTCCGCCCGAACTGCCTGGATGAACCGGTCCCGCG
>DASTMK010000571.1:0-4600 GCA_035714225.1 Bryobacteraceae bacterium | reverse complement strand
GGGTGGGGAAAGCTACTGGCACACCGAACGTGACACGATGGACAAGCTGAGCGCCAACAGCTTCGAGATTGTAGGAAAAGTCGTTCTCGAAGTATTGCGGCGCCTGGAGACGGTTCCGTGAAATCGATCTTCCACCTGGACATGGATGCATTCTTCGTCTCGGTGGAAGAACTGTTCGACCCATCCTTGAAAGGCAAACCGGTCGTAGTCGGCGGGCAACGGGATCAGCGCGGCGTCGTATCGGCTGCCTCTTATGCCGCGCGCCGCTTTGGTGTGCATTCGGCGATGCCGCTGCGTACCGCCGCCAAACTCTGCCCGCAGGCGATTTTCGTGGACGGACACCCGCACCGTTACCGCGAGTATTCGCACAAGGTCTATGAAGTACTGCAATCGTTCACGCCGCGCGTCGAGATGGCTTCTATCGACGAGGCCTATCTGGACCTCACCGGCGCCGGGCGTCTGCATGGTCCGCCGCTTCGTGCGGCGCACGAGTTGCACAACCGCATCCACCGCGCCACGAATCTCAATTGCTCCATTGGCGCGGCCACATCGCGCCTGGTTGCGAAGGTCGCCTCCGACCAGGCGAAGCCGAACGGAGTGCTTTGGATCTTACCAGGACAGGAAGCGCGGTTTCTCGCGCCGCTCGAGATCCGCAAAATTCCCGGCGTGGGAAAGGTCACGGAGAAAAACCTGCACGCCATCGGCGTGACAAAGGTCGGCGATCTTGCCGGCCTGGATGAGGCTTTCCTCGAGCGGCGCTTCGGCAAATTGGGGCTCGCGCTGGCGGGCAAGGCGCACGGTCTCGACGCGGGCGGCTGGTTCGACGGCGAAATCGGCGATGCGACCAATCCGAAATCCATCAGCCATGAGCACACCTTCAACGAGGATACGGCGGACGCGATCGCACTGGAGGCGATGCTGGCACGGCTGTCGGAAATGGTGGGCCGGCGTCTGCGCGAGCACGCACTGCACGCCCGGACGGTGCAGTTGAAATTGCGCTACTCCGATTTCAGCACATTCACGCGCGCGCATACGCTGGATCACGCCACCAAGCTCGACAACGAAATTCTGGACCACGTGCGGCGGCTGTTCCGGAAAGCCTGGACCGGGGCGGCGATCCGGCTGATCGGCGTGCATGTTTCTTCGTTTGAGCATTCGGAAGGGCAGCTCAGTCTTCTCGACGGAGAGAAGAACGCGCGCTGGAGCAAAGCTCTTTCGGCAGCCGACCGGATCCGCGACCGTTTCGGGGAATCGAGCATTTCGCTCGCCGGCGGCCTGAAAAGCGCTTTCCGCGAACGGGTGCACGAGAATCCGGCCAGCCTGCCGGGCAAGACGCCAAAAACCGGAAAAGACGACACGACCGTACCACCGGCGGAGAGAAATGAGTCAAGTGGCAAGTGATAGATTGAAAATTGGGATTTCGGAATTTATGATGCGATGGTTCTCCATTCTTGCGGTTGTTTGCACTGCCGCGGTTGCGTGCCTCGCGGAGCCGCTAAGCATTCGACAAGCCGTCGATAAAGCGCTCTCCTCGCATCCTCTGCTGGAATTGGAATCGCAGCGCGTTCTCGAGGCCGAGGGGTACCATCTACAGGCAGGCCTGCGTCCAAATCCGCTTTTTGTGTTTCAAGTGGAGGGCCTGCGGGCGCATGGCAACCCCGGGTTTCGCTTTGGCCACGATGCCGATACCTTCGCCTATCTTCAGCAGCCGATCGAAACGGGCGGCAAGCGCGGCAGGCGTGTGGATCTGGCGGAACAGAGACGGCGATTGGCCGAACTCGGCAAGGAGTTGGCAACCAGGCGGATCGTCAACCGCGTCCGGCTGGCTTACTGGGCGGCTTCGGGAGCGCAGCGGATTCGAGACCTTCTGATACAGGACAGCAATAATTTCGAGAAGATCGTCGAGTACCACCGCAATCGCGTCCAGGAAGGCGCCATGGCGGAAGTGGACCTCATTCGAATCCAGATTGAAGCGGGGCGTCTGGAACTTTCAGCGAATTCCGCCGCACTCGAAGCCGACCGCGCGCGTATCAGGCTGTTCGAATCCATGGGGCAGTCTTCGTTTCCGCCGGTTCAACTTTCCGAGCCCCTGGATTCGGACTACAAGACACCCGCTTACGATTTGCCGGAAGCCGTGGACCGGCGAGTCGAGGTCCGCATCGCGCAACGGGCGGTCGAACAGGCGCGCACAAACGAGCGCCTACAGGGGGCCATGTCCGCGCCGGACGTGCAGGCGCTGTTGGGCTACAAACGCGGTACGGGTTTCAACACGGTCATCACCGGCGTGCAAGTGGACTTGCCCTTTTGGAGCCGCAATCAGGGCAACATCGCCGCCGCACGCGCGGGGGTGCGCGGGGCGGAATCCACTCTGGCTTCGACCAGGGCGCAGGTGCAAGCGGAAATCGTGGCCGCCCAAGCGGACTACGATATCCGGCGGCGGCAGATCTCGCAATACCTGAAACCACTGAGGGAACGAGCCCGCGAATCGTCCCGGATCGCCTTGGAGGCGTATCGGGAAGGAGGCGCGGACCTGCTGAGACTGCTGGACGCCGAAAGAGCGCGGATCGACGCGGAACTGCTCTATTTCCAGACACTGACGGAGTTTCAGCGGAGCGCCGCTTCGCTGGAGGATGCGATCGGAGTATTGCCATGAAGTACGCATTCGTTTTATTGCTGGCTCTCACCGTGGGCTGTTCGCAAAAAGAGGCGGACACTGTACAGGCGCGTGCGCCGGAGCGGCGGGCGGCGCCGCCGAGGCACGTGGGGATGGACGCCGCTACCCAAGAGCGCGCGGGAATAACGATAGAAGTAGTACGGCCGCTGCCGGCGCCCCAGGTTGTACGCGCAACCGGCCGCATCACCACCAACGAGAATCGCACCTGGCGCGTAGGAGCCATCACCGAGGGCCGCATCATCAGGGTATATGCCAACCCCGGTGATCGCGTCGAGCAGGGACAGGTGCTTGCACGCATGCACAGCCACGATATTCACGAATCTCGCGCCCTTTACAGAAAGGCGCTGACGGATTCAGTGATGCTGAAATCCGCGGAATCGCTCGCAAAGCGCGCAAGGGACCGCTACAGACGCTTGTATGAGCTCAAGGCCGCCTCGCTCGAACAACTGGAGAAATCCGAAGGAGAACTGAAGAGCGCCCAGACGGCTGTCGCCAACGCCGAAATCGAGGTCAACCGGACCAGATTGCACCTGATGGAGTTCCTCGGGGTGTCATTGGATGCCAGCCACGATCACCAGGCCGGCGATGAGCACGACGAAGATTTGATTCCCATCCGTTCGCCGGCGGATGGAACCGTTCTTGTTCGAAGTGTGACTCCGGGCACGGTTGTCGGCATCAGCGGCGAGACGTTTGTCGTCAGCGATCTCACAAAACTGTGGACAATTGCCGCCGTCAATGAAGAAAACCTGTCGCGCCTGCGCACTGGCGCACGTGCCCGCGTCTCCGTGCAGGCCTACCCCGACCGCACGTTTCCGGGAGTGGTGACCAAGATCGACGAAGAATTGGACGCTACCACGCGCACCATCCGTGCGCGCATCGAGTTGGCCAACTCGAGCGGCAGGCTGAAGCCGGAAATGTATGCGAACGCCGAAATCGATGCCGGCAGTTCGGAACCGGCGCTATTCGTGCCCCAATCGGCGTTGCAGGAAGTAAGCGGGGAGCAGGTGGTTTTCGTGCGCACCGGTCCCGAGGAATTCGAGCTTAGACCGGTCGTCACCGGCCGCATCTTAGACGCCCGTCTGGAGGTCACCGGCGGTCTCGAACCCGGCGATGAAGTAGTCAGCCGCGGCAGTTTCCTCCTGAAATCGCAATTGCTGAAGTCCAGCCTGGAGGAATAGGATTGCTCAACTCCATCATCGATTTTCATCTGCGGCACCGTTTCTTTGTATTGGCCGGCCTGCTCGGCCTGGTTGGTTACGGCGTCTACACGATGCTGCAAATTCCGATCGATGCTTTCCCCGATCTGACAAACAACCAGGTGGTCGTGACCACTGAAGCTCCGGCGATGGCGCCCGTGGAAGTGGAGCAACTGGTCACATTCCCGATCGAGACGGCCCTCATGGGCTTGCCCAAGACGGAAGGCATACGTTCCATCTCGAAGCTGGGTTTGTCCATGGTGACGGTTGTCTTCGACGACTCGGTAAACACCTATTTCGCAAGACAACTGGTGAACGAACGGATTCAGGAAGTACGGGCCCGTCTGCCCGAAGGACTGGAGCCCACGCTGGGACCTGTCGCGACAGCCTTCGGCGAGGTTTACCAGTACACGCTCGAAGGCAACGGCATGTCCGCCATGGAATTGAAGACCCTCCATGAATGGCAGATCAAGAATCAGTTGCGGACCGTTGTGGGTGTTAATGAGGTGAACACGTGGGGCGGCGAGAGCAAGCAATATCAGATCGAAGTCGATCCCGTACGGCTTCAAAGCTACGGGCTGACTCTTCATGACGTATTCCTCCGGGTCCAGGAAAACAATGCGAACTTTGGCGGCGGCTTCATCGAGCATTACGCGGAGCAGTACACCGTCAGGGGGCTTGGCCGCACACAGAGTATTGGGGACGTGTCCAACATCGTCGTCCTGGCGCG
>DASTMK010000570.1:0-9190 GCA_035714225.1 Bryobacteraceae bacterium | reverse complement strand
TGGGGCGAAGGCGCCGGCGCCGTGGACTTGACTGAGCCTACACGGCAGGCCCTGGTGGACAGCTACGTGGAATCTTTTTCGAAAACACCGCTGGTGATGCTGCTGACCGATGAGAAGACGAATAAATACGGGATCTCGAAGAAGCCCGTCGGCTGGCGCGTGGATTGTCTTGGCGACATGGGCGGCTTCAATAACCCCAACTGGTCGCACATGCAGGACTATTATCCGCAGGCCATCATCAATTTCGGGATGGAGGATGCATGGAAGAAAGCGCCGGTGTCGCTGGAAGTCTGCTGGGTGATGCAGCACTGGAAGAACAAGGGATGGGACGTGGATTACATCATCGACCAGTCGCTGAAGTGGCACATCTCCTCATTCAACGGAAAATCTTCCGCCGTGCCGGATGAGTGGTGGCCGCAGGTGAACCGCTGGCTCAAGAAGATGGGTTACCGGTTCGTGCTGCGAAAATTCACCTATCCGGCTGCCGTGAGCTCACAGGGGAAGATCGCGTTTACGACGTGGTGGGAGAACAAAGGCGTCGCGCCAATTTACAAGGAATTCCCGCTGGCTCTTCGCTTGAAGGGAACGCAAAAAACCGAGGTGCTGCTAACAGACGCCGATATCCGCACGTGGCTTCCGGGCGACAATTTGTATGACAACGCCGTCTTCGTTCCCGCGGGAATGCCGGGAGGCGAATATGAACTCGCCATCGGGATTCTGGATCCGCAAACACGCGTGCCGGCAGTAAAGCTCGCGATAGCAGGAGCGGATACAGAGGGCTGGTATCCACTCGGCAAAATTCAGATCGCCGGGAACTGAACCCTTGGCCCGCTTGCCGGCTTATAAATATTCCGCCGGGAACTTCCACGGATGCCGGTAAGTGGGCCTCGCCAGCTTCACCGCTTCCTTATCGCCAACAATCTTTTCCATCTTGGGATCAAAGCGAACGGAACGCCCCAATCGATAAGAGAGGTTCGCGAGCGTCAGCGCCAGATCGACTTTGTAATGATAATTGACGCTGCAACTCGGCTCCTTGCGGGACTTAACCGAATCCAGCCACTCGCGCTCATGGCCGGGTGATGCGGCAATCGATTCCGGTGGCGGCGTAGAGTCTTTCAGGAAGTCGCCTTCCGGAACGATCTCGTGTTTTCCGTAATCCGTGAACAGGGTTGCGTTCACACCGTGGAAATAGATGCCCAGGCGCCGCGCGGGCTTGCCGCGACCGAAATCGAAAGCGAAGCTGTTGGCGCAGTTCATCATCCAGGTCATCGTAAAATTCGGATAGCGCCACGTCGCTTCCTGTGTGTCGGGTGCGTCGCCGTCGTCGCGGATCACGTAGCGCCCACCCGTGCAACTGGTGACTTCGGGCACGCCGAGATTCAACGCCCAGATGGGGAGATCGATAATGTGCGGCGCCATGCCGGGCGTCCAGCCGAACGAGTAGTCCCAGAAAGAGCAGTGATTGTAGCTGTCGGCGTAGAGCAGCGCATTGAAAGGACGCTCGGCGGCGGGGCCCAGCCACATCCCCCAATCCAGCCCTTTCGGCGCGTCCTCTTTGGGGGCATGACCGATTCCATTGACGCCCTGGTTCATCACGTTGAAAGTGCGCACGACACTGATGGGACCCAGTTTTCCCGACCGGACCCATTCGACCACACGCCGGTAATTCGAGCCCGCATGAATCTGCGTACCGATCTGGCTGATGCGCTTGTGCCGGTTGACGGCGTTCCGCACGGCCAGCGTTTCGTCCGGATAGAGCGTCATGGGCTTTTGCAGATAGATGTCCTTGCCCGCCTTCACTGCATCAATTGCCATCAATGCGTGCCAGTGGGGGGAAGAGGCAATAATCACCGCATCAATGTCTTTTCGCGCCAGCAGCTCGCGGTAATCGTTGTAGCCTTTGGCTGTGGCGCGATGCAGTTCGAGAGCCTTTTCGCGGCGGTCCGTGGAGACATCGCAGATACCGGTAACAACGACGTCCGGGTGCTTGGCACAGTTGGCCAGATTTGACCGGCCCATGCCATTGACGCCGATAATTCCCAGGCTGATACGGTCGCTGGGTGGCGTCTGGCCGCCGAGGCCGAGCGCGGACGCGGGCACCACGGCAGGCGCCGCCAGCGCGGCGGAGACCGCCGCCTGAAGCACGTCGCGGCGAGATAAAGCATTTAGCGCGGATGTGGTTTTCATGGTGAGTCCTTATAGCTACATTGGCCGGTGTTCCCTGGCTGTCTGAATCATCGCCTTTATATTATCCGGTGGCGTATCGGCAGGGATGGCGCAACCGGCATTGAGTATGAAGCGCGGCGTATCGCTGAACACTCGCAACAACTCCCGGGTCTTTTCTTCCACCAGCGCGGCTGTGCCGTTGGCGAGCACGCCACTGGGGTCGAGATTACCGATGAAGACGGTTGTGCTGCGCAGAGTATCATGCGCCAGGCGTACATCCGTCTTGTAGTCGATCTCGAGCCCGTCCGCGCCGGTTGAAACCATGTCCGGAAGGATACGGTCTGTTTTTCCACAAATGTGCAGGAAGTAAGGTTTGCCCGCCACATGCGCCGCGCTGACGACACTCTTTTCATGCGGCAGCGCAAATTCGCGGTAGAGGCGGGGCGACACCAGGTCCGGGCTCCCCCAGCTATCGCCATTGGAAACCATGTGGGCGCCGGTGGCAGCCATCAGCCGGATGAATTCCGAAACCGCCCCGGTGCACCAGGCGAGCAGCTTATGTGCGCGCTCATGGTTCGCTTCGTCCATCAGGTCCATCATCCACTCCTCCGGCGACCGCATGGAAGCAGCCAGCGAATACGGAGCCTGGTCGCAGTTGCCACGGATATACACTTCGTCGCCGAAGTGACGTTTGAGAATAGCCGTTGCTTCGAGCCACGTTTCGATACCGGCATCCTTTTGCAAGTTGGGGGGAGTAAGGTCCGCGACTTCTTCGAGGCTGCCTATTTTCCCTTCCCCGCTGCAGCGGGCAGGCGCATCGTCGGGGTAGTCGACCGGAACGCCCACAGCACCCGCGAGGGTGGCGGTGTCCACGTCGACAACAACGCCGTCATAGCCGTAGCGCTCCACCGACTCGATAAAGCAACGCGCGATCGCCCGCGGGCTGCGCCGGTACTCACGCATGCAGACACCGGCTTCGCGCGCCGCCATCAGGAAATTGTGCAGCATCACCGGCACACGGTCAGGAGGTTTTCCTCCGAGAACAGCGGCGATTCTCTGGTATCCGTTCATCTTTACTTTCCGGCCGGCTTAGGCATAGTATCCGACTGCTTTATTATGGTCTATCAGATCCGATTGCACTATGCTGATAGCATCGTTTTAAACCGTATGGAAGAGGCGGCCTGATATGACGACGCGACGGGAAATATTATGCGCAGCAGGGTTTGCCCTGGCGGGCGGCCCGCTGCGTCTCTCCGATACGAAGGGTGAGAAGCTGGCGGTATCGTATGGGGGCAAAACGCTGCTCGAATATCGCTATAGCAGCGGCCGTCCGAAACCTTACGTGCATCCCCTATGCCTCGCCGGAGGCGAGCCGCTGACTTTGGATGCCCCGGAGGACCATATACACCACCGCGGATTGATGGTGGCATGGTCAGAGGTCAACGGCATCGACTTCTGGGGTGAGACCAACCCCGCAAGGCACGGACAAATCGTGCATCAGCGCTTTGAGCGCAAGCAAGTCGGCGCCGCCGCCGAAATCGTTTCCATCAATCACTGGGTGGCGGAGGGCAAGCTGCTTCTGATCGAAAAGCGCACGCTGAAAGTGCCTCCTCCGTGGGAACAGGGCGTGTGGGTGGATTGGACGACGGAATTGAAAGCACCTTCGGAACCGGTGAAACTTGCCGCCGGGCAACATGTGTATAACGGGCTGGGGATCCGGTTTGTGCACAGCATGGACGGCGGAGGGGTGCTCAATTCCAATGGAACGAATACGATTGAGAAGGCCAACGGGGACGCCGCGCAATGGTGTGCCTATTACGGCAAACTCGATGCCACGGGGACAGCAGGGGTCGCCATGTTCGATCATCCTCAAAATCCCCGGCATCCGAACGCCTTTTTCGTCATGAATAAGGCGTTCGGGTATATGAGCGCCGCGCCTACTTTTCGCGCGCCGTTCGATCTTGCGGTGAACCGCCCCATCCGGTTTCGCTGGGGCGTTCTGGCGTTCAGCGGGGAACCGAAGCCGGACCTTCTGAACCGCCGTTTTCAAAGCTGGAAGGTGGAGGGATGAAACAATTCGGAGCGGCCGTTCTTGGAACGGGCGACGTATCGGGTGAGCACATCAAAGCCTATCAACAGAATCCTCATACCGAGGTGCGCGCCATTTTGAGCCGCGACAAAGCGAAAGCGGAAGCCAAGGCGCGCGAGTACGGACTCGTAAATTGCCGCGCCTACACCGATGTCGAGGAGTTGCTGAAATCCTCGGATATTCACATGGTGTCCATCTGTACGCCGCACCACCTGCACGTGGAACAGGGCGTGGCGTGCGCACAGGCGGGCAAGCATGTGGTGGTGGAGAAGCCCATTGCGCTGGATTTAGACGGTCTTCGCAAACTTGAAACCGCCGTGCGCGAGAACAACGTGAGAAGTGTCGTCAGTTTTGTCCTGCGCTGGAATCCTCTGTATGAAACTATCAAAACGATTTTGGCGGATGGAACTATCGGCGAGTTGTATCATGCCGAAGTCGACTACCTGCACGGAATTCCGAAAAGCTACAGCGGCTATGAATGGATCAGCAAGCGCGAGTACGGCGGCACGGCGCTGCTCACCGGCGGCTGTCATGCCGTGGACGGCCTCCGCTGGTTCATAAACAAAGAAGCGGTGGAAGTCTTCGGCTACGCGAACTTCAGCAAGAGCAACCCGATCGGTTATGAGTACGAGCCTAACAGCGTCACGCTGGTGAGGTTCGCCGATGGGACCACGGGCAAGGTGGGTTGCTCCATTGAATACATGGCGCCGTACACGTTCAGCATCGTATTGATGGGCGATGGCGGGGTCATGCGCGACAATCGCCTGTTCACGAAACACTGGCCCGGCCAGACCGGTTGGGCGGCTATTCCCACCATTCTTCCTGACAGTGGCGCCGTCACGCACCATCCGTTCATCGGCGAGATCGATCATTTTGTGGACTGTATTCTTACGGGCAAGGAATCGCACTGCAATGTGGCCGATGCTGTGAAGACACACGAGATTTGTATTGGAAGCGAGCTGTCTCGGCGGGAGGGGAAGCCGGTCCGGCTCCCACTGTCATGATGAAAAGTGCGCTGGTTCTGTTCGTCCTGTTTTTCGCCGCCGTGGCGGGCGCGGCGGAACTCCGTCTGGGCCTGGTGGGAACGGATACGTCGCATGTCATCGCCTTCGCGAGAATGCTGAACGATGCTTCGGCGCCCGGTCATGTTCCCGGCGCGCGTATCGTGGCTGCCTATAAAGGCGGAATGCCGGACAATGCCACCAGCGCGAAATACATCGATCAATACACGGAGGAGTTGCGCACGAAATGGGGCGTCGAGATTGTACCGGACATCCCGGCGCTTTGCTCCAAAGTGGATGGGGTTCTGCTGACGAGCGTGGACGGACGGCCGCACCTCAAAGAAGCGCGCCAGATTTTTGCCGCCCGGAAGCCTGTTTGGATCGATAAGCCGCTGGCCTCCACGCTCGACGACGCACGTGAAATTGCGCGGCTGGCGAAAGAAGCCGGAGTGCCGTGGTGGACCAGTTCCAGCCTGCGTTTTTCCGAAATGATCACGGCGTTGAAGGGACCGGGGATTACCGGAGCGATGACGTGGGGACCCGGCCCGTTCGAGGAGCACCACCATCTCGATCTCTCCTGGTATGCCATCCATCCTATTGAGATGCTCTACACCTTGATGGGGCCCGGTTGTGTGGAGGTGACGCGAATCCATACCGAGGGCGCGGACGAGATTGTGGGCCGCTGGAAAGACGGCCGCGTGGGGAGCGTGCGGGCATTACGTCCATACGGCTCTTACGGAGCCGTGGTGTTCAAAGGCAAAGAAACACTACAGAGCGATCCGAAAGCCGCCATCGGCTATCGCCCGATGGTTGTGGAGATCGTGAAGTTCTTCGAAACGGGCGTTGTTCCGGTGCCGCCGGCGGAGAGCCTGGAGATTTTCGCGTTCATGGACGCGGCGCTGCGCAGTAAGCAATCCGGCGGTAAACCCATGCCGTTGCGCTGAAGCTCTAACGGCGGCCGCGCAATTCGCGAAGGTACGCCGTGTAGGCGTCAAGAACTTCGTTGTCCGTGGGAGCTGTCATGAGCATAATCCGGACGCGCGCGCGTGCAGGTTCTCCGGCCTTCAGCGTCCGGCCGAAAAGCGAAAAGTACATCGAGTAGTGGCCTTCTGCCTGGTGGGGCGTCGACACGGCAAAACAGTCCTCCGGAGGCGCCATCATGACGATCGCCAATCCTGAGGCACCGTGGCGGCGAATACCGACAGGTTGTTCAAGCGCCGGCCGGATCACCCAATCGACGGGGCTTGGCGGGATCTTCCACCGTCCGTCCTGGATCATCTTTACAGCCTCACCGTCGCGCGGGAACATTTGCCATACGCCCTCGGATTGCTCCGCGGGAACGAACGCGGGCTTGCCGCCCGGACCGCCTCGCGCATACACCAGCGATTCCGAAAATCCTTCCGAGAAGTATTGGGCCTCGAACACCTCGAAATCCGGAATGTCCGTGGACGGGAGCACGCGCGTTTCAACGTCGAGGGTTCCTGGCGCCGCCCACCTGTAGACCGCCCACATATCGAAAGGCCGTTCGGCGTCCGCGGACCAGTGCGTCTCTACGGAACCGTCCCCGGCGAGTTTCGTTTCACTGGGCCAATACCACGCGCCCGGTCCATATCGATTGTTGGTGGAAAAAACGCGATAATGTCCCGCGAATCCCATGCTCCGGGTAAGAGTAGCGCCCGAAGGGATGTGAACCACCGGCAACAGGCCGACGGATTTACCTTCTCCTCGCAATTTTCCGGAGAGTAAACCGGTATCGAAGGTGAATTCACCGGCGCCGGCGGCGATGAACCGCAGACGTGAGCGATCCGCGGGCGCGGCAGAGGAGGCGCATAGGATAATGGCGAAAAGAAAAACGATGGTGGTTATCAGAGAGCGTTTCATGACTTGGCTGAACCGCCGACCAGTATACCTCCGCACCCCAGCGCGGCGAGGCCCAGGCGCCTGATGGATTCCAGCCGTGTTGCCGCGGCGCTGAAGCGCTTTCAACTCACCGAAGCAGAGATTCATGCCTGGGTGGAGGTGTCCCCGCGAGAGCCTTTCCACGAAGGCCCGCTCGCTGGCGTTCCGTTCGGCGTAAAGGACATTTTCGAAACTCGCGGCCTGCGCACCGGGTACGGGTCGGAAATCTACCGGGACCGCATGGGCACACGAGACGCCGCCATCGTCACCCGGTTGTGCGAGCAGGGCGCTGTGCTTTTCGGGAAGACCGAGACCACGGCATTCGCTTACTTCGACCCGGCAGCCACAAGAAATCCGCGAAACCCCGCCCACACGCCGGGCGGAAGTTCGAGCGGATCGGCGGCGGCGGTTGCGGCGGGTGTGGTCCCGTTTGCACTGGGCTCGCAGATGATGGGCTCCATTATTCGTCCGGCGTCGTTCTGCGGGATCGCCGGCTTCAAACCTACACATGGCGTGCTGCCGGTGGATGGCATGCTGCCGTTTGCGCCTTCGCTCGATACGGTGGGGTTTCTGGCGGAGAGCACGGCGGTCTGTAGGCAGGTCTGGCATGCCTTGGGGTTTCCGATTGCCGCGCCTCCCCGTGTTCGTTTCGCCGTTCCCGAAGGTTTGCCGGCTGTGCTGCCGGATATGCAGCTTGCGTTCGACTATGCGGCGGAATTGCTCGCGAACAACGGGCACTCTCTGGAATGCGTGCGGCTTCCCGTTCCTTATGAGGACCTGTTATCGGCAGTCCGCCAGGTGAACGAATATGAAGGCGCCCGGTCACACTATGGGCTGTGGAAAGAATTCGGAACACGCATTGGGGAGAAGCTGGCCGGACTGGTGGCTCGCGGGATCGCAATTTGCGAAGAGGAGTATCGCCGGCAGTTGCTCCTGTTGCGGGATGCGGCCTCGAAGGCAGACGCCATGCTTGGAGACGATATGGTGTTGCTCACTCCCGCCGCACCCGGACCTGCACCCGCCGGACTCGAATCGACAGGCGATCCGATAATGAACGCGGTGTGGACCGGCCTGGGCACGCCAGCGTTATCGATTCCCATACCCCACGGCAGCGGGCTGCCCTTGGGCCTACAACTGATTGCGCGCCGCGGCGCGGAAGCTGCCCTGCTCTATGCCGGTGCGCTGGTGGAGGAGGTATTTGGGAAAAGGGGTTAGAATCACATTCACACCCCGGCGCTTATACCAATTTGGGTATAATGAACAGAGATGGATAAATCTCCATCCCTGAAACCACTGCACTGGGTGGGGAGTTCGAAACGGGATCTACAGTCGTTGCCTAGTCCAGTCATGGACCTCTTTGGATACGCCCTTTACCTTGCCCAGGCGGGGAAAAAGCACGAGCAGGCTAAGCCTCTTAGGGGCTTCGGCTCTGCCGGTGTCCTGGAGGTCGTTGAAGATTGGGATCGGAGCACGTATCGAGCCGTCTACACCGTGCAGTTCAAGAGCGCGGTGTTCGTGCTGCACGTGTTCCAGAAGAAGTCCAAGCGTGGAGTGGCCACGCCCAAAGCCGATATCGATTTAATCTGCGAGCGCCTCACGGTCGCGGAGCGAATCGCGAAGGAGTTATCACGATGAAAAAACATCGAGTCGTACGGGGCATCCGTGTCGAGGAAGGCTCCGGCAACGTGTATGCCGACCTCGGCTACGCGGACAGCGACAGCATGCTGGTCAAAGCCCAACTGGCCGCCAAGATCGCCGAGATCGTCCAGCGGCGGGCGCTTACGCAAACCCGTGCAGCAGAGATCCTGGGGTTAACACAGCCCAAGGTTTCCGCCCTTTTGAAAGGGCGGTTTCGCGGGATTTCCGAGCACCGACTTTTGGAATGCCTGACGCGGCTGGGCCGGGATGTTCACATTGTTATCAAGCCGGCGCCAAGGAGTCGTTCGAACGGACGACTGACGCTGTCTGTGGCATAAGGGAAGCGGTGGACGTTTTTATGGTGGGCGGTGCGGGGCTCGAACCTGCGACCTCCTGC
>DASTMK010000569.1:0-3555 GCA_035714225.1 Bryobacteraceae bacterium | reverse complement strand
TCGCGAGTTTTCCGGATGCCCTGCTGAAGTTTCTCAAAGAAGGTGGGTTCCTGCGGAACGGACCCAAAAAGCGTTTGAATCATTCGCCACCATTGTAGCAATGAGCCATTTCGGGCACGTTTTGCGCCCTTGTTTTTCAGGCATTTGGCGCAATCGTTGCGCTACAATGGCAACGCGTATGCAGTTGATCGGGCGTTACGAAATAGAGCGCGAACTTGGGCGGGGCGCGATGGGCGTAGTCTATCTGGCCCGTGATACGCGCATTGGGCGCTCCGTGGCGCTGAAGACGATACGTCTGAGCGATTTTGCAGACGCGGAGAAGCTCCAACGCCTGCGGGAGCGGCTTGTGCGGGAAGCCCAGTCGGCTGGCATTCTCTCGCACGAGAATATCGTTACCGTCTACGACGTGGATGAACAGAACGGGCTTTCCTATATCTCCATGGAATACGTGGAGGGCGACAGCCTCGAACGAATGCTCGAGAATCGCCGGGAACTTTCGCGCGATACGCTGCTTTCCCTGCTGCGGCAAATGGCGGAAGCGCTCGACTTTGCGCATAGCCGGGGCATCGTTCACCGCGACATCAAACCACCAAACATCATGGTGACGCCGAAAGGGCGGGTGCGGATCACGGATTTCGGGATCGCCAAGATCGCCCATGCCTCCAGCGTGACGCAAGGCGGCGGAATGCTTGGAACGCCGGATTATATGTCGCCGGAGCAGATCGCCGGGACCGCCGTCGATGGCCGCGCGGATCAGTTTTCCCTTGGCGTCATCGCGTTTGAACTGCTCACTGGCGAGAAGCCCTTCGTTGCCGAAACGCTTCCAGCGCTGTTTTATCGGATCGCTCACCAGCCCTCTCCCGATGCCGTGCTCTTGAATCGTTCCTTAAGCCCTGAGATTGGAAAAGTGCTGGAACGGGCCATGGCGAAGGATGCGGTAGACCGCTTCCCCACCTGCCTGGCGTTCGTGGATGCACTCACCGAAGCCTGCGCGGCCACTCCAGGCTGGTTCGCCCTTCCACGTGGAATGAGCCAGACGCTGCCCACGATGGGGGGTGCTGCAAGTCCAAATCAACCAACCGCGGAGGAACCACGTTCCATACCAACGCCAGCGCCCCCTCCCGTGCCGCCCTCCCCGGCTGCACGAACGGAAGAGCCGGTCTGGGTTCCCACGCTGCCACCGCTTCGGGCGGATTCGAGCCCCCGTGCTTCGTATGACAAGCCCGTAGGCCCCGAGGGGGGAGCGGGTGGGGGCGGGTTTATAACAGGAGCAGACCGGTCCCAAGCGGAAACCCTGGAGATGCCGGGGCCTTCACCGCAAGCGTGGCTTCGCGACGTGGAAGAGGAAGAACGCCGCGAGAAGCAGAGCCGCCGCCGCGGTATCTGGATGGCGCTGTTGAGCTTTCTGGTGGTGGCCGGCGCACTGGCTGCCGTTTACTTTGGCCTGGGCGGCATCTCCATACCGGGGATTACACAGCGGTCAGGACAATTCGGTACGAATCCGGGCGTGGGAGAGCGACCTTCCTCCACCGAAGGAGAAACGGCAACCGGCCCAGAGCATCCCCAAGCGACATCCCCAACGGAACCCCCTGCGGCATCCCAAGCTGAGGAGACGCCGGAAGCGGAGCATCCGGACGTCGAAGCTTCGGCGCCTGAGATCACAACCCCGGAAGCCGGCCATCCCGCCGCCACCCCGGTTCCGGAGCCGGTAAAACCACAGGCGCCCGCGCGAACCGAGCCGGCAAAGCCCATAGGGCCGGAGCGGCCGGCCACCAGGAAAGCCACCGTTCGCTTCATGAGCGACCCGCCCGGCGCCTCTGTGACTGTGGATGCGGAGGCCGAATACCGTTGCGACACACCTTGTTCGCTCGATATACCGTTGGGCCGGCATACGTACTCCATGCGGTTGCCTGGATATCGAAACGAAATCAAGCTAATCGATCTCGACGAAGCGGGTGAAACCGTTAGCGTACGATTGGAGCGACGCGTCGGGATGGTGAGGGTGACCTCGAATCCGGCGGGCGCGACGATCTACGTCAACGGCGAACGCCAGCAGGGAGTGACTCCATTCACCCTTCGGTTGCTCCCTGGAAATTACCGGGTGAGTATCGAAAAAGAAGGTCGCCGCGTCGAAAGGAATGTACGGGTGACCGAAGATTCCGCGGTGCAGATTGACGCAGTACTTCGTTAGGAGTTCGGATGACCCCAGGAGAGATTCTTCGCCGCTACAGGAAGATCGCCGTCGTAGGCATTTCAAACAACCGCACGCGGGCGAGTAACGGCGTTTCCCGTTACATGTTGGGGCAGGGTTACGAAATTGTGCCGGTGAACCCCGCGATCACGGAGTTCGAGGGGATTGCCGCTGTGCCGGACCTTGCCTCGGCGCCTGCGGATATCGAGATCGTCAATATTTTCCGCCGCCCGGAGTATGTGCCAGAAATCGTAGAAGCGGCGATCGCCAAGGGCGCGAAGGTGATCTGGATGCAACAAGGCATCGTGCATGAAGAAGCTGCGGAGCGGGCACGAAAGGCGGGCCTCGAAGTTGTACAGGACCGCTGTATTTTGGTGGAGCATATGGCGCAGAAGCATGAGGGCTAGGGCCGGCGGCATCGCCCTAGGGACTGTCCGCCAGGGCAGAGTGGAACCGATTGGGAAGAAACGGACACACTCTGGACTATTCCGTACCATCCAGGCAGGCAACCGTGCGCGGGAATCGCATTTCTCAAGGCATCGCTTGGTTCCGGCTGATAGAATAGCGGATTGGCAATCGGAAGTTCGGGAACCCGCAGCCCGTATTCCGTTCCTCAGATTGGTGTCGCAGCAGACTGGGAGATCCGCCGATTCCTCCCTACGGATACGACACCATTTCTTCCGTGGGAGTATCTGATAGGTATAACCTTTCTGTCGGGATGGAAACACCCGGCACGTGGTTCGGCCAGGACCGGTCCATCAGCCCGTTCCATACACTCTAGATTTCTTCAGGCAGGCGAGTCATGGGAAAAGACACACTCAGCATTACAGATAACCGAACTGGGAAGAACTACGAAATCCCGATAGAAAACGAGACCGTTCATGCGATGGATTTCCGCCAGATGAAGGTGAACGAGCATGATTTTGGCATTATGTGCTACGACCCCTCGTACAGCAATACCGCCGCCTGCAAGAGCAAAATCACCTATATCGACGGCGACGCCGGCATCCTGCTTTATCGGGGATATCCCATCGAACAACTGGCCGAAGAGTGTTCATTTCTGGAGTGCGCGTACCTGATCCTCTACGGCGAATTGCCTACGGAAACTGAGTTGAACGGCTTTCGCGGCGAGGTGATGGCCGAGACGATGATCCATGAAAACCTCAAGAAGTTCATGGATGGCTTTCTTTACGATGCCCACCCAATGAGCATGCTGGCAAGCACGATGGCCGCGCTCTCTACCTTTTACCCTGACTCGGTGGATATCAAGGATGCCGCAAACCGGCGCAAGCAAATCATGCGGATCATCGGCCACGTTCCGACGCTGGCCGCATACTGTTATCGGCGCCGCCGCGGCCTGCCCT
>DASTMK010000568.1:0-4046 GCA_035714225.1 Bryobacteraceae bacterium | reverse complement strand
TATCACATTCGCCGCTATCGATCCATCGGACCACCTGATTCCGGAGGCGCAGGCCGCCGGGCGCGCAGCCCCATAAGCGGCTAAATGTCGATCCGTTTCACGCGGATCTTTTCAAGCTCGTAGACTCCCAACCCGAGTGTGGATGCATACTCGATGTGGCCCGGTTCGCGAATGTAGGCATTCACATTCGGATCCGGACCGGCCGGCGTGTCTTTGTTGCGAAGATGCCGTGGATCGCGGTCCCACACCGAGATCGCACCCATCGCCTTTCGCTGGTTATCGACAATATCCAGTATCAGCCGGTCTATGGCGACCGGGTCAGTGCCGAACATCATCTGCTTCGGCAGAAAACGGAACCGCTTATCCGTCGAGAAGGGTCCGCCGTGCCAAACGCCCTTGATGCCGTCCACCACTTGCAGCACCGTACGCGAACGCACAGGCTCGGACGCGGCCAGGGCTCCGATGAACGTACGAGTATGCGTCACTGAGCCGGAATGAGACCGGGCCACGTTCGAAAAAGATCCATACGCTATGTTTTTCAAACAGCCTGTGACACCGGAAGCTCCGTGATCCTTGATATTCGGCACGTTGATGATTTTCGTGATCTCCCGCGAGACCAGCCGTATGATGTTCGAACGGGTGTCTTCCTCCCCGAAGAAGTTCACGTCAACATACATCAGCGGATCGTAGGGCTCATTCGTCCCGCGTGTCTGTTCAGCGCCGAAGTAATGCACGCCGGCGGGCACTTTTTCGGGGTACTTGCACTCCTCCATCTGGTCGCCGAATCGTTCATAGATGTGAATCCTTTCCAACGGCACGCCAACCGCGTTCACATTCCTGACGATCTCGGCAACCACTTCCGGAGAAGACATCACGTTGGGCCTGCCGACACAGTTCACTTTAATGCCTACAACGTCGTCCTTCCCGATAAAGCGTCCCCATGCCTGCCGGAGATCGGGTGCCCCAGTCAGTGCCAGCATGCCCCGTGTCATCATCTCCTTGACAGCATCGGCGTCGATTTTCTCGGTGTTGTCATCCACCGACTTGGGGGAATGCACCGCAACAACCTGTCCTGGATAAGAGCCAGGCATCCCGGCTCCCGGAATCCGCTTGTAGGAACTCACCACGCGATACGTAGGGTCCGCGGCCATCGCCGACGACATCACTGCCGCTCCAGCCGTACATGTACGCAGAAATGTTCGCCGGTCGAAGGTATCGAATACACTCAAAGCAACACCTCTCTGGGAAGTCGCAATACCTGTCTATATTACCGGACGATGGCCTTACCTACTGTCTGGTTGCCAAAGGCATCGGTAACCCGCACCGCGATGGTGTGCTCACCGGGGGGCAGGTTTTCGAGCGTAAGCTTGTAACTCAATTCGGGGGAGTCCGACAGCCGGGACTCCGGTGCCGCCACGAGCCAGTCGCCTCCATCCAGCGAATACTCCGCACGCTCGATGATGCTGTTCGCGTCTCTGGCCGTCCACGACACCGAGCTGTCTTTACCCGTACGGGATGCCGTTAAACCGGTAATCGCCGGAGGCGTGTTGTCGATCAGGAACGCCGGGCTGACAAGGCTTCCGGTCAGCGCGCCGGCGGGCGAGTTGTCCGGAAGGTCGGAGGCGGTCACTCGCAGGACATACTCACCGTCGGCGTAAGCCGTGGAATCCCAACTGATGTGCCGCTGGGATACATTCTCTTTCAGCAGCTTCCACTCAGACTCCCGCACTCCCCGAATTTCCACTTTGTGCGTGAGTTCGTCACCATTCTCATCCGATGCAAGCCACCGGGCGCCTACATAGCCCTTTGCATAATTCAGCGTCGAGGAGGGCTCGCTGGGGGTAATCGACGCGGACGATGCCGGACGTCTGCGGCGCGAAAGGGGAGGCAGCGTCAGGTTGCGATTTTCAGCCGCCATCACCGGCGGCTGCGGATAGCGGTAATTGGTGGGAGTGGCCTCGATCTTCTCCACCACGGGTGCAACGTTCTTAGGCAAATACGCCACTTCAACGGTGCTCACCTCCGGCGAGCGGTTGTCCGGCGACAGCGCCAGTTCGAGTCTCCACTGCACAAACCGCGCGGGCGGAGAAGCGATACGCCCACCGGTCTCTTCCGCAGAAACGGAAGCCCACGGACTCCAGTTCTGCTGTGGACGGTCCAGATTGCCGCTGCGGGTCGCAAAGCTCAGCTTGCCGCCGTTTCGCTGGCCATCAAACCATAACCGGCCCCAATACGAGAAGCCGCCGGAATCAAACACATCGCTTTCCACCGAGCCCGACGCCTGTAACTCCGGGCCAACCCTGTACACCTTTCCGATGTTCCCCGTCGCAGCGTACACCCTGCCGCCTCGTCCCGAGACCAGCGCGGTAATCTGCGTAGGGGGCGCGTTCACCAACAACGTCGAGAGTACTTCCGAATCTACGCGGTACAGGTTTCCCTTGTTCCCGGTTCCGATCAGCAACCGTCCCGCGTCATCGAAAGCGAGCGCATAAGCGATTTCCTGGGTGTCGCTCCAGATGGTGCGCGGATATCCTTCGGTGTCGATACGATAAACTTCGGATCCGCCCGATACCGCTACGGGAGCCGACAGCGTCAGCGGAGGCGCGGCGCCCGGCCGCTGCGCCGGCACTATTTGCGAGGTGCTCTTGGGAGGCGCCGTGGGAGGTGGAGCAAGTACCGGCGGAACCTGGGGCACGATTGCCGGTGCCTGTTTCGTACCGACTCCCGCGGCGTAGATGAACCCATCCCGTCCCAAGGCAATGGAGGTGATCTCGCGCTTATCCCCCTGATAGAGGACAAAGCCTTCGGCCTTCGGCGAAATCCGGAAGATCAACCCGCTGGGCTCAGTTCCGGCAATGAGATTATCTTTCGAGTCGATCGCCAGCGACCTGGCGTGGGTCTCCTCAGTCCTGAAAAAAACAGAACCTTCTCCATTTGGAGTAACCTTGTGAATCTCCCCCGCATCGCCGGTAGCGGCAAAAAGATTACCATGGCTGTCGAACGCAAGCCCCCATATGTACTTGGCGCGCGGATCGTAAAATACCTGTGCATCGCCACTCGATGAGATGCGGTAGATCTTTCCATCCGGCGACGTACCGGCATAAACGCGGTTGTTCCTATCCACGGCGATCGCATGAATCTGCAACCCGTCCAAGGCAGTGAGCACCTTGCCGGCGCCCTTCGCGTCCACTACGAAGAGCTTGGCGGTAGAGCCGTCGGAACCTCCTCCGCCCGCGTAAACGTTCCCTTTGGAATCTTCGGCGAGAGACCAGATATAGGGTGTCGAAGCTTCAAACACTTCCTGAAATACAGGCGCCAGCGACAAACGGCCGTCGCTGCGAACGGAAACGCCATTCAGTGTCGCTTTTTCATAGTCGGGCTGGTCCGACTGTTCCCAGAACTGTGTCTCAACGGCATACACACCCACCGCAAGCGCCAGCAGCGCCGGAATCGGGAAAACGGAATTTTTCATGTGTTCTACTTGACAGTGAGTTTGAGCGAATAGCTGCCGTTGATGACGTAGTCGAACGGAATGCTCATCTGCTCCTGAGCCGTCTCGGCGGAAGTGAGATACGAGCGGCTGCCGCCCGTGCGCCCGGCTTGCATGACATTCAGCACGGAAGCGGGCACACTCGGCATCGTCTTGTCCTCCACGTACAGAGTGGGACGCGCCTGCACCAGCGAAACGTAAAGCTTGTTATTGCTTCGCTCCTGGTTGATGAGTGAAACGGTTTGCGGAAGATCGATGAACCGGTTCATCGTGCCCGCCGCAGTCTGCATGCGGTTCAGGGTACCCGCGTCGCTCAACACCACTTTGTAATCGCCTTTAGGCAGGCCCGCGGGGATTTTGACATCAAACTCTCTTTCGAGGCGTTCGCCCCGATAGGGGCGGAGAAACACTTTGACGGGCACTTCGGCACCGGCGGCCACTTCGCTGGAGGCTACCCACGCGTTCTCGATGCTCGCCACGCGCCGTTCCGGCAAAAGGTCGATCGTGACATTCACGCTCTTCAGCTCGGGAGTCTTCACGGCGTTTCCGAAAAGCC
>DASTMK010000567.1:0-2227 GCA_035714225.1 Bryobacteraceae bacterium | reverse complement strand
GCCTCTTTCGAACAGATTCCCTGGTACTGGTTTATCCCGGCGGCCGGCATTGCTGCTCTGGCGTGGTATTGGGGCCAAAAAGGCAGGAATGTGCGCGCGTTTTGGGCGGTGTGCGTGTGGAGCGTAGCGGGAATTTTCGCTTTGAAAGCGATAGCCCTCGAGCCGCTGGACCACCGAGCCTCCGCGCGTGGTTTATGGCGGCAGATCGCCGGACAACGGCAGGACGTCTGCGTTTCCGGTCTCCATCGTGCCTGGCGCTACGGGCTGAACTACTATTCGGTGGAGCCGCTGCCGGACTGCCACGAGGAGCCGAAGCCGATCGAGATCCGGCAAAAAGATAACGAGATTCCGGCGATCAGCCCGCGATGAAGCCCGCTACCGCTTGGATTCGAGGATCTGCCCGTCGGCCAGCAGCCGCTCCCGCAGCTTTTCGTATGGGACGTCCTGCACCGGGAGGTCCATGTCTATCGCCATCACGGCAGCAGTGGCGGCGGATTGCCCGAGGATCATGAAGACGGGCTCCATACGAATGGAGCCATACGCGATATGCGAGCTCGACACACACACCGGCACAAGCAGATTCTCCGTCTGGCCTTTCTTTGGCACCAGGGAACCGTAAGAGATCTGGTAAGGCCCGTTCGTGCTGACGCCGATGTCCCCTTCGTTCTGGACGTAGCCCTCCGGCGTGATATAGCGCTGGATGTTGTGCGAGTCGATGCCGTAGGAACCCATACCGACCGGTTCCGGCGTGGGCCGTCTTTTTAGCAGCTCGTTTTCCGTCATGATGTACTTGCCGATCATGCGCCGGGCCTCCCGCACGTACAACTGGTGTGGCCAGTTTCCGTTGTCTTTGAATTCATCCTTCGCCAGGCCCCATTTCGCCATCTCCGTGCGTACATCGGCGGGCACGCGCGGGTCGTTTGCAATGAAATAGAACCAGCCCTGCTGATAGTTCACATGCTCCTGGATGATTTCGCGGCGGCGCTCGTAGCTGGCTTCCGGGTAGTCCCAATTCCGCCCGATGTTATCGGTGCTGAAAGGCCCGTGGTTGTTCGTGTCGGTCTTGGCGTTCGGGATGGCGTCAAACTTCTGGAACGTTTCGCGCCAGCCGGCGGCGAAGATGCGCAGGAGCAGTTCGTATTCCTTCGGATCGTAATTGGCGGGTTTGGGGAACGGCACGCGGTTTGCGGGCGCCTGCGTGAGGCACATGCGGAAACAATAGGCCTGCACTTTTTTGTCGCCTTCGCCATAGTTGCCGGGCGGCTCGGTGCTGATGCGCGGAAGCACTCCGCTCTTGGGGTCGCCGGGAATCACGTAAGGGGAGATCGGCGTCTTGACGGCACCGAAATGGTGGCGATGGTGAAGCACGCCGGTCTGCACTCCGTTCCACTTTTCGCCGTACGTGCTGGTGGATTCGCGCCCGACATGATAGTCGACACCGGCCGCCGCCATTAAATCGCCCTCGTAGGTAGCGTCGATGAACATGCGGGCCGAATAGGTGTTCCCATCGAGCGTCGTGATGGAGACGATGCGGCCATCTTGCTTCTTAACGCCTTTCTCGCGGTCGAGCCATGCGTTGCGGACCACCGGGATTTTCGCTTCTTTGATCCACGCCTCATACACGTTCCCGGCGACGTGCGGCTCGAAAATCCACATCGTACGGGCGGTTTTGTCGAGCGCCTCCGTTCCCTGGCCTTTGTTGCCGTATTCTTCCCGCTTCTGCCAGCGCCAGGCTTCGGGCTTGTCGTAGTGTTGCCAGACGCGGTGGTAGAACTCGCGGGAAAGCCCGCCGATCACGGCCTTGTTGCCGGTGTCCGTAAATCCCAGGCCGCCGGCGGTGAGCCCGCCCAGGTGCCGCTCCGGACAAACTATCTGGACGGATTTGCCCATGCGCACAACCTGTACCGCGGCGGTGATTGCGCCGGACGTGCACCCGTAAATGAGAACGTCGGACTGGGCCACGCCGGCTGAAGGTACAAGCGAGAGCGCGAGTACCGAAAGCATAAAGCGGGGAAGCGTGAAAGTCATGAGCTACCCACTACTTTATGCGATAAGGCAGAATCGCGCCCGCCGGGGGTGCGATTCTTAAAGAGCGTCCGGTTATTTTTGTTCCGGCTTTTCCAGGTCGAACATCCAATTGATTCCAAATTGATCCGTGAGCATCCCGAACCGGGCAGCCCAGAATGTCTCCTGCAGCGGCATCTTGACCGTCCCTTTTTCACCGATG
>DASTMK010000566.1:0-3178 GCA_035714225.1 Bryobacteraceae bacterium | reverse complement strand
CGAGCATAAAGAATACTTAGCGGCAAGCATACGCTGTTTATGACAACGAATATTCCCGTTGGCGGAGATCTGGTCGGATTGCTTGAGACTCTGAACCGCCCCCTCGAAGACGCCGTGCGCGAGTTGATCGTGCTGGAGTTTTATCGCCAGCGGAGGATCTCGAGTGGTAAAGCGGCCGAACTGCTCGGAATGAGCCGAATCGGATTCATTGAGTATTCGTCGCGACTAGGCGTTCCGTTCTTCGACGTCACGCCGGAGGAGCTTCAGGCTGAAGTCGCCCTTCTGAGACAACATCGAAGTTCTGAGAAACCCTGAGTTGGTAATCGTTTCCAATACCAGTCCGATCATTGCGCTTGAGCCCGATTCTGATTCCTCCTGCGGTAGCGTCTGAGGTTCTGGGTCGACGAACCTTGCCTGCCTGGATCCATGTGCGCCAACTGGAGCAGCCACTTGCTGCGCAGATTCTGAGCGCTTCTCTTGGATCAGGTGAAAGCGAGGCTATCGCTCTCGCCGTGGAACTACGAGCAGATGTAATCGTAATTGACGACGGAGGTGCACGGCGGCTTGCACGCCTTCTCGGACTTCAGGTTGTCGGAACTTTGGGAGTCCTCCTACAGGCGAAATATTTAGGACTGGTTCCAGCACTTCGTCCGCTTCTCGATGCTCTCCGGCCGCTCCCATTTCACATGAAGAAGAGCTTATACGATGCCCTGCTCAATGCTGCCGGGGAATGAAACGAACGTTGAAAGCCGGTGACACTTCAGAGGTCTCCTTCGGCAAGCTCATTGCGGCCGATCTCAACATGCTGGCCCCTGCTCCGCCTACTCTGACGACCAATATCCGGGGCGGGCGCGAATGCGGAACTGGTCGCCGCGGTTGATGCGGACTTCCAGGCGGTGGTAGCCGGAGGCCGGAGCTTCCGGTGTAAAACTGAGCACGTATTGCGTATGCAATTCGGCGCTGAGTTTTTCGATGGCGCCCTCCAGACCTTTTTGCCTGGTGAACGGAAACGCGGTACCTCCGGTCTTGCTGGTCAGGACCTCGGTATCCTTGACTTTCCCAAGGCGCACCAATTCGCCGATTCCACCCAGAATGTCCAACTGCTGCTCCGGAGTTGGCGTGATCACTCGCCCTTGTGGCGTGATCGGCCCAGTGCGACTATCGCGGGGAATCTTCGATTCGGGCGGACGGTCCTTTTCCGATGTTCTTGTCGTGAATGCTGTTTTGGTTGCCGAGTAGGTTGCCGCATAAACCGTCACACCGGCGGCCTGCGCCGTTATCAGCACGGCTTCCAATGTGCGCTCGCTGCCTCGGTCGCGCGACTCGGAGATGAGCAGCAAAACGCGCCGGAAATTGGGACGCTTCAGCAGGTGTTCAACGGCCTTGTGAACGGCATCCAGCATGTGTGCGCTCTTGTATTCTCCGGGGCGAAGGTTATCGAAGGCACGCACCAGCAGGTCAGGATCGCCAGTACATTCCTGGAGCCACCGTGTGCGTTCGTCGAACGCAACCAGGGCGGCGCAGCCGCGCTCTCCGGTAATCAAGGGCTGGAGCATCGCCCCGATCTTCTGCACTTTTGCCAACACCGGAGCGGAAATACCGGAGGACTGGACGGCGACGATCAGTGCGACCGGCGCAACACCTGTAGCAATCGTATCCACAACAGCCTTCTGGCGGACGCCGTTGTCATAGAGGAGGAAGTCCGATGCTTCAAGGCCGTCCACGGAGCGGCCTTTGGTGTCCGTCACCGTTACGGGAACCAGTACGAGGCGGGATTCGACACCGAATTCAGACTCCTGGGCGGCCAGTGAGACTACCAGCAATGCCGCTATCGCGAGCCTCATCACCGTTCTGATGTGCAATCCAGTGGCCGAGGTAGCCGTTACGTTCGCCAGTCCGCCTCCAGGAAGCTCTCGAGATCCTGCTCGTTTACCGCAGGTTCGCCCGGAGCAACATTGTTCAATTTGCCGGATTTCATCCATTGCTCCAGGCGGCCCACCAGATCGAAGAGGTGGTCGAAGGAATCCACGATGAACAGCAGCGGCTGGTAGTGGTCGATTTCGAACGACTGGTTCACGGCCCACTCGAGTTGTATGGGATATCTCTGCACTTCGGGCGATTCGACGGCGTGTTCGATTTCGCCATATGAACTCAGCAGGCCGCTGCCATACACCCGCAGGCCACCGGCGCCCCGCATCAATCCGAATTCTACGGTGAACCAGAAGAAGCGGGCCATGGCCTTGATGATGCTGGTCAGTGTCCGAATGCGCTTGCGCTCATCTCTGATGTCTGAGACGAGTTCGGCGGCGGTATGGGCAGATTCTCCGAACCGCACCAGCGTTTCAGCGAAAGCTTTGTCTGTATGCATGGGCACATGCCCGGCAACGTCGTGGAAGATGTCGGGCTCGGGAAGATAGTCGAGCTTGTCCGATCTTCGGATGGTGATGGTAGTGGGGAACTCGCGGTTGCGGAGGCAGTCGAAAAACAGGAAAGCGGGAACATATCCACTGACCGCCTTGGCCTGGAAACCGGTCAGCGGCTTCAGGAACCGGTTGACGTTATCGAGCCTGGGAACGGCGCCAGGGTCGAGACGGAGCGAATCGATACCGCGCAGGAAGTGCTCGTTTGCGTATTTCTGCCAGCGGGGAACGATGCGGTGGTAGAGTTTTCTCCAGGCTTCGTGGTTCTCCCGGGAATAGAGTTCGTAGGGCTGTTGGATGTAAAGCTTGCCCTCGGTTTTCGCCTGCTCGATGAATGGCGCCTCGGTGGTGGTCAGGCCCACGGCTGGCATGGTTCCCAAAGCCGCCCCCTCTCTACTTTGATTATGCCCCACTTTTATGTGGTGTGATCTATGCTGAAGGCAGGGAGGGATGCTGGATGTACCCGCTTAAGAAGGGCAAGATTGCCACACAGGCACACGTCGGATTACCCCAGGGCACGTATGAAGAAGAGCACGGGCGCAGAGGCTTTTACGGAAAGAGCGCGCACCTGTATCATGCACACCCTCCAACCGGCTGGATCCGCTTTGAGGGGAAACTGAGGCCGCACGCCTTCGATTGCAACCAACTGGAACCATCGGACCGCGCGGACGCGCAAGGGGAGGGCATCGCTTTTCTGGGCAATGACGATGTGACGTTGTATGTGTCGCGCCGGTCCGAGCCGATGCCGTTCTACTATC
>DASTMK010000565.1:0-17616 GCA_035714225.1 Bryobacteraceae bacterium | reverse complement strand
GGAAGGTCGAGAGCAAAATACATGCTGGTGAGCGCGCTTGATCCGTTCATGTGCGCTTTCACGAACGGGGACTTCGTATAAGCCTTCCACTCGTTCTCGAAGAGCGGCAGTTCCTCGTAGAACTTGCTGCTGTCGATAAGCTCATGCAGCACTTTCTTTTCGGTTGCGCCGTAACGGGGCCATTTGGTCAGCGCGGATTCTTTCGCCGTGGGAAAGCTGACCGACTTCGCCCCGCCGTTGAGAGCCAGTGTTTCGGTTTTGCCGAAAGCCGCGGTGCCCGCTCCCATGGCGGCGAGCGCGGCTCCCCCTGTTTGTACGAATGAGCGCCGGGTCTCACCCGGCCCCGAATTTTTGTGAGAGCTAGACATCGTATCTCCTTATCAACTATTTTTCCAGTAACTTATCAATCGCCTTCTTAATCTGTGCCTCGGTACCGGGCCCCGCATTGGAAGCGCTTGGTTCATAACCGCCTTCGCGGAAAGCCTGGTCCGTGCAAAGATAGCCCGGGCTGATGTCGCCATAGCCCGCAACCGCCAGGAACGGACTGCGGTTCACCCCAAGGGCATATTTCTGGAATTCGAGCATGGGTTCGCCGGGCATATGTATGATCCTGGCCGGGCCGATTTCAAGCAAGCTCATCGTGAGCGGCTCGGCGCGCATGCAGAATGCGGTCGCCTGCGCCGAGCGGTAGAGATCCACGCCGCTCTTGCCCTTCAGGGCGGACGGATCGGTGGGGACCCCCGGTTTGGGAGGCAACTTCAGATCGGTGGTCTTCCACCGTAGCGCGGCTGCTTTATGGAATCGAGTCGCGTCGATGGAGCTGTCGAACCCCTTTCGAAGTTGCCGGGCGAGTTCCGCCCTCGCCTTTTCGGATCCATCGTTGTACTTGCCGACTGTCACGTTACCCGCGCATCCCGTAAAGTAGACCTGTGGGATGCCTTCATCCTGTTCAAGCTTCTCGCGCGCCGTGCTGACGAAATCGCCGGACACGCGGCCATCGCAGCAGAACGTTTGTGGATGCGTGGCATAGTAGTGGAGACGCACGAGAGCCTTGCCGCCGTTGGCCAGAGTGACCGTCCTTACGGCGGGGTCAATCTCGCCTTCCGGAAGCGCAGCCATCTTCGGGTCCTTGGCTCCCGTGCTGTAGCGGGTGACGAGCTTGCCGTCGTCGTGAATGCGCCGGGCCGAAGCCACCCGCTCCACCCGCGCCTCTCCGACGCCGATGCTATCGAAAGGCTGAAGCCTCTTCACGGCCTCCTTCACCGCGCCGGCCAAACGGTCTGTGACGGCTTCGAGATATTCATCGCTCATCAATAACGGAGGGTTCGGAAACGTCCGCATCAGCGAATATGCGCCGCCATCGATGTAAGGTGCCGTGTGCTGGTGAACGGAATGAATGGTGACGCGGGAGATGTCGGTGCCCGCCGCGGCAGCCGCCTTGCGGCGGAACAGCAGATGCGTGGAGCCGCCCAGTCCGCACCAGTCCACGGAGCATAGAACGTACCGGTGCTTTCCGTCGTCCAACACCACACCTTTCGCCAACAGCGGGTCTTCCACTTTCGTTGTGGGCTGTATCCAAATCAGCGGTTCCCCCATGGCCGGTGTGGCGTCGGCGCGGAACGCCGCGACGCGTAACTCCGCGGCGGAAACGGCGGCGGCCAGCAGACCGGTCCCGAGTATTGCCCGGTAAAACCCTTTGAGCAAGTTCATCATCCTCCGTACCCGATCATATCTCCGCCAGCCTCCGGAGATGCGCCACTCAGAACACTACCTTCAATCCGAACTGGAGAATTCTGGGATCGTTTGCCGAAGCCACCTGTCCGGCGGTGGCGGTATTGACCACTGCATTCGGGGCGCCGTAGTTGGCATGGTTGAATGCGTTGAAGAACTCGAAGCGCAGTTGTGTCGAAACCCGCTCGGTAATCGTGGTGTTCTTGAGCAGCACCAGATCGATATTGTTATAGCGGTCGGCGCGCAGGATATTGCGCCCGGAGTTTCCGAACGTGTATTGTGCCGGAATCGTGAAATCGGCCGGGTTGAACCATCTTGCAGTAGTCCGTTGATCGACGGTCCCGGTACCAAGGCGATTCGGCCGCTGCGACGTTCCGGTGTTCGCCTGGTCGAGGCTGATGCGCGGCGTAAACGGAAGACCGCTGCGCTGCTGCACAATCGCGCCAAGCTGCCAGCCGCCGATAAGCCGGCTCAAAGCACCACCGGCGCCCGAGGCCACCGGCTTTCCCGGACCAAACGGCAGCTCATACAACCCGCTGAAGACGAAGTTGTGAGCGACGTCGAAATCGGAAACCGCGTGCTCCGCGCGGTAATCCTTCCAGTTCTGGACCGCCCCGCCGAGATCGGTGCTGACGTCGTCCATGGATTTCGCCCACGTGTAGGCTGCAAGGAACGAGAGGCCATTCGAGAACCGCCTCTCCAGCTTCGTTTGCAGGCCATGATAGGTGCTGTTGCTGCCGTCATCGCGCAGCGTGCCGGAGCCGAAGCGCGGGAAGGGACGCCTCGACTGGATACTGCCGGGTCCTGGAAATTCCGGTTGATTGAACAACACGTCTCTTTCGAGATGAGTTCCCTTCTTGCCCAGGTAGCCGACTTCGAGCGCCATGTTCGCAAACAGTTCGCGCTGGATCATGAGGTTCCACGTCTGTTCGTAAGGTGTGCGTTGATTGAGCGGACGCGAGTCGATGATGGGAGGCGATGCAGCCGAAGGCGGCTGCGTGAAGAAAAAGTCGTGCAGCGTCCGGTTCGGAATAGGGTTGTTGTTATTTGCCACTTCGTCGAACAGGAACGGAGGATTGATGACGCCTCCGGTACGGCCGTTGCCGTTCACCAGTTCGTAGAACACGCCGTAACCGCCGCGCAGCACCGTGCGGTTGTCGCCGAGCACGCGCCACGCGAATCCGACGCGGGGAGCGAAATTGTTCAGGTCGTTCGACTGAATCTGCTGGGGCAACCCCAACTCTTTGGTTGTGACATAAGCATCCGGCATCGCATCGTAAGCGGCCCTGGTGATTTTCTGCGCCTCGAAATTGATCGGATCGGAGATGATCACTTTGCCCAGGCTGCGGTCGAACAGCGTCAACTGATTGCGGTATCCGAGCGGCCACGGGTTGAATTCGTATCGCAGGCCGAGGTTGATGGTCAGGTTCTGTGTCGCGCGCCAGTCGTCCTGAGCGAAGAAATGATAGTTGCCGAAGCGATTGCCGAAAGCATCGCGAGGGAAGGACCGGTTTGCCGATGCCGGCAGCCCGAGCAGGAAGTCCGCGAACCCGGACCCCGATCGAGCCACGCCCGGATTAAGCGTGTACGTGCCGCTGAAGCTGAAATTGCCGCTATTGTAGGCCGTGTTCCAGTTCGTATTCCTCTGCTGGCGCAGGTCGGCTCCCACCTTCAGCGTGTGCTTGCCCGTGTACCAGGACACTGTCTGGATAATCTGGTAGATATCGTTGGTATTGTTCAGCGGCCGGAAGGTTCGGCCGTCGATCCCGGTGAATCCGCTGATGCCGATCTGCGGAAAACGCGGAACACTCTCGCTGGTACGGTCAAACCCGGTGATTCCCGAGAGCACGGTGTGATTCGTACCGATGCCCGGCGCATCCTCCAGCGTGTACTCGCGATTGTATCCGAGCCGCGTCTCCGAGATCAGTGTAGGCCGCCAGGTGTGCGTGTAAGTTACCCCGGCGTTCTGGAACCGGGACCGGAGCATTACGCCAACCAGCGCCGGAAATGCCGACGGGCTGAAGGTCTTTACGTTCGAGAAGGTGTAGCGGCCGAAGAGAAGTCCGGCGCTTTTCACTTTTTTATCCAGCCGGATGGTGAACTGATCGTTGTCGTCGCTGTTGCTCGGTGAAACGATATATCGCGCTCCATCGGAATTGTTCCCTTCGGGAAAGAACTTCAGGAAGTAAGCGGCCTCGGGCGCAATGCGGTCCGCCGGTATGCGATTGCCGGGGAAGGGGCTGCGCACATAGGTGGATCCTTCCAGCCTCGTGGTGGCTGGGTCGAAGATCGCGATGGATCCGAAATCTCCGTTTTTCTGCGCCGCCGTCGGCACCACCGCGTTGAACGTCGCCCCACGGCGTTGCCGGAGCCCTTCATAGTTGCCAAAGAAAAAGAAGTCATTCTGTTTTAGCGGACCGCCGAACGTCACTCCGAACTGGTTTCGCTTCAGGGGAGGATTCGAAAGCGCAAAGGTGTTGCGCGCGTCGAAAACGTCGTTGCGCACAAATTCGAAGGCGCTGCCGTGAAATGCGTTGGAACCCGATTTGATCGATATATTCACCAGCGCCGGAGAGCGGCCGAATTCGGCGGCGAACGCACTGGTCTGCACCTTGAATTCTTCCAGCGCGTCAATCGACGGCAGAATGCCGGTTCCTCCGTTGATGGGACCGGTGGAGGAAACGCCGTCCAAAACAAATTCCGTCTTGGTTGCGCGGGAGCCGCTGACAAATACCGATTGTGCGCGTCCCGTCCCCATCGCGCCCGACGGCGTCACGCCGGGAGTCAGGGTAGCCAACTGTGTGAAGTTCCGCCCGTTCAGCGGCAAGTCCACGATCTTGCGGTTGTCGATGACCTGGCCTACCGCCCCGGTATCGGTTTGAATCAGCAATGCGGTGGCCTCTACGGTAACGGCCTCCACCACATCGCCCAATTGCATAACGATGTCGAGCCGCGCCGCCTGGTTCACCTGGAGGATAATCCCCGTAAGGACCTGCTTCTTGAATCCCTTCGATGTTGCTTCCAGCCTGTACTCACTCGGCTGTAGCGCGGGGATCTCGTAATTGCCGCTATCGTTCGAGAAGACTCTTTTTGCCACATTGGTCCGGACGTTCGTGGCGATCACTTCGACGCCGCCGATGACGGCGCCCGAAGGGTCGCGTACCACGCCTAGAATGGTGGCATCTGTGCTTTGCGCATACGTAAAAGTGGCCGCTGAAAACATCAGCAACGCGGTCAGGGCTTTCTTTGAAGTGCTCATTTAAAGTAGTTCCCTTCAACTTGTCGTAACCACAGCCGCGGGTTTTCCGGAAGATTGTCCGGCCCTGCGGCGAAAGAAGACACCGATAACGATCAGCACGGCGCCGACCGCAAAATCTATGACCCGCGCGGTTGCCGAACCGGAGACCGCTCCGGCCAGGAACAGCAAAGCGCCCACGCCGATCGTAGACAGTCCCAACACGGACGCTGCGGGATTGCTGCTCCTCGCGGGAACTTCCTCCGGCGCAATCGGCCGGTCCAACTCACGGAAGAACTGTTGAGTCTTGCGCTCCCGCCCGGCGCTCGACCGCGAAAGCACGGTGCCCGCGAACATGCCGAGGATCGTCGCCGCCGTATTCGCCAGCAGGGAGATTCCTTCAAAGAAATACGAACTCCCGGCGTCCGAAGCCGGAGGGAGCCACCATGTTTTTACCGCCAGCATGGCGAACCCGGTGACGAGCCCACACAGAAATCCGGCAAATGCGCCCTGCCAGGTCAGCTTGCGAATGGCGAGCCCGGCCAGAAGGGGGAGGAACGTCGGCGCCATGAACAACCCCAGCACCGTCACCATGGTGTTGAACAGGGACTGTTGCCGGAACGCTGCGACCCACAGCGCAAGCAATGTGGTCAGCAGTCCCAGGGCCAGGGTGATCCAGCGGCCTGCGTTCAGCAGATGCTTTTCCGACGCCTCCGGACGGATCAAGCGGTGATAGACGTCCTTGGTCAGCACGCTGGCGATCGCATTGAAGTCCGCACTGACCATCGCCATAGTGGCCGAGAACATCGCCGCCATGATGATGCCGATCATTCCTACCGGCAGCAGCTCCATTACCAGCAGAACGTAGACGTCGGCGGTGCGGTTCTGCTCCACGAGATTGGGGAGAAAGTTCCGGCCGATGAGCGCCGGAAGAATCATCAGCGGTGCGCCGATCAGGTTCAGCGCTCCCGCGCAGTAGGCGACCTTCGCCGCCTCTTTCTCGTTCCGCACGGAGTAATACTTCTGCGCCAGAGACCAGCTTGCGTTGTAGCTGATCATCATCAGAATGGTGAACCCGGCCAGATAGGTCCAATTGAACGGCCCGCCCATAGGTTGCAGGAACCCGTCCGGCAAAGCGCTGAAGGAGCGCTGCCATCCGCCGGCCTTCACCACCGCGAGCGGCAACAGAAGCAGAATGGCCAGCGCCTTCATCAGAAACTGGACATAGTCCGTCACCACCAGTGCCCACAACCCGCCGAGAAACGTGTAGGCCACCATGACAAGGCCGCACACCGCGATGGACCAATGAAGATTCAACCCCGCCGCGACAGAAACAAACAGGCCGGTCGCGAAGACTTTTAGAGCGTCGTCAAAAATCTTCATCGGAATGCCGGACCATGCGAACAACTGCCGGACAAATCCGTTAAAACGGGCTTCGAGAAACTGGATTGGCGTGATGATCCGCGCCCGCCGCCACCGCTGGGCGAAGTACAGTCCACCGATGAGGCAGCCCGGGATGGTGGCCCAGAACAGCGAGACCGCGATCCAGCCGTGCGAATATCCGATCTGTGCGTAAGCGATGAAGGCAAAGGCGCTGAAGCTGGACATGTAGTGCGAAATGCCCGCCAGCCACCATGGGATCTGGTTTCCACCGGCGAAATAATCCTTCGCGGCTTCCAGGCGGTTCCGGAAATAGAACCCGATCCACAGAACAATGACGAAGTACCCGCCGACTACCAGGTAATCCGCCGCCGCAAGGTGCATGTGCTCCATGGCTTATGTCTTGAAGGTTTTTCGGGCCGTACAGTATTGCTCCAGCTTTCGCTCGTCCACCTGAAACCCGATGCCGGGTCCGGCCGGGATGGGAAGCCGGGTGTTGGCGAGAGACAGGCGAGGCGTAAGAATGTCGTCCTCGTACCATCGTTCACTTGGCTCTACATCGGTAGGGAAGCGGAACGCGGGATGCGCGGCAAGCTGCAACGCCTGTGCGCTGCCGATCCCCAGTTCGGGCATCGTGCCCATCCATACCGGAATGCCGCTGCGTGAACAGATCTCGATAATCCGAAGCGCTTCGAGGTAGCCTCCCACCCGCTGGAGCTTGATGTTGACGATGCGGCAGCTTCCCAACTGGATCGCGCGCCGCGCGTCGTCAGCGGTTTCGATGCTTTCGTCGAGACACACGGGCGTGCGCACAAGCCGCTGAAGCTCCGCGGAGGCTTCGAATTCACTCCTTGCCAGCGGCTGCTCGAACATCATCAGGCCGAAGGCATCCAATTCCTGAAACGTGGCAAAATCTTCTCTGCCGTAATCCGCGTTGGCGTCGACGAAGAGCCGAACATCGGGGAACCATTCGCGGACCGCGCGAACCAGCTCGACATCCTGTCCCCGCTTGATCTTGATCTTGAGACGGGCGTAGTCGCGTGGACGGTAGCGTTCGAGGGCTTCCCGCAGTTCTTCGCGCGTGTCATAGAGCCCCACGGCGAGCCCGGACACCACGTCGCGATCCGCAATCGAAAAGAGCGACCGCAAAGAAATACCCTTCCGGCGCGCCAACAGCTCCCATGCGGCGGTCTCAACTGCTACCCGAACGAAGGCGCTCTGCGATCGCTCTTTCAGGAACTCTTCGAGCGAGACCATATCCGGAAACCACCGGCTGGCGAGAGCGGGTAGAACCGCTGTTGAGAGATCCTCCCAGCACGAATCCGGGGTCTCGCTGGAATAAAATGCACCGGGCATGGCGGACGATTCACCCCACCCGAATGCGTCTCCACCGTTGATTTTCAGAAGGAGCGAATCTTTGACTGCCACTTCGCCCGAGCTGATCCGGAACGGTTCACGCATCGGAATGGCTATGCGGTACAGGTCGAAACCGGTGAAACGGAGAGGCCCCGATTCTTTAGCCAGTTCCTCAATAGACACCATGGTTATAGACAGTATAACTGCGTTTGACTAATTATCAAGATCCCGTTGCAGCCTTATTGCGTATTTGTTCCTGTAAGACTTCCTGCCGGCGGGTGTATCCGAGCCTTGCTCGAATCTCTGAAACGGCGTCCAGCAGCGCTTTGCTCGCCTCCGGTGTCACGGAGGCGTTGAAGCGTGTCGTCGGCCCCGAAATGCTCAAAGCCGCGATGGGAGCGCCGGTATCGTCCAGGATCGGTGCTCCCAGGCAAAAAGCGCCTTCCATGCTTTCCTCGGGGTCGGCGGCATAACCCTGCCGGCGCACGCGTTCGAGTTCGGCCTTCATCGCGGTGAGCGTTACGATGGTGCGCGGGGTTTCGCGCGGCATTCCCTGTTCTTTCAGCAACCGGCGCACCTCTTCCATTGGCATAAACGCCAGGTGGCATTTCCCCAGCGCGGTGCAGTGCAGAAAATCGCTGCCGCCGACCCGTTCCGCCAGCCGGAAGCGGTGCGGGCTTTCCCGCACATCCACATACCGGATCGCCCCGCCATCGAGTACGCCGAGGTTGACCGTTTCCCCAAACTTCTCGCGGAGGCTGTCCATGTAAGGCCCGGCGGCCGCCACCAGGTCGCGCCGTTGCAGTTTCGCGTTGCTCAGATCGAGCAGCTTGGAACCAAGTTCATATTCGTGGTGGCGCTTGATGATGTAGCCGTGCTCGGCCAGCGTATAGAGCGCTCGAAAAACGGTGTTCTTGTTCAGCTTGGTAAGGGTCGAGATCTCTTGCAGCGTCAGTCTCGGCTTCCGCACTTCGACGAACACATCGAGAATATCCAGCGCCTTGCCGAGTACTTCGATGTAGTAAATATCCGATTTCGGCATGGTCCCGCACCTATTGCCGCGCACCCGCGAGAGAGAAATGGCTCCCGACCTTGCGGATCGCATCCGAGATCTGGTGGACGTGCGCCTCCGTGTAGTTTTCGTTCCACCAGATCGCAATGATGCTCTTGAGCACCGCCTCGGCATTCGGGCATAACCCGCGTTGGTAATTTTGACGGCCGAACTCGCGCAGTGGATAACCGGAGGTGCCGTAGGTCTGCGATTCCGTAAAAATGGGTGACAAATAGAGTGGATCGATGATGTATTCCACCCAGGCGGGAACGCCCTCGGCCGTCAGCGCTTCCCCGAATCGTCTCGCTGTGACGCCCGCTTCGGCTTCGTTCACACGCAGCATGTATAACCAGTACGAGTGCAGCGTACCCGAAGGAACATGGGGAGGCGTTACGCCTGGGACCTCCGCAAGCAACGCCGTCAGCCGTTCCGCCGACGCTCTGCGCCGCGCCACCGTGTCGCGTACTTTCGCCAGTTGCGCGAGCGCAACCGCTCCCGCCAACTCACTCATGCGGTAGTTTTGTGCCAGGAACAGGAAGCGGCAGGAGCCGAGCGACTTCGTCTCTCTGGGCCACGCCTTATCGGTGAACAGGCGCGCGCGGCGCGCGTAGTCCTCGCGCGGCGTCACCAGGATGCCGCCTTCGCCACACGTCATATGCTTGCTCTGTTGCAGGCTGAAGCACGCCATGTCGCCGATGGTTCCGGCCAGCCGGCCTTCGTGCTCCGCCCAATAGGACTGCGAACAGTCCTCAATCAATACGAGAGAACGCTCCCTGCAAATGCGAGCCAGCGCATCCATATCGCAAGGCTGTCCCGCCAGGTGAACCGCGATCACCGCGCGCGTCCGGCCGGAGATCCTGCCCGCTACATCCGCCGGATCGAGACACATGGTCCGCGGATCCACATCGGCGAAAACCGGCACGGCGTTCTGCCACAACACGGGCAGCACCGTGCCGATATCCGTAATCGGCGGCACAATGACCTCATCCCCCGGTTCGAGGTTGAGGGCCGCGACGGCGAGGTGTATCGATGCCGTTCCGCTCGAACAGGCCACGGCATGCGGAACACCGAGCGCTTGCGCGAACTCCTGTTCGAATTGCAAGACCATGGTGCCTCCGTTACGGCTGAGACAACCGTTCCGCAAGGCCTCCAATACCAGGCTCTCCTCTTCCACTCCAAAGCTCCGGCCGGCGCTCTCCAGAAAGGTGGGCAGCTTTTCTTCCACTGCTCTGGGACCTCCGTCCACGGCAAGCTGTTCGATCATTGCGCGGTCTCCTTCGCTCGAAGATGAATCGTAATACCTTCCGCCTCGGACCGGTATGCGGCCTGTGCGGCTTCCACCGCCGCACGGCCGTCCGCCCCGGTTACCGACGGTTCGCGATCTTCGAGAATACTGTTGATGAACTCCTGATGCTGGTCCCGGTAGGCCTGCATGCGGACCGGCGAGAGCATACCTTGCCCCTGCCAGTCGATGGGAGGTTGCTCGGCCACGACGGTCCACTCTTTGTTTTTTCCGAGCCGCAGTTGGCCGTAGGCGTCCAGATCCAGGTTGCCCGTTTCACCCACGATCCACGCGCCCGAGGCGGAGCGCGGGAACGCCGGAGGCGCCAGGTCCCACGATTCCCATACCGTCGCCGCCGCGCCTCCACTCAGTCCGTAGAGCGCCATCGTGGAGACTTCGTTCCCCGTTGCGGCATCGCGCTGCACCTGCGCGCTCACGCTGGTAAATTCCGCGCCGGTGAGCCAGCGGATGCGATCGAGATTATGCACCGCGTGTCCCAGGAACGGCCCGTAGTTTTCCGCTAGCGACTGCCACGGCGGCAGCGTCTGAAGGCCGCCGCTCGCCAGAATCAGCTCCAGGATCATCTTTACCTTGCCGATGGCCCCTTCTCTTATGAGCCGGCGCGCCTCGATATTGCAGATCCGGAACCGCTGGCCGAACATGATCATCAGCTTCACTCGCGCGGCACGAACGGCTTCGAGAATCCGGTCGCATTCCTCCACTGTCACCGCCATGGGTTTGTCGAGCAGAATATGCTTTCCGCGTTGGGCCGCGGCCACGGCCTGGCTGCAATGTTCGGCGTGTGGGGTGCTGATCAGCACGGCATCGATATCGTCGCGGGCGAGCAGGGCATCCACGGATGCGGCGCTTGTCACTCCATATTCGGCCGCAAGTGCCGGCGCGCGGCTGCCACCCGCTACAGACACGAGTTCCGCCCGTTCCAGATAGCGCGTCACGGTCTCCGCGTTGGTGCGGCCCATGAACCCGGAGCCGATGATGCCGATTCGAACCTTGTCCTTCAACTCTCCTCCAATGCAATAACGTTTTCGAGAATCCCCAATCCTTCGATCTCGCCCCGTATGACGTCGCCCGGTTTCAGGCAGATGCCGCGGGCCGAACCAACGCCATGCGGCGTTCCCGTCGCGATAATATCGCCCGGCTCCAGTGTGAGAACCGATGCGATATAAGCGATGGTTTCCGGAATGCGGAAGATCATATGCCGCGTGTTGGAATCCTGCATGAGCTCGCCGTTGACCGAAAGGCGGATGCCGAGGTTGTGCGGGTCCGGCACTTCGTCTGCCGTCACGATCTCCGGGCCGAGCGGTGCATGTCCGTCGAACCATTTACCCATCAGCCAGTCAAAGAAGGGGTCGAACTGGCGTACGTGCCTGCCTTCCAGGAGCGAATTGAATTTGCGCTCGCTGATGTCGTTCAGAATCGTGTATCCGAACACGGACTCCATCGCGGCCTCTGCTTTTACGTTCTTCGTCCACCGGCCGATCACCACCGCCAGTTCAATTTCCCAATCGACGAACACATTGTTCGGCCGGATGGGAATCACTCCGCCAGGCCGGTTGATCCCCGTCGTAGACGGTTTCCAAAAAACCTGTGGAGTGATGTTCGCCGAAGGTGCGAGGTCTTCTATCCCCGCCTCCCGCACGTGTTCCCGATAGTTGCCCGCCAACGCCAGCAGCTTCGGGCAATCGCGTATCGGCGCATCCAGGCGCAGGCCCGCGTAGGGGACACGAGGGCCGCTGGTGGGAGGCTTTCCGTCCATCAGCGAGATGGGGCTGCTCGCTCCCAGGTCCGTTACCCATTCGCCGTCGCGCACGCCCAGGTGCACGCTTCCGTCGTCTGAAAAAAAGCGCAGGATTCTCATTTCTCTTCGAGCCTCAGAAGACGGAGCGCGTTCTTTTCCAGCAGCCGTTCGCGGTCGGCCTCGGAGATTTTTGCCTTCGCGATTTTGGCTACGCCCGCACCGTGCTGAACCGGAGCGCCGCTGCCGAACAGAATCTGCTCGCTGCCGCACTGCTCCACCAGCTTGGCGATCGCGTGATAGCCCATGACGCAAGAGGTCTCCAGGTGAACGTTCGCGTTCCTGCGCAGCAGTGTGACCGCCAGTTCGAGCTCGTGGAGGTAGTTGATTCCGGCGAGAATCCAGATGACCCGGGGATGCCTCTCGACCAACGCTTCGATCACGCCCAGTTCGAGCATGGGCATTCCCCAATTCATGATGATACGCAGCGGCAGCAGGACCGGCCACTGGCGCATTTCGGCCTGCTCCAGAATATTGCCGGTGAATGAATTGAAGAGCGGATGATAACTATGATGTTGCGGATACAACCTGATGCCGCGGAAGCCGCGCGCGGCATAGCCTTCAAAATCGTAGCCGGTGCGCGGCAGGGCGTGCGACAGCTCGAGTGTCCCCAGGCACGCGAACGGGATGAACCGGCTTTCGGCGTGGCTAGCCTGTTCCACTTCGCAGTTGCCGTCCTGCCAGTCCACGAAGACGCTTCGGGTGGAGCAGACGGCCGCGCGGTCGATCCGCCAGCCCGCCAGTTGTGCCGACACTTCCGCGGGCGACGTTGCCGCGATGGGCCAGTAAGGCCATTTGCCGATGAACGCGTTGATGTCGACGATCACGCCGCCACTCCCATCAACCGCAGAACGTTGCCGCCGAGAATAAGATCCAGGTCCGGTTGTGAAAGGTTCGTCTCGCGGATCTTGGCGAGCTGCGCCCATGGGTCGAGCAGCGGCGTATCCGTCCCGAAGATGATGCGTTCGGGGCCGAGCGCTGCGACGCAGGCTTCCAGAAATCCGCAGTCGATGGTGGAGCTGGCCGTATCGAGGTAGAGATTTTCGAATCTCTGCGCGGACATGATCGCGCGGTTCCAATCTCCTTTGGCAAACGGCTGTCCTCCGGCATGCGCCATGATCAGTTTGCACTCCGGCACGTAGCCCAGCAGGTATTCGCACTCCTGCGGCGTGGTGTGGCCCAGGATGGGGAAATCAAGCTCGACGCATTTCTCGAGGATCGGAATCATCGCCGGTTCGGCGATGCTCATGTCGGGCGTCGAATAGATCTTGAGGCCGCGCATGCCGTAGTCGCTCCGGCATCGCTCCAATTCGTCCAACGCCTCGCGGCCGAACCGCGTGGAATGCAGGCTGGCCCAGCCAAGAATGCGATCCGGAAACAGCTTCATCTGCTCGAACAGAAGCCGGTTGCCTTCGTGCATGTCGTAGAACAGCGCCGTCAAATCCGTGCAGCAGATTTTTTCGATACCGAGTTCGTCGGCGATGCGCACCAGCATCTCGCCGTCCGCGTTGATCTGGAGCCGCGTGGACTTGCCGATATGCACATGGCCGTCGGCGATCATCAATACGCCTCACCTTCCAGCCGCTCCGGCCGCGGCGTCCTGGATACCCGGAAATTTTCCAACCGGACGGAAGCCCGCGCCTGCGCTTCGATTCCCGCCAAATGCCCAAGCAAGTCGTCGATGCCGCTGCCGCTCCATGCGGCCGCGACGGAGTAACGGCCTTTCATGGCGCGTCCCGGCTCCAGCTTCTCGCGGAACACGATGATCTCGTTCCGGTCCTCTTTCGTCGCGAGCGGTGCGGCCGTATCCGCTTCCGCCGGATTGTAGTAAAGGGCCATTCCGAGCGGGCCTGTCTTGGGCGACTGCGTTCCCATCAGAGAGATGCGGCCCTTTGTGGAATCGAGCTTCATGGAAGGCAGATGCCGTATGCCGGCGCCTGCCTCGTAGGTGCGCGACAGGCGGAGCGGAACGATCTCGAAACGGCAATCGACATGAGACTTTCCGGCCGCTATGGAATAGATGGCTTTCACAGCTACCTCGTCGGCCCCGATGCGCCACCGGTTCATTTGCGCTTCCACCACGGCGCGCAGCGGACCCGCCGCGATCACGCGATACTCCGGCGCTTCCGGAACCGGGGGCTTGTGCGCGTAGTCGGGCATGTTCAGCGGTGGCCGGTGAACGTCATCGCCCGCGCGTAGGAAGAGGCCTCCCAACCCCAGCGTGTCTCCCAAATGAATGATGTCGAGCCCGGCGGCCGACGGTCTGCCGGAGCCAAAATATCCCACCAGGCTGTTGTACAAACCGGGCCGGTCTTTTAGCCGCGCCTGAATATCCAGGAACAGGCCGCCATATGTCCTGTAGCCGATGCTCTCAGATTCCAGCGCAACCGTGGCGCGATTGTAGCCGAACGCGTGGCTGGCATGTACTTGCTTGGGCCACGGGAGGTGATCGCGAAGCGTGGTCGAGTAATAGATGTGGAACCGCTTCGTTTCCCCCGGACCCAGCTCGACAGGGAAAACGAATTCATCTGGAGTGCCATTCCCGTCGACGTCATCCACTTGCGACGGCAGAATCGCCCGGTCTTCGGGGTTCACTACGATGGAGAGCGATCCGGGAAACCGCAAAGCGACCTGCGAAGCCTCCGGTACTGGTATTACTGCCAGCGTACTGGCATGCTCCGCCGATCTGTTAACGGCATCGAGTTCCAGGCGCTCGGCGAAGTTTGGAAGCAGCCAGTCCTGCGGAGATTGTGCCGCCGCGCTGACCGAGAGCAGGGCGAGAAGAAATTTTCTCATTCTCAAACGCCGTTTTGAAGAGTATAATCCATACAAGCTATCGATGCCAAGCGTCTCGCCGCACGTGATGGGAGCAAACCAATGCGCGAAATCCGCCGACTGACGTTAAATAGACTGGCGCTGTTGCTGCTTCTCGCCTCCGCGCCTTTAAGCGCGGGAATGGTGCGTTTCAAGGAGCGATGCCTGGAAGACCTTGTTGCCCAGGTTCCGAAGATCCTCGCTTCGCAGGATGCGAAAACCGGCCGGTTCGGCGAGGGCATCTGGATTGTCACGGATCAGAATGTCCTGTTGCCGCTGGCCGCCGCCTGGTCCTTCCAGCATGAGCGCAATCCGTATTACCACAAGCCGGAAATTCTGAATGCCATCATGTCTGGAGGAGACGCACTGATCGACGATCAGGACGCCGACGGCCGGTGGGTCTTCCGTAAGAAGGACGCTTCCACCTGGGGCAAGATATACATGCCCTGGACCTACTCGCGCTGGATCCGCGCTTTCGAGCTGGTTCGCGGCGCGATGCCCGAAGCCAGGAGGAGCCGGTGGGATCGGGCGCTGCGGCTCGGCTACGAGAGTATCGCCAAAGAGCTGGCGCGCGCGCGGATCCACAACATTCCCGCCCATCACGCGATGGGACTATATTTTGCAGGCCGCGTTTTTGATCGTCCGGAATGGAAACAGCAGGCATCCGAGTTTTTGCACAGGGTGGCCCAGGAGCAGCAGGCGCCGGGATACTGGTCAGAGAACAAGGGGCCCGTAGTGCTCTACGGCACGGTTTATGTGGAAGCTTTAGGCACCTACTTCGCCGCATCGCGCGACGCCGCTATATTGCCGGTACTGTGCAAGTCCGGCGTGTTCCACTCCTATTTCACGTATCCCGATGGCTCGGATGTGGAAACTATCGACGAGCGGAACTATTACCACCCTGATGTGAGGCTGCCGAATGTGGGATTCACCGTCACTCCCGAGGGGCGCCGTTTCACCAATCGCCAGTTGCTCGCGTTTAAGGGTACGCTAACGGCAGACTTGGCTGCGTCGTTGCTGCTCTGGGGGGAGGAAGGAGAAGAAGGCGGCGGCGGAGCGCCCGAAGGCGATTTCGATTACGTGTTAGGCGACGGCGAAGCAGCGGTGCGCCGCCGCGGCCCCTGGTATCTCGTCGTGTCGGCAGTCACAGCTCCCGTGCCGGCTTCGAGATGGATTCAGGACCGCCAGAACTTCATCAGCGTATACCACGATGCCGCAGGTTTGATCCTAGGCGGCGGCAATACCAAGTTGCAGCCCGCTTGGAGCGCGTTCACCATTGGTGATACAGGAATGTGGTTGCGTCCTCAGGGCGAAGAAGAGCCGGACTTTCGGCCGCCCTCCGGACTGGTTCACGTGCCCACGTCTGCGAAGTTGCTCACCGGGGACTTGTTTGGTGTGGAGCTCGACTACGCCGGGCGCAAGGGACGGATCACGTTGGACGTCAAAGGACCCGGACGGCTCGAGTATGTGGTTTCGGGCGATTCGTCGATGACGGCCCACATCGTGGCGTTGAGAGGCCTTGGGGATGGCCGCCCGTCAAAACCCGAAGTGCGACTACAGCCACCCGCGGGAAGCATTCTCCGTTACCCGATGCTTCCCTACGATCCTTACCGCAAGGACGGAAAGGCCGGTGCCGAACACGGGAGGCTGGTCATCGAATTTTCGGCGGGAGGGAAGCAGACCACCGTGGTCGAGGTGCGGCATTGACAGGGCCGTCTCCTGCTGCATTCCTGGTGGGCGCCGCGTTATTATGAGCGCATTAGCTTATCGGGCACCATTCAGGCAACTGGTATTCAGGGTAAACGAAGAGGTAGTTGCAGAGGTTCAGTCAAGTCTCAAGTATGGGAGGAGCTTCGCATGCGATTTTCACTCATTGTCTTGTCGAGTGTCCTGCTGTTAGCGGCCTCGATTCCGTTAGAATTATCCGCGCAGAGCATCACGGGAACCATCGTCGGAACGGTGACGGATGTCTCCGGGGGCACAGTCAGCGCGGCAACCGTAACGTTGACGAATGAAGATACGAATCTGGAATATAGGGCCGCTGTCGCCGCAACAGGCGAATATGTGGCTCCCAACCTTCCGCCCGGCACTTACACCGTAAAGACCGAGCTGGCGGGCTTCAAACCGAGCGTCATCCGGAACCTGCGCCTGCTTGCAAGCCGGACGGTGCGCGCGGATGTCGTGCTGGAACCCGGTGCGGTCGCGCAAGCGATTGAAGTCAGCGCGTCGGCGCCGGTCATCACGTCCGAGAATGCCACCATCGGCAACGTTCTGGAGAGCCAGACGATACGGACGCTGCCGTTGAACGGCCGCACACTCGACCGCCTGATTCGCATTTCGGCGGGCGTGACCTCCGACAGCGCCTCAAATCCGCGTGTAGCGGGAAGCGCCTACTGGGGCGGAATTCAGTTTAGTGTAGACGGTGTCACATATAACGACATGGGAAACGGCGGCGGCGCCTACTCCTATCGCAACGGGCTCGCCACGCTGCCATCCGTCGACTCCATCAGTGAGTTCAAGATGGACTCGAATAATCAGAAGGCCGAGTACGAAGGGTCGGTATCGGCAACGGTGGTCACCAAGAGCGGTACCAACGAGCTGCACGGCTCCGTGCTCTGGTTCAATCGCAACAAGGAGTATGCGGCAAAGAACTTTTTCGCGACCGGCCTGCCAAACCCGCCCTTCAACCGGAACGAATTCGGCTACTCCGTCGGCGGACCCATCATAAAGAACAAGACGTTCTTCTTCCACAGCTATGAAGGGTTGCGCGAGCGGACGGCCCGGACAAACACCCTTTCCGTAGCCACCCAGGCGATGCGCAGCGGCAATTTCGCCGGACTGCCGGTGATCATCGACCCGTTGTCCGGACTTCCGTTCGACGGAAACCAGATCCCGGCGTCCCGGATCGATCCAAGATCGAAAGCCCTGATCGACAAAGTCCCGCTGCCCAA
>DASTMK010000564.1:0-10002 GCA_035714225.1 Bryobacteraceae bacterium | reverse complement strand
CGACGGGAAGTGGTTGAAGGCTGGTCCGGGCACATTCGTCTATGGACCGCGCGAGGTCCCGCACGGATTCAAGGTCATCGGCCACTCTCCGGCGAGAATGCTGGTAATGTGCACCCCTGGCGGATTTGAAGGATTTGTCCTCGAACAAACGACGCCGATGACAGACCCGCCTTCCTCGCCGGATATGGACAAGCTGATGATGTTGGCCGCGAAGTATGGAATCGAAATTCACGGACCGTTGCCGCCGGAACCAAAGAGTTTCGAAGGGGAAGCAAATCCGCCGGCCGACCTGAAGAGCTTGAATCATCGTTGGATCCAGGCGTTCAACGAACGCGACTGGCGGACCGAGAGGGCCGTGCGCGGCGAGAGTTTCCGGGCCTACCTATCGGGCGCCGCAGAGCCGCTGGACAATGACGCATGGTCGAGATTCATGGCCGCTTTCACCGAAGGTTTCCCGGATTCGCGGATCGCAATCGAGTCCTGCATCGCGGAAGGGGACACGGTGGTCACTCGCTGGACACTCACCGGCACGCACCAGGAGATGTTCCAGGGGATTCCGCCTACGGGGCGGCCTGTGAGGTTCACAGGCCTTGAATTCAACCGCGTGGTAGGTGGGCGCTTCGTTGAGCATTGGTCCATGTTCGACAACCTTGCTCTGCTTCGGCAAATCGGCGCCATGGCGGTGTAGCAAAGCATCAGCGGCGCGACTTATTGAAGGCACGTGCCTGCTTATGGATGATTTTCCACTTCCGTTTCCGTTCCAGGGCGGTGAGTGGGTCTGACATGGCCTCGTGCCATCCCGCTTCCGCGCGTAACTTTTGGAAACTCGCCCAACGGTCCGTGTCCACCTGCCCTCGATCCAGCGCCGCGGCTACCGCGCATCCCGGCTCGCCGGAGTGGGTACAATCGCGGAACCGGCAGTTTTGGGCGATGGCCGTGATGTCGTCAAACACGGCATCGATGCTCTCCGGCCCTGTCCACAGTTGCAGCTCACGCATTCCGGGCGTATCGATGAGCGCGCCTGTTTGCGGGAGTGGAGTGAGTTCCCGGCGCACGGTAATGTGGCGTCCACGAGAGTCCTGCATTCGCACTTCACCGGTCCGAAAACGCTCCTCGCCAAGCAGGCGGTTGGCAATGGAGGACTTGCCGACACCGGAAGACCCGAGCAACGCTACGGTCCCTCCGGGTGTGAGGAACCGGCGGAGAGCGTCGAGCCCGTGCGGATCCACCGTGCTTGCCGCAACGACCGGCACATGGCGAGCGATCGCGGCCGTATCGGCGATTCGGCCTGCAGGATCGGCACACAGATCGGCTTTGTTCAGCACAACAACAGGCGAAGCGCCGCTTGTGGCCACCAGTGCCAGGTACCGTTCCAGCCGGCGAAGATTGAAATCACCGTCGAGCCCGCAAACCAGAAAGACCACGTCCACGTTGGCAGCCAGGGGTTGTTCCTCCTCGCGACGGCCCGCCGCGCGCCGGGAAAGGCAGGTCCGCCGCGGCAGGACGGCTTCCACCAGCGCCTGTTCGGGGCCGACGATGCGCGCGGCAACCCAATCGCCGGTCACGGGGAAAGAGGAGTGGCCGGGCGTATGGTAATAAAGCCTTCCTGATGGCTCTGCGTGGGCGGCGCCGTCTTCCGTATAAAGATGGTAGACATCGCGCTGTGCGACAGCCACGCGGGCCAGCACCATTTGCTGCCGGGCGTAAGGAGAGAAAGCGCCATAGACAGTCTGATCGGCGCCGAGACGTTCGAGAAACATGGATTTGTTCGCTCCAGGATCTATATAAAGAAACACCACTACCTTCAGCTCGAGGGAATGAGCTGTCCGCGTCAGTTGGTGTTAGCGAACAATATCCAGCAAGTTACCAGGGTAGCGAAAGATTCGTCGCGGAGGCAAGGCAGACCGTTATGAAGAGATATGTGGTGACTGGCGCGCCTGGCGCGGGCAAGACGGCAATCATTCGGCAACTTGAAATTGACGGGTTTAGCGTTGTCGAGGAAGCGGCAACGGACGTTATTGCTTTGTGGCAGGCGAAGGGGATCGCCGAGCCGTGGGCCCGTCCGGAATTCATTAACGCGGTTGTCAGCCTTCAACAAACCAGAGAGCGCCGGGCCGTCTGCGCCACAGATCTCGTGCAGTTTCACGACCGATCCGTGGTGTGTACCGCTGCCCTGGCGGACTATCTTGGATTCTCCAAGCCTCAAAACCTGCTGCAAGAACTGAGACGGGTCAGGACGGAAAACGTGTTTCAGAACAGAGTTTTGTTTCTAAAGAATTTAGGATTCGTCACACCTACTGAGGCGCGAAGGATCACTTATGAAGAAACAATCCTCTTCGAACAGATTCACGAACGGACCTATCGGGATCTCGAGTTTGAGATTATCCCGATCGATTCAGGCTCCGTTTCAGACCGGGTGAAACAAATCAAGCGTACCTTGTCACTCCAGCCGGCTTGACCGATCTCGGCATCTAAACGTGGCGTCAGAAATGATTGCGCATCCGCTCCCTGGCGGTCGTGGCTCGGTACTGGTTTCGGAGTGGTTATCGGGATACGCAAACAGAAGCGGCGTCGTGTTTAACACCAGAACTCGCTCGACACCCTCCTGGCCGGACGCCAGGTGGGCAGATGCACACCGTCTACGGGCGGCAGGAACCGTGGGAGGACTCACCGCCCGCGGCTGGCCGCAACGGTTTCGCGAGTTGCTTCAGCAGTTTCTTGCCGCGGGCTTTCATTGCGGGGGTGCCGGTCGCGGTAAGCTCCTCGATGTGCCGTTGCACTTCCGGCAGGAATCGAAGGCTGCGGAGCGCGATGTCAGCCAAGGCTTGCATGGCCATCGTTTTTACAATGCTGCTGCGATCGTTCGTATAACTTAGCAAAATGTTCAGGACGGCTGTTTCTTCCACTTCGGATAGCGGCAGACGAGCAAGCATCGGCGCAACATGCCATCGAACCTCTTGCTGCTCGATCCTGGAAAATTGTTGCAGCAGCTTTTTCTTGTAGGGGACAAGAAGCTCGGGGCGGACCGCGGTAACCTTTTCCATGGCATCCGCCGAGCGCGTCCGGAGCACCGGATCCGCACTCTCCATTCCCTCAACCAATACCTCGATCAATTCCGGTTGCTCCAGGACGAGGGAAGCCACATGGTTCGACTTACCGATTGAGCGCCGGTCGCCACCCGTCAGCGATTTGAGCAGCGGATGCATTGGTTAGACCGCTTCCAGCATATCTCAGGACTTCCCTCCCCTCCCGCCGATTATTTCGTAGACAGCCTACATAAATATTAGTAGAATACCTACATAATGAAGCGCAAAGAACCCGAACGCGTAGAACTGCTGCAAGGCACCCTCGATCTGCTGATCCTGAGCACACTGATGGCAGGACCCAATCATGGTCACGCGATCGCCAAGCATATTCAGCGGACTTCAGAGGATCTGCTACAGGTCGAGACCGGCTCGCTTTATCCGGCTCTGCACCGGCTGGAGGCGAAGGGCTGGATCGCGGCTTCCTGGAATCTCTCCGACAAAGGCAAGCGCGCCCGGTACTATCGCCTCACCGCCGCCGGACGAAAACAACTTGCCAACGAACAATCCAAATGGGAAGCGCTCGCGCGCGCCATTGGATTGATTGTCAAGCCGGTGCCCCAGGAAAGCCAATGACCTCCTTTTTCAGCAAACTGAAGTGGCTGGCCCGGCGCTCAAGCAAGGAAGCGGAACTTCAAGAGGAGCTCCAGTTTCACCTCGAAGAGGAAGCCGGCGAGCTTGAAGAGCGTGGGCTGGCGAGCGAAGCGGCGCGCCGGGCGGCCCGGCGGGACCTGGGAAATATCGCTTTAGTACAGGAGGATACGCGAGCCGCGTGGACGTGGATCTTCTGGGAGCAACTCGTCCAGGACGTCCGCTACGCTCTGCGCACGATGACGGCCAACAAAACCTTCAGCGCGCTCGCAATCCTGTCGCTCGCACTGGGAATCGGGGCCAACACCGCCATCTTCAGTTTCCTGGACTCGATTCTGCTGCGCTCGCTGCCGGTCTCCGATCCGCAGTCCCTGGTGATTCTCAGTTGGCATACGCCTCGCGACGAAACACGCGGTACGAACCGGCATCACAATAGTTACGCCGATCCGAATGGAGGATTCATCGGCGGCTTCTTCTCCTATCCGGCCTTTGAATTTCTCAAAAAGAACAATACTGTTTTTTCGAGCGTCTTCGGATATCAAGGCGCCGGTAAACTCAACCTCACGTTTCGCGGCCAGGCTGAGCTCGTAGTTACGGAATACGTGTCCGGGGACTATTTCCGTGGTCTTGGCGTTCCGCCGGCCGCGGGACGCCTGATCGCTCCGGATGATGATCGCGCCGGCTCCGCGGCGGTCGCCGTCATCAGCTTCGCATTGAGTCAAAGGCGCTTTGGAGGTCCCGAAAACGCGCCGGGGCAACCGGTTCTGATCAACAACCTGCCCTTCACCGTGATCGGTGTCACTCCGCCCGAGTTCTTCGGCGCCGATCCGGACGTGGCTCCCGGCATCTATATTCCGATGCACGCCAACCTGCTTCTGGAAGCCGGGGACAAGCGCTATCCTCCCACCGGGATCTACGCCAATCCTAGTTACGACTGGGTCGTGCCCATGGCGCGTTTGAGGCCGGGCGTCACTATGGTGCAAGCCCAGGCAACGTTGGCTACTCCGTTCTTCGAATGGGGGCGTGCTGCCAAGCCAAATCTGAAGCCGGAGGACGTTCCCACGCTGGTTTTAAGGGAAGGCGCAGGCGGACTCGACAGCCTGCGGCGCAGATACTCGAAGCCGTTGTATATCCTGCTCACACTGGTAGGACTCATCCTCGCTATCGCCTGTGCGAATATCGCCAATCTTCTTCTGGCGCGAGCGGCCGCGCGCAAGCGGGAAATCGCCGTGCGGCTGAGCATGGGCGCCGGCCGCTTTCGCGTCATACGCCAACTTCTGACCGAGAGCATCCTGCTTGCCGTGGCAGGCGGTGCGCTTGGCGTCGGGTTCGCGGTGTGGGGAATCCGTTTTCTTACTTTGCTGCTGGCGAATGGACAAGAGGATTTCACCTTGCGCGCCGGTTTGAACTGGCATGTGCTGGGCGTGGTGGCCGGACTATCGCTGTTGACAGGTGTGCTGTTCGGGCTTGCTCCCGCGCTCCAGGCGACGCGCGTAGGCCTGATGCCCGCACTCAAGCAATCCCGCACCGGCGAAGTGCTCGCGCACGGATTTCGCCGCCTGAGCCTGAGCCGCATTCTGATGGTCTCGCAAATCGCCATCAGCCTCTTCATCCTGGTCGCAGCCGGGCTGTTTGCGAGAACCCTTTCGAATCTGACATCCATTCAACTCGGATTCAACCGCGAAAATCTGCTGACGTTCCAGTTGAACGCGCGCCAGGCCGGACACGACGATCCCGGGATCGTCACTTTTTATAACGATCTTCAGAGACAGTTCGGCGCCATTCCGGGCGTCCGCGCCGCGAGCCTGTCGAATCACATGTTGATCGGAACCGGCTGGAGCGCAACGAATGTCGGCCTGCCCGGCGGCGCGATCCAGAACAGCCGAATTTTATTGATCGGAACCGGCTTCTTTCACACGATGCAGATTCCGATCCTGTTGGGCCGTGAGATCGAAGAGCGCGACCGGCAAGGCTCGCCCATGGTTGCTGTGGTCAACGAGAAATTTGCCAAGCTGAGCTTCGGCGACCGGAATCCGCTGGGACAACGCCTGAGTTTGCCGCGCATGTGCCCGAAGTGCGATATCGAAATCGCCGGCGTCTCCGGAAACTCGCTCTATGGAAACCTTAAGGGAGACGTGCCGCCCATCGTGTATCTTCCATTTGCACAAGGCGCCTGGGGGCCGGTGCGTGAGATGCACTACGCGCTGCGGACTACGGGGAATCCGCTTGGATATACCGGAGCCGTGCGGGATATCGTGCGCCGGGCCGACAACCGCATCCCGCTGTCCGAGGTGAAAACCCAAAGCGCCTTGATCGACCGGACCATCAACCAGGAGATCACATTTACACGCTTATGCAGCGCTTTCGCACTGCTCGCGCTGGCGATCGCCTGCGTCGGGCTTTATGGCTCCATGTCCTACAACGTCGCCCGCCGGACCGGCGAAATCGGTATCCGGATGGCGCTCGGAGCGCAACGTGGGCGGGTGGTCTGGATGGTTCTCCGCGAAGTTTGTGTGGTGGCGGCGGTGGGACTTGCGATCAGTTTGCCGGCCGCTCTTGCGGCGTCGAAAGTGGTGGAGTCGTTTCTCTTCGGAATGAAACCGAACGATCCGCTGGCACTCACAGCATCGGTCGTGATCCTGATAAGTGCGGCGATTCTGGCCGGCTATCTACCCGCCCGGAATGCGTCCCGGATCGATCCGGCGACTGCGCTGCGGCACGAATAGAAACCGGCCAGTGTTTAAAGGTACTTCCGGCGAAGATCAGTCGCCGAAGCTGCCAACTTCCTCGCGCTCCTCTTTGAGGGCACCGTTGGAAGGTGCGGGTTGAATTCCACCGATCTGGACCAGATCCGGACCAGGCTGCTCTTTCAATACGTGCTGACGGTACAGTTTCGCCATCTCAGCATTCTTCTGTGCCTCGCGCATTTTTTCGTCGCGGGCGCGGATCTTCTCTTCCCGCGCGGTCTTGGCGATGCCAAGAAGATCGAGATCGCGCTGCTCTTCCTTCGTCACAAGTTCGTCGCGCAGCATGAGCGAGTGCGCATTCTCCTCAAGAGCCACACTCTTCCCGCCGGCGAAGATCTCGTGCTTGCCATGCTCCTCGTACCACTTGGTGAGCGTGGCGGTCATGTGCATCTTCTCAACGATGTTCCGCCAGCCCATACCAGTGTTGTAAGCGCAGAAGGAAATCTCACCCTGCTGTGTGGCATAGGGGATGATGCACTGCTCCGTGCGGCGGAAATCGTAGTTGAAGAGATCCTGGAACCACATTCCCACGATCATCAGGAAGTTCCAGCGATCGGAGCGCCGGCGTTCGATGTCCTCGCGGGTCCGCGTCGCATCTACCCGCCCGTAGCTCTTGCCGGTGGCTCCGAAGGTCTTATCGAACTTCTTCATCATGTCCGACAGCTTGAAGTGGGTCGGGGACTGGAACGGGTCGTAATTGCGCGCTACCGATAGCGCCATGCCGACCACAGAGAGCCATTTGCCGCGCGCGGCGTCGTTGATGCGCTTCACATCCTCGGCAAGCCGGTCGGCGTTCAGGAATTGCGTGACGGGCACCGCTTCCTTGGTCTCTTTATCCACCATGATGGCCATTCCGACACCGCAGTTCGGATGGCATCCGCAACTCAACTGGCCCCAGTCCGCTGCCGGGCCGTGCACCAGGTCGCTCCAGTCGGAGAAGGTGCTGATGAAGGAAATGGGATACCAGTCGCGCTTAGGCTCACCCAAACCGGTTTGCCTTTTCACGTCATGAGCCATGTGCGAGAGCGTGTATCGCTGTGCTTTGCGGCGCTCGTCGGTGATAGCCTCATCACGCCCGGTGAACGAAACCGGCTGGAAGGACAGGAATGGGATCTTCTTGGGATTATCGAGAGCGAACTGGATGATGCGTCCCACCTGCTCGTTATTGATTCCGTTAATGATGGTCGTCACCGGAACGATATCGACTCCTGCACTGTGCAGGTTTTCGATCGCCCGAAGCTTTACTTCGAACAGGTTTCCCACGTGGCGGTGCGAGTTGGCGGCATCGCCGATACCATCGAACTGGAGGTATACATAGCGGAGACCCGCCTCGGCGGCTTCGTGGCAGAAATCCGGCCGCTTCGCGAACTCGATTCCGTTCGTGGCGGCCTGTACGCTGGTGTAGCCGACTTTGCGCGCATACCGGACGGCGTCGATAAAGTAGGGCGAGAGCGTCGGCTCGCCGCCTGAAAACTGCACCGACATCTGCCGTTTCGGTTTGATGGTGATGGCGTTGTCGAGCAACGTCTTGATGTCTTCCCAGGACAGCTCATGCACAAACCCGACCTGGTTGGCGTCCATAAAACACGGATCGCACATCATGTTGCAGCGGTTCGTCAGATCGATGGTGAGCACCGAGCCGCGGCCGTGGGTAACCGTGCTGCTTCCGTGGTTATGCAGCTTCTCGTCGTTGTGAGCACGGATATCGCGTCCGGGGAAAACCTTCTCCAGGTGCGCGAAGAATTCGGTGTCAATCGCCATCACGTCCTCAAAGTGGCCGTGAACCGGGCAATCCTTCACCATCATGATCTTGCCGTCGCGCTCGATGATCTGGGCCTTGATCTCGCCTGGCTTCTCGTAGATCAACGTCTCGAGCGGCACTTTGCCGTCGATCACGGCCTGGCGGATCTCGGGAACGCACTTCGGGCAGAGAGAGTCCGTTTCTCTCGGCCAGCCCAGGGTCGGCAGGGACTTCTCCCAAGACTTGAGGAGCGGTTTGTCCGACCATTTGGGTGTGAAGGAAGGATTGCGCTTAATCTGATTCAGCTTGTCGAACGCGATCCACGCCGCGTTGGCGGCGAGCGACAACCCCTTCTCCACGTATTTAATCGGTTTGTGCATTGCGTGATTACTCCTGAAATTTAAAATTAACCGCCAGCCGGAATTCCCAGCCCAGAAACCCAGCACCAGAAACGCAGTATAGGCTCCACCACCGCGATGCGACTATAGAATTGAGTTAAAGGGTGTATTTTGTTGCTTGTGTGGCGAAATGTCGTGTTGAACGGCGGTCCGGCTCCGGAACCGGGCGGGCATTGATAACATCCGCAGAATCAAATCGATGCAGTCTGAAGAAGTAAAGAGACTGGCGCGGGGTTGCGGCTTTCAGTTGGCCGGAGTAGCACCGGTGGAGCCGGTCCGCGAAGCCGGATTTTTTCTGGATTGGGCGGCCAGAGGGCTGGCCGGCACCATGTCCTACCTCACGGACCGGCGAGCGGAAATCCGCGATAGCGCGCGTTCGCTGCTTCCCTCGGCGCGTTCCGTGATTTGCGCCGGAAAGCTATACAACGCGCCGCAACCTTATTCAACACGGTTCAACGAGCCGGAGCGCGCCTGGATCTCCCGCTATGCCTGGGGGAACGATTACCACGAGGTTCTCCGCAGGGGTCTTACCCAATTACTCGAGAGCCTGAAACAAAGCGTGGCAGAACCGTTTGAAGCAAAAATCTGCGTCGATACCGCCCCGATCCTGGAGCGGGCGCACGCCCACCGGGCCGGCCTCGGTTGGATTGGCAAGAACACCTGCCTGATTAACCAGCAGCAGGGCTCGTGGTTTTTTCTGGGCGAACTCCTTGTGTCCCTGGACCTGGAACCCGATACGACGCCGCCCGACCGGTGCGGTTCGTGCACGCGCTGTATCGACGCCTGCCCGACGGAGGCTCTTGTGCCGGTCATTTATCCCGGCGGGCCGCGCTACGAACTGGACTCGCGCCGCTGCATCTCGTACTTCACGATTGAGCACCGGGGAGGAGTGCCGGCGGAGCACCGCCCCGGATTGGGGCATCATCTATTCGGTTGCGACATCTGCCAGGATGTATGCCCGTGGAACCGCATGGCGCCGGAGACGGCCGAGGAATGGTGCCAGCCGCGCGAATTTGCCCCTCCGCTCGATCAATTCGCGGCGATTACGGAAAATGAGTTTCAAACTATGTTCCGCGGCTCGCCGCTTAAACGTGCCCGATATACCGGCTTTTTACGCAACGTCGCGATCGCGATGGGAAATAGCGGGCATTCGCGATTCCGTGATCCGTTGATGGCGCTCGCTGGTTTTCCCGATGCCGTCGTGGCCGAAACGGCCGAATGGGCCCTCAGGCAATTGCGTTAAAGCCTTTTCACGGAACTGCCATTGGGCGGGTTGTGCGGCCCGGTCGAGGTCCCGTTCCTGCATTTCGGATCGCCGCAAGGCCGCTCTAATGTTTTTCTAATTGACACTCAATTGCATCTTGGAATAATCTGATCATGCACCGCATGTCTTGCATGATGGACTGGGCCGCAAGGCATCTCAGCGTAGTGAAATCGTAATG
>DASTMK010000563.1:0-10954 GCA_035714225.1 Bryobacteraceae bacterium | reverse complement strand
CTGGCTCAGGGATATAGGTCCGTACCCCTTGCTCGTGAAGATCCTTCAGCACTTCGCCGCTGTGATAGCCTTTGTCGGCCACCACCTCTTCCACCCCATTTTCGTCGATCTCGCGGGCGGCGGACTGTGTTTCGGCCAGTGTCTTGTGAATGGTGCTCGTGTCTCCCTCGCAGGCCGGCTGCAGCGTGACCGCCAGCAGCGCGCCACTCGACAGATCGACCGCGTGTTCGGCCTTATGGGCCAGATGCGTCCGGCCATCCTTCATCTTCGTAATGCGTGCATCCGGATCGGCCGGGCTTTGCCACTCCTCGTTGGAGCCCTTTTTCTTGCGCTTCCGGTCCAGCCGCGCCAACTGCTCGCGCGTGGGGTTCTCGATGCCTGCCGCCGTTGCCAGTCCTTTCAGATAATCGTTGTAGCTTTGCCCGTTGTCCCGCCGGATGATGCTCTTCATCGCGGCGTTGGCTTCCAGTGTCGTGGCGTCAATCGAGATCGTTTGTCCGCTGATCAGTCCTTCCCCGGTCAGAATTCGGATGACCCAGCGGAATACCGCCTTATGCGTCTCCAGCCAGTACAGGCGGCGCGTGCGCGAGATGGTCGAGTGATCCGGTGTCTCCTCATCCAGCGCATAACCCAGAAACTTGCGTAACGACAGCGAATCGGCCGCGCGCCAGGCGATGCCTCGTTCCGAATCGAGGCCCTCGAAATATCCAACCAGCAGAGACCGGAAGTACACGCCCGGCGCGATACTCGGCCGCCCGTAAGGGCTCTTCTTGTAGAACTTCCGGCAGAGCGCCTCCACCTTCTGGTCAAACTTGTGCTCGTCCAGAATCCGATTCAGCCGGTCATAAAAAACGTTGCCCGGAGGCTCGACCACGGCGTTGCTGGCAATCCACAGTCCCTCCTGCCGCTCCCGCTTCTTTCGCGTTCCCATCGCCATGTCAGCTAAGACGATGGAAACATTTCCGAGGTCACATGTCTTAGACGTTTTTAGGCATTCGCCTGACTAAAACCACGGGCTTCTAGCCGGCCTCCGGGCCGTTTCCGCGCATTTTCCGGCTGGGGACCTGAATGACGCGGACCAGCGAATGGCGCGGGGCGTCGCCGGGCGCAGTGCGCCGCGAAGCAAGCTCGGAGTTCAACATGCGTATGAATTCCTCCATCTGCCGCTGCATCGTTTCCATCTTTTCCCGCATATTCAGGATGATTTCAACGCCCGCCAGGTTGACTCCGAGCTCCCGCGTCAACTGAAGAATCACCTCCAGCCTCTCCAGGTCTTCCTTGGTGTAGAGGCGAGTATTCCCTTCGCTGCGGGAAGGACGTAGAAGCCCTTCGCGCTCGTAAAGACGGAGAGTCTGCGGATGAATTCCATACTGATCCGCCACCGCGGAAATCATGTAAGCCGCTCTTGATTTGCCCTTCGCCATATCACACCTTCGCCCAGATCTCCTCTCTGGGGTCCTCCGGATGGATTTCGGCGAGTTCGCGGAGAATCTCACGAGTCCGCTCGTCCCGCACTTCCGGCGCTTTCAGCACGACCTCCACAATCTGATCGCCCCGCTTGTTCTTCCGCGCATTCAGCACGCCCTTCTCCCGTAACCGGAACTTCTGTCCGTTCTGGGTGCCCTGTGGAATTTTCAGCAGTGCGCGGCCATCTATGGTCGGTACTTCAATCTTGGCGCCGAGACCGGCTTCCGAAATCGAGACCGGCACCCGTATCTGGATGTCGTCTCCCTCGCGTTCGAAGAAAGGATGCGGCTCCACCCGGATGGTAATATACAGGTCGCCGCTCGCAGCGCCGAGCGTCCCGGCATTTCCCTTTCCCGCCACGCGCAGCCGCGAGCCGGTCTGCGCCCCCGGTGGAATGCGTACGTCTACGGTCTCTGTCTGTGCCACACGCCCGTCTCCATGACACGTGGGGCATGCATCGCGGAGCTTGCCGGACCCGCCGCATCGGGGACACGTCAGGTTGAACCGCATGGAGCCCGCCATCTGCGTAACGTTCCCGGTACCGTTACACTGGGGGCATACCATCGTCCGTCCGCCCGCCGAACCCGATCCATTGCACGTTGCGCAGACATCCTGCCTGGTGATGCTCAACTTCACTTGCGTGCCGCGAACGGATTCCCAGAATCCGATGCTGAGAGCATACTCGAGATCGGCGCCTCTTTCCGGCGTGGAAGAACGCTCGGAGCCGGCGGCGGCGCCTCCTCGAAAGAACTGGCCGAACAGATCGCGGAAGTTGCCGAATCCACCTTCTCCGCGTCCCGTGCCGCCGCCCGTACTACCGCCGCCCGCGCCGGCAAAGTCCGAAAAATCGAAGCCGCCGAATCCGAATCCGCCCTGCCCGGCATTCGGAGTGCCGCCGCCCGCCCCGGCGAATCCCGCGTCCGAGTAGAAGCCGTACTGATCGTACATCTGCTTCTTCTTCGGATCGCTCAGAATGTCGTACGCTTCCTGTACTTTCTTGAACCGGTCTTCGGCGGCCTTGTCGCCGGGATTCAAGTCGGGGTGGTGTTTGCGGGCCAGCCGGCGGTACGCCTTCCGGATCTCCTCCTCGGACGCACTGCGACCAACCCCTAGCACCTTGTAATAATCCTGCTGGGCCATAACACTCGAACCATCGATAAAGCCGGCGGGCCTTGATATGAGGCCCGCCAAACCGGATCCAACGCTTACTTGTTCTTATCGTCTACGTCTACAAACTCCGCGTCCACGACGTCGTCCTTGCCTTCAGACGGACCCTGCGCCGACGGTCCGCCGTCCGTCTGTGGACCGCCCGCGCCGGGTCCAGGTCCGCCGGGCTGCCCGGCCGAGGATTTGTACATGGCCTCGGCCAGTTTGTGGCTGGCCTGTGTCAGCTTGTCGGCCGCCGCGTTGATCTGCGCCAGGTCGCCCTGCCCGATCGCCTGCTTCGTCTCCTCGAGGGCCGCTTCGACGTCCTTGGCGTCGGACTCCGCGATCTTGTCCCGATGCTCTTTCAACATCTTTTCGACGTTGTAGACCATCGCGTCGGCCCGGTTTCGCGCCTCGATCGTGTCACGCTGCTTGCGGTCGTCGGAGGCGTGCGCTTCGGCATCCTTCGCCATCTTTTCCACCTCGTCTTTGCTGAGGCCAGACGAAGACGTGATCGTGATCTTCTGCTCGTTGTTGGTCGCTTTGTCCTTTGCCGTTACGTTCAGAATGCCGTTGGCATCGATGTCGAAAGTCACTTCAATCTGCGGAATGCCACGCGGCGCCGGTGGAATGTTCGCCAACTGAAACACACCGAGCAGCCGGTTGTGCGACGCCATCGCCCTCTCGCCCTGGTAAACCTTGATCTCTACCGAGGTCTGGCTGTCGGCCGCCGTCGAAAACGTTTCGCTCTTACGCGTGGGAATCGTCGTGTTGCGCTCGATCAGCTTGGTAAACACCCCGCCGAGCGTTTCGATCCCGAGCGAAAGCGGTGTCACGTCGAGCAGCAGAACGTCCTTTACCTCGCCGCCCAGCACGCCGCCCTGCACGGCCGCGCCGATCGCGACCACCTCGTCCGGGTTCACGCCCTTGTGCGGCTCTCTGCCGAAAAGGTCGCGCACGATCTGCTGTACTTTCGGAATTCGCGTGGAACCACCCACCAGCACTACTTCATCGATCTTGTCCGGCGTGAGCCCCGCGTCCGACAGCGCCTGTTTACACGGCCCGATGGTGCGCTGCAACAGGTCGTCCGCCATCTGCTCGAACCGCGCGCGGGTCAGTTTCATCACCAGGTGTTTCGGCCCGGTGGCATCCGCGGTGATGAACGGCAGGTTGATCTCGCTTTCGAGCAGCGTCGACAATTCGATCTTCGCCTTCTCGGCCGCTTCCTTCAGCCGCTGAAGCGCCATCTGGTCTTTTGAAAGATCGATGCCGTTCTCTTTCTTGAACTCCGAAACGATCCAGTCGATGATTCTCTGGTCGATGTTGTCGCCGCCGAGGTGTGTATCTCCGTGGGTGGACTTGACCTCCACCACTCCGTCGCCCACTTCGAGAATCGACACGTCAAAAGTACCACCGCCAAAGTCGTAGACGGCGATGGTCTCGTCTTTCTTCTTGTCGAGACCGTAAGCCAGCGCTGCCGCCGTGGGCTCGTTGATGATACGCATCACCTCCAACCCGGCAATCCGGCCCGCGTCTTTTGTGGCCTGCCGCTGCGAGTCGTTGAAATAAGCTGGAACGGTGATGACGGCCTTGGTGACCTTCTCGCCCAGGTAGGCTTCGGCCGCTTCCTTTAACTTACCCAGGATCATGGCCGAAATCTCCGGTGGGGAGTAGCGCTTTCCGGCAGCCTCCACTCGTACGTCCCGGTTGTCTCCGGCCGTCACCTTGTACGGCACCATCTTCATTTCTTCGTTCACTTCGTCGATGCGGCGTCCCATGAACCGCTTGATCGAGTAAACCGTGTTTTCCGGGTTCGTCACCGCCTGGCGTTTGGCGACCTGCCCCACCAGGCGCTCACCGCTTTTTGTAAAACCAACCACGGAGGGCGTCGTCCGGCCCCCCTCCTGATTGGGAACCACCACCGGTTGTCCGCCTTCCATGACGGAAACCACCGAATTTGTGGTACCCAGATCGATCCCGATAATCTTGCTCATTCCGTTCGTCCTCCAGAAAATAAGACCGTAAAAATAAGATTGCGCCGGTGGAGGGCGCTACAGGCCACCCAACAGTTAGCACATTTCTATTATGAAAGCTTAGTCTATTATTGTCAAGTTTAGCTCTCTACCTTGCGGCTCTTCGCATTCCACTTCAGACGCTTCCCGGCACGAAGTGAGTCCATGGCCAAGCACAGTACGATATTCGTCGCCTGCCCGGCTTCGACCGGGGCATTCGGCTCTTTCCGGCTCCCGATGCATTCCAGGAAGTTGCGGATGTGCGCGCGGCTGGCAGGCCCGAAACTTCCCGGACGCTTCTCTTCCACCGACGGCTTCATCTCGACCGCATTACTCTGGGGATACAGCGCGTACCATTCCCGCCCCACGTCAAATCTCGCCTTTGTGCCGTGAAACTGCTTCAGTTGGTCGTTAAAGGCGTTGTAGCGCATTGCCTTATACCCCAGAGTGAACGTCGCCAGGTAGTTCTCCGGATACTCGATGGCAATGGTAGCCGTCTCCGGGACCTCCGCACCCGGCAGGTTCCCTTGTCCGCCGGTACACGTCACCGCCAGCGGCGCGTTTGAATTCATGAACCACTGAATCGCATCCACCACATGCGCCGCCTGTCCTACCAGCAAGCCGCCCGAGTAATCGAAGAAGTAATACCAGTTGAAGAACCGTAGCGGGTCCAGTTCGCGCTTGGGCGCCGTGCCCAGCCACTTCTGCCAGTCCAGGTCCCCTTCCAACTTGCGGTCCGACAGCCTGTCCGTGTAGTTCATCCAATAAGAAGTCACAAGATGGACGTTGCCCAGTTGGCCCGAGTCCATGATCCGCTTGGCATCCTGGAACAGGTCGAAGCTTCTTCGCTGGGTGCCGACCTGCACGATGCGTTTGGTGCGGCGAACGGCGTCGATCACGTCGAACCCCTCGGGGATCTGGTGCGCCATCGGCTTTTCCACGTATACGTCTTTGCCCGCGTTGACCGCATCGATCACCATCCGTGCATGCCAGTGGTCCGGCGTGGCGACGACGACCGCGTCGATGGACTTGTCTTCCAGCAGTTTTCTGTAATCCTGATACGATTTCGCACCGGTGTTGGCTACCTTCAGCCCGGCCTGTAGATTCGGCTCGTAAACGTCGCAGACCGCCGTCATTTCCGCGCCGATTTCTTTGAATTCACCAGTCAGATAGCGGCCCCGGCCGCCCGCCCCGATAATGCCTGCCCGGACGCGGTCATTGGCTCCCAGGATCGCGTTGTAGGAAAGCGCCGTGCCGGCGCCCAAAAACGTTCTACGGTTCATAGTATCTCCTCACTCTTCTTACGATTGGTTGCGCCAGCGATCTTTGAACGGAACCGCTGGACGGGGCTCCGTTCTGGCCGTCTTCAGAAGGCCCTCGAGCCGCGCCTTCACCTCCGGGTTTGCTGCCGCAAGATCCTTCTGCTCTCCCGGGTCGTCTTTCAGATTGTAGACCTCGACCGGTCCATCTGGCTGCGGCCTCACAGCTTTCCATTCACCCGCCCGGAGCGCCTGCGGAGGGGTTTCCTTCCGGTAGTTCCACCGGTCTTTCGTATCCCGCCGCGGCAGTTCCCAATAAAGATATTCATGCGCCTGCTGCCGCCGGCCGGTGGTCTCGCTCCCGAGCAGAGTCGGAACGAGCGAGACACCATCAATGTCCGGTGGTGCTTCGGCGCCGATCAACTCGGCCGCGGTCGGCAGGAAGTCCTGAAATCCGCAGGCCAGATCGGTGACAGTGTCTGCCGGCACGCGCCCCGGCCAACGCGCAATCAAAGGGACCCGGATGCCGCCTTCATAGAAGTTGCCCTTGTGGCCCCGGAACTCGCCCTTGCTGCGGAAGTAGTCGTCGCCCCGGATCGGCATAGCGGGCCCATTGTCGCTGCTGAAGAACACGATGGTGTTTTCGTCGATGTCCAATTCCTTTAAAAGGCTCATCAGGCGGCCGATGTCGCGATCCATGCGCGTGATCATCGCCGCATAGGCGGCACGGGATTCGTCCTGCCGGGCATAGTGATCCCGCGGGTCGATGAACGCTCTTTCCTCGAACTTGCCGCGATACTCCGCCAGCGAATCCTCGGGCACAAGCAACTCCCAATGCGGAAGTGTGAACGGGACATAGCAGAAAAACGGCGTCTTATGGTTCTGCCGGACAAAATCGAGTGCCTTCTGCGCGATGACGTCGTGCGAATAGGTGGTGCGCTTTCCCCCTTCGTTGCCCTTCAGCGGATATTCCCACTCGTTGTCGTAAAGAAATTCGGGATAGTAGAAATGCGCGTGGGCCTGGTTCAAATAGCCGAAGAACTGATCGAAGCCTTTGCGGGAAGGGACTCCCGGAGCGCCGGGCTCTTCGCCAAGTCCCCATTTCCCGAAGCCGCCCGTCGCGTAACCGGCCGCGCGAAAGATCTCCGTAACCGTCTTCTCTTCCGCCAGCAGGGAACCCATCCCATTGCTGCGTATCGGCGTATGGCCGGTGTGAAGGCCCGTCATCAATACGCTTCGCGACGGAGCGCAGACCGTGCATCCCGCGTAGGCATCGGTGAACCGCAGGCCCTCGGCGGCCAAGCGATCAATGTTGGGCGTCCGGATTTTGTCCTGTCCGTAACACCCCACGTCTCTGTATCCGAGATCGTCGGCGAGAATGAAAACAACGTTCGGGCGTCCCGTGCCCTTCGCGCTCTCTCTGCGGCAGGACAGTGCCGATGAGGCGGCAAGCAATCCGCTGCCTGCTCCCAACAGGAATTTGCGGCGATCGATCTGTTTCACGGTTTCAAACACCAGGCTCCTTTCATCCATCTATATCCTTCGGCGGACGCAAAGCAAACTCCCAATGCGCTTCCTACCCGAATTCTGTAAGATTAATCCATATTCGTGCTGGGCTGAAACCATGAGGCAGGCTGCTATCGCGGTACTCGCATTCGCTTACGGTGCGTTCGCGCAGCCTCCGGACGCCGCCAAATCCTCCGAGTGGTTTGAATCAACCGTGAAACCAGTGCTTCGCGCGAACTGTTGGGCGTGCCACAGCGCGAGAAACCGGACCAGCGGACTTGCCCTTGATTCCAGAGACGCCATTCTCGCCGGCGGCAACCGGGGTCCGGCGGTGCGCCCCGGACAGAGCGCCGCAAGTCTGTTGATGGCTGCCGTGCGGCACGAGGGCGCGGTGAAAATGCCGCCCACTACCAGGCTTAAGGAGGAGCAGGTCGAGGTCCTGCGCGCCTGGATCGATGCCGGCGTGCCCTGGTCCGGCACATCCGCGAAGATTCCCGGGGCGGATCATTGGGCGTTCCAACCTATCCGGCGGCCGGCCATTCCCGAGGTGCGAAACTCCGCGTGGACGCGCAATGCCATCGACCGCTTCATCGCCGCGCGGCTCGAGAAAGAAAACTTGCAGCCGTCGCCGGAAGCGGACAAATATACGCTTCTGCGGCGCGTCAGCCTCGACCTTACCGGCTTGCCCCCTTCACCCGCCGGGATGGACGCGTTTCTGGCCGACTCGTCTCCGGATGCGTACGAACGTGTCGTGGACCGGCTGCTTGCTTCACCCCATTACGGTGAACGATGGGGCCGCCACTGGCTCGACCTCGCGCGCTACGCCGATTCCGACGGATACAATATCGACAGTCCGCGCCCCATGTGGAAGTATCGCGACTGGGTCATCAACGCGCTCAATGGCGACATGCCGTTCGATCAGTTCGTAATCGAACAGATCGCTGGCGACCTGCTCCCCCACCCGACTGCCGATCAATTGATTGCGACCGGCTTTCATCGCAACACGCTGCTGAACCTGGAGGGCGGCATCGATTTCGAGCAGTATCGGGTGGAAGCGGTTGCGGACCGTGTCGACACCACCGGCGTTGTGTTCCTCGGCCTCACGGTTGGATGCGCCCGCTGCCACGATCATAAATACGACCCGGTCTCCCAGCGGGATTTCTATCGCTTGTACGCGTTCTTCAACAACATCGACGAGATGACGAACGGCAGGGACCGCGGCCGGGCGCATGAACCCGTGCTCGAGTTTCCGACGCGCGATCAATCCATTCAGCGTGAGACGATCCGCAAGCAGATTGCGCTGCTCGAAGAAGAGCTCAAACTCTATCAGGAGTCTCTCGATTCGAAATTCCCGGTATGGGAAAAAGAGGTGCGCGCCCATCCGCCCGAAAAAATGACGCCGGAACTGCTGGCCGCGGTAAACCGCGATGTGGCCGGGCGCACCGAAATCGAACGCGATGAGCTGATGCGCTTCTTCCATGAGCAGGACCTTGGGTGGAAGGAGCGCCGCGCTTCCATTGCGGCGCTGCGAAGACGAGAGCCGAAGGTGGACGCCGCTCTCATCCTGCGCGAATTGCCATCGCCCAGAGAGAGCTACATCCACCTTGGCGGCGACTTCCTCCGCAAAGGCGAGCCTGTCGAGCCTGGGACACCGCAGGTTCTGCCTCAACTTCCCGGCATCGGCGAGTCAACCCGGCTCGACCTTGCGCGCTGGCTCGTATCAAAGCAGAACCCGCTCACCTCCCGCGTGATGGTCAATCGTGTCTGGCAGCGCTATTTCGGCCGGGGGCTGGTGGCGACTGAAAACGACTTTGGTACGCAGGGAGCCGAGCCTGTGCATCCCGATCTGCTCGATTGGCTTGCGTCCGAATTCATGGCTTCAGGGTGGAAGCTGAAGGTGCTGCACCGCACGATCGTAACTTCGGCCGCATATCGCCAGGCGTCCGCCAACCGCTCCGATCTTGCACAGCGCGACCCCGGGAATCAGCTCGTCGCCCGCCAGCACCGCCTTCGCCTGGAAGCCGAAATCATCCGCGATGCGGCTCTGGCGGCCAGCGGCTTGCTGTCGCCGAAAATCGGAGGCCCGAGCGTTTATCCGCCCCTGCCCGAAGGCGCGATGGGCGTAACGCAGGTAAATCGCGAATGGCCGGTGAGCAAAGGAGAGGACCGCTATCGCCGCGGCATGTACACTTTCTTCTGGCGGTCCGCACCGCACCCGGCGCTGATGGCCTTCGACGCTCCGGATGCCACGGCGGCCTGTACCCGGCGGAACCGCTCGAACACTCCCCTGCAATCGCTCACCACGTTGAACAACGAAGCGTTTTTTGAAGCGGCCCGGCATCTTGCGCGCCGTATCGTGAAGGAGAGCGCCGCGGAGGACACCGCTCGCGTGGAACACGCATTCCGGCTGGTATTGGCGCGGCCGCCATCACCCGGTGAACGCGACCGCCTGATCACCTTTGTCCAGACGGAGCAACGGTACTTCGAGGCGAACGAACCGGAAGTGGCGGCCCTCGCAGCCGATCCTGGAATGCGCCGCTCCCGGGATCTCGCTTTTATCGCTGCGTGGATATCGGCATCCAGGGCGCTACTCAATCTCGATGAATTTCTGACAAGAGAATAACGCCATGAATGACGCGCCGCTGCTGCTGAAGGAAACCCGAAGACATTTCTTCGAACGCTGTGGTACCGGCGTCGGCAAACTCGCGCTCGCCAGCCTGTTGGGCCGCCATCATCCGGCCTTCGCGGAGATGCTGCGGCACGGCGGTGCTCCGCATCATGAAGCTCGCGCAAAGAGTGTAATCTTCCTGTTCATGGCGGGTGGCCCCAGCCAGTTGGACCTTTTCGATTACAAGCCGCTGCTGCAAAAACATGATGCTTCGCCCGCTCCGGATTCTCTTCTCGCCGGCAAGCGCTTCGCGTTTATGGATACGTTTTCGAAGGAGCGTCCCAAGCTGCTGGGCAGCCGCAGGAAGTTTCAACAGCACGGTGAGAGCGGAGCATGGGTTTCGGACTGCTTCCCGCATCTCGCCGGAGTAGTGGACAGCCTCACGTTCCTCCGGACGGTTGCGACGGACAACTTCAATCACGCGCCTGCGAAAATTTTCGTCAACACGGGCTCTACACGCTTTGGCCGTCCGAGCATGGGCTCCTGGGTCACTTATGGATTGGGAAGCGAGTGCGAGGATCTGCCCGGTTTCGTCGTTCTGCAATCCGGGCCTCGCGGGCCGCGCGGTGGGGCGTTGAATTGGGGAAGCGGGTTTCTGCCGACGCGCTATCAGGGTGTGCCATTCCGCTCTGCCGGAGACCCGATCGTCGATCTGAAAAATCCGGAAGGGGTTACACGGCGAAGCCAGCGGGCCTCCATCGACCTGATCCGCGATCTGAACCGTATGCGCTTGGATGCCACCGGCGACGATGAGATCTCGACGCGCATCGCCTCGTTTGAGATGGCCTACCGGATGCAAACCAGCGCTCCGGAGTTGATCGATCTTTCAGGCGAGACTTCCGAAACACTTGCCCTGTACGGCATCGAGCGCGGTGCGCCTTCGTTCGCGGCCAACT
>DASTMK010000562.1:0-4069 GCA_035714225.1 Bryobacteraceae bacterium | reverse complement strand
AAAACTCGTAGCGGTGCTCATCCAGGCGGACCGGTTCGGAACCGGCGTTTCACAAAGTCTCCGTGGGCATGCCGACTACATGCGAATACAGGCCAGACAAGTTGCCGAGGAGAAGGCGGCCAAGCTGGGCGTCAAGCTGCTCTTCCCCATCTTTTTCTGCGTATTGCCGTCCCTGTTCGTGGTGACGGTTGGTCCGATGGCAGTCAAAATCGTCCGGGAGCTGATCCCGATGATGAATAACATCTGAGCATTTGATTAAAAAGGAGAAATGACGTATGGATCCGACGACAATTCGAATTGTGTGCGCTGTGCTGGCGGCCGTTTTGATGGGACTCATTATTCTGCGTCGCAGAAGGCGCGCCGAATAAATACTATCTTTCGGGGGAGCATTGGAGACTCGCCGCCTGTTCCCCCACAAATGGAACTTTGTGCCGGCTGGTAACAGGGATCTTGTATGAAAACGAATGGGTGTTGGAAGCTCTTGATGCTCGGTTTGCTTTTGGTAGCAGCGGCATCCGCCGGAACCTTCGGAAAAGTTGTTGTGATCGGAGGGCACGCGGCAGACCTTGCGCTCGATGAGGCGCGAGGACGTTTGTACATTGCCAATTTCGGAGCGAACCGGATTGAAATCATGTCTCTGGCCAGCCGCTCGCTCGAGCCGGCTTCGATGAATGTGGCTCCACAACCGGCATCGATGGCGCTGTCGCCCGACGGTAGGTATCTCGTGGTCACGCATTACGGAAACTTCCAGGCACCGGGCAGTTCCTCGAATGCGCTGACCGTCATCGACCTGGAAACGAATGACCGGAAGACCTTCGCCATGGGCAACCCTCCGCTGGGCGTCGCGTTTGGAATCGATGGTCTCGCATTGATCGTTACCACGAATGAATTCGTGCTCTTCGATCCGCTGCTTGGCACTACGCAGGTGCTGGCCACGGTAGAGGGCGTGACGGCGAATACCTTGCCGGTGCCGCCTCCGAAGTTTCCTCCCCAGATCGTTGCCGCTTCGGTTGCCGCTTCGGCGGACCACACGATGGTCTTCGGATTGACCGATACGATCCGCTTCCGCTACGACGTCCGCATGAAACAGGTCATTTCACTGGGATATACGGCCACGCCGCCGCTGGGGCCGCGCGTGGTAAGTGTATCGCGCGATGGCCAAATCTACGCCGCGGGATGGGCCGTATTCCGGCCGGTAGGCGCTTCCGATGTCCTGATGGCCCAATTTCGGGATGCATCCGGCTCGCTGAACACCGGAGGTCACGCGATCGATTCCGAGCGTTCGATCTTCTATGGCCAGGTCCCGCGCGCGGCGCCGGTTGTGCCCTCGGACTCGTCGTCCTCCGGCACGCCGGTTGTCTCCACAACACCGGATCCACCGGAATTGCTCGTCGCCGACCTCGATAACCTGACGGTGCGGGAGAGGTTGCGTTTGCCGGAAAACCTCGCCGGCAAGAGTGTGTTGTCCGCAGACGGCTCAACGATGTATGCGGCATCCGATAGTGGAGTTCTGGTGCTGCCTGTCGGCTCGCTCGACCAATACCGACGAGTTCGCGCGCAACACGAGGATCTCCTGTTTCAAAGCAACGCCTGCGATCGCCGCAGCCAGACGCAGGAACTGGTTATCTCCGACCCTGGCGGCGGAGCAACACCCTTTGCGATTACGTCTTCAAGCCCGGGGGTATCGGTTTCACCGTCATCCGGAGTGACTCCCCTGACGGTCCGCGTACGCGTGGACGCGGGCTCATTCCAAGGCCAGCGAGGCACGATCACCGCCACCCTGACCATCTCGTCCCCCGGTGCGGTGAACATTCCGGAGACGGTTCGTGTTCTCGTCAACCTGCGCGATCCCGATCAGCGCGGCACGGTGATCAACGTCCCGGGCAAGCTGGTAGACGTTGCGACAGACCCGGACCGGGACAGGTTCTTCGTGCTGCGCCAGGATAAGAACCAGGTTCTTGTATATGACGGCACCAACTACAGCCTGCTGCATACGCTGAGAACCGGCAATACGCCAACGCAGATGACCATCAGCTTCGACCGGCACTATTTGATTGTTGGCAACGACAACTCGCAGATCGCGAATGTCTTCGACCTTGAGACATTGGAGCCGCAGCAGCCCATCGTATTCCCTGCCGGGCACTATCCGCGTTCCATAGCCGCCTCGGGGAATGCTATTCTCGCCGCATCGCGAGTTGCCGGCCCGATACATATGATCGACCGGGTGGATTTGGGCACTCGCAGGGCTGTCGAACTGCCCAGCCTCGGCATCTATAAGAACGATGTCGACGCCGACACGGTCCTGACCGCTTCGCCTAACGGCTCTGCGATCCTGGTTGCCCAAGCCAACGGAACCATCATGCTCTACAACGCGAACGTGGATAGCTTCATCGCTTCCCGAAAGGATGAAACCTCATTGTCCGGAGGCTATGCGGCTTCCAGCTACGACGTGTTCGCCGTCGGCCACCAGATGCTGAATGCGTCCCTTTATCCCACGCAGAAATTCAGTTCCGCCACGGGATTATCCTCCGGATATGTCTTTGTGGACCGGGGAGGCTTCCGCACTACCGCCGCCAACTCAGCCAGTCCAGGCGTTATCGAAAGGTTGGATGTTGGCGGTCCAATCGCCATGAGGGCTACACGCATTGCCGAAGCCCCGGTCCTGAAAGACGTTGTCTCCGCGTTCACGCGAACGGTGGCTCCGCTGTACAGCCGCAAAGCCATCATAAACCTGACTACATCCGGTTTCACGGTGCTCGCCTGGGACTACGATGCTTCACTGGCTCCTCCGCGTATCGACAGCATTGTCAATGCAGCGGACCTGAGGCAGCCGGTCGCGCCGGGAGGGCTGATCACCCTGTTCGGGAATAATCTAAGCGCAATCAACGCCGCAACGAAAGAAATGCCCCTTCCCACTGCGCTGGGAGAAACCTGTCTCACGGCAAACGGGGTACCGATGCCAATGCTGTTTGTTTCGCCCGGTCAGATTAATGCGCAACTTCCCTTCCAGGTGGACGGAAATGCAACATTGATTTTGAGAACTCCCGGAGGCGTCAGCGACAACTTTAATTTGACGATTTCACCTGCCGCTCCGAGTATTTTTCATAGCGGAATAGCCGGCCCGAATAGCAACCTTCCCACGATTTACCGGAGCAACAACAGCCTGGTAACAATTTCCAACCCGATCCATAGAGGCGAAACGATTACGATCTATCTCACCGGGCTCGGAAAAACATGGCCTGCCGTGGAAACCGGCATGCCGGCTCCCGCGGACCCGCCCGCCGCCAGTCTTGTGGCGCCTACGGCGACTCTGGGCGGCGTGAGCCTCGACGTGAAGTTCGCTGGTCTTGCTCCAGGCCAGGTGGGTGTCTACCGGATCGAAGCGGGCGTTCCGATAACAATTTCCACCGGACTTTCAATTCCTCTGTTAATTTCCCAGGGTGGAAGCACTACTAGTGTTGAAGTACGTGTCGTCGAATGACACGGATCGATTATCATGCGGACTTTGCTTCTCATCACGACTGCTGCCCTGCTGCCCGCCCAACTCCCAGGAGCCGGCCCGATTTGGGACTTCGCCGCCGTTGGCGGCGGCAGTTTCTATCTCTCAAAGACTGTTACGTCAGAGAGTGCGAAGGCATCCACGGGATTTAGGACCGGGTTTGCCGGCGGCCTGATTTTGGGCCATGAGATGTATCGCAACATTGGCGGGGAGATCCGATATCTTTTTCTTAAAAACGACATGAAGGTGTCGGGAAACGGCGAGTCGGCCACATTTTCCGCGCAGTCTCACGCGATACACTATGATTTGCTTTTCTATACAGCGCCTCCCGAGTCCGCAGTCCGGCCCTTCATCGCTATTGGCGGCGGAGGAAAATACTATCGGGGCACTGGAACCGAGCCCGCCTACCAGCCATTGAGCCAACTTGTGCTGCTGAGCAAGGCAGACCAGTGGAGCGGTATGCTCGCCGCCGGAGCCGGTTTTAAGGTGGCGCTGCGATCCGGCCTACACCTGCGCCTCGAATTCCGCGACTATATGACGCCGCTGCCCAAAAAACTGCTGACTCCGAAC
>DASTMK010000561.1:0-2469 GCA_035714225.1 Bryobacteraceae bacterium | reverse complement strand
TCACGGGCGGCTGCAGCGAACCGCTGGAGACGATCCGGCGCTTGTCGATCATACCCAGCAGATAGCCTTCGAGACGCGCCGGATCATACGGCGCGTGTTCCATGTCGACGATGACGAAATCGACCGCGGAACTGGCGATTGACGCGCCGCTCCGCGGCGTGGGATTGAAGGCGAAGACACCGAGCGGCGGTTGACGGCGGCTCTCAAGTAATTCAATAACCTTGTTGAGGCGCCTGGGCTTTTGCTCCTCCGCGGAAACCATCTTCCCCAGGAAACAAACCAACAGGCAAGCGGCAACGACACGCATAAGTAGTCGATACCTTTCTACAAGGGCCAGTCGCTCGGCTCCGCGGTCGATACTTCCAGCCACCCTTGTGGAGGCAAGGCGTCTACAGGAAGTCCTCCATGCCACATCGACATCTGCACGCGCACCGGATTCCCGATCGAGATTCCAAGCGCCGGCAGAGGCAGTTTCATCTCGAGGACGGAATGATAGGCATATTCGCCCTGCAATGAGGATCCCACCGGCTCAACACCATTTGCGCTAAGATTCAGCACGATGCTAGCGGAAGCTCCGGAGCCGGCAGCCTGTGCGATGGTGAACCGCGCCTCCATGTCCGCCGGATCGAAGCCCTCTTCGAAATCTACACGCAGGTAGATACTGTATCCGTCGCTGCCGTACCGCAATTCGCGGATCAGGTATCGCTGTCCATGCATCGCGCCGGAGCGGCCATCCACTTTGTACAACCCGGCGCCCAGCCATTCGAAGTACGAAGTGACCTCGCCGTCGATAGACGGACGAACGGGGGCGGTGGGCAGCTCGTGGAATTCGCGGATCGAAACCTGAAGAATCGGCCTCGATAACTCCTCCGGAGGAGACACGTTTAACGCACGATAGACATTCGCCAGATGGTCCCGGAAGAGCCTGTCGAACTCGGGGCGGTTGGCCGATTCATGCTGCGGACCGTACCACCAGCACCAGTCACTGCCTTCGGCAATCATCAGTTCCTCGTGCGCCACACGTTTTGCTTCGATGCTCAGCCCGGGCTCGGAGGAAACTACGCGATCGTAAGCCTGCCGTGCCCGCAGCAGATACTCCCACGCCTTGTTGTCTTCTTCCGCGCCAATCCAAATATCGAAATTGGCGTTAATCCAGGAACCTGGAAAAATGTTGTGGATCGTTTCCGCTTCGATTCTTTCGAACGCTTCGGAAACCGTGACCGCCCTCATGTCCGGGTCCTCACTGATGCGGCGGTACAACTCCTGTAAAAACGGCCGGCCGTTTTCCGGGTAATGCTCCCAGGCGTTTTCCCCGTCCAGAATGATGGGCACCAGCGCATCGCGCCCACTTGCGAGCATCCCACGGCAGTTATCGCGAATCAATCCGAGGAAATGCCCGGCGGCGTCGTTGGCTTCCATACGCTGGTAGACGAACCCGATCAGGTCGCTGAGATAATGGTCGCGGAACAGGCAGAGCAGTTCCCGGCCCTCTCGTTTCCAGCGGTACGACTTGTAGGTCTGCTCCACTCCGGCAACACTGCCGAGCGTGCGGCCCAGCACACCATTGTCGGTGGCGAACCAGCGGAAACCGGCATCGGCGGCAATTTCCAGTGCCTCGTCGGAAACCGATCCTTCCGACGGCCACAGCCCCACGGGCGCCGAGCCCAGGCGCGATTCCATATAGCTGCGAGCGTGATCGAGCTGCCAGCGCGCATCGCCGGGATACCGGAATCGGGTGGGCAGCGGCACGTGCGGGTGCGAAACTTGCGCAATATTGGAATCGCAGATCAACGGAAGAATGGGGTGGTAGAAAGGAGTTGTCGAAACCTCGATCTGGCTCCGGCGCAACGCTTCCGCGTAAGCCGGCAGGACGAGGCCGATCATCTCCGTCTGCTTGCGTCCCAGCAGCAACTGGTCGTCAACAGTATATTCGCGCTCCTTTTTCACCAGCGCCGATACCTCGGCATCATGGGCCAGAAATTCTTCGTCGAACCAGGCGAGTTGAGAGAGTACCTGCAAATCCCTCATCGCCGAAGTGCCGAAAAAGCGCCGCGCTCGCACGGGGTTTCTGCCCGCCACCTGCCACGCCTCGTACAATTCCGCATACCGGGGATAACGATTGATCAGCCGTGTTACGCTGGCCTGAAAAAAATACCGGAGAATGAAATCCTGCTCGTGCTCCGTGAGTTCCTCGGCAGGCTTCAGGGCGCACTTGAGAAATGGATCAACTGCTTCGCCCCGGGCGTACTCTTCCACCTGTACCATCAGCGATGGGACCAGGTTAAAGGTCTGGTGTACTTCGGGGAACTCTTCCAGAATGTGAACCATTCCATAGTAGTCTTTCAACGCATGCATGCGTGTCCAGGGAAGCCTGTACTCGCCTGAGAGCAGGTCCTTATAGAACGGCTGGTGCATGTGCCAGAGAAAACAGAGGTAAATGTGCGCCATTCGGTTAGCGTCCTGTCTCCG
>DASTMK010000560.1:0-11933 GCA_035714225.1 Bryobacteraceae bacterium | reverse complement strand
CGCAATCCAGTCCGGTTGGCACTGCTCGATCCGTCGGTAGTGGATCGCGGCTGGGGCGCGAACAATCCCTTCGACATGTGGGGCGCCGCAACCATTGACGTAGGAGGAAGCACCAGCGGCAGGGTGGATCTTCTACTGGATGGTGCTCCACTCATGATGACGAACAAAGCGTCTTATGCGCCTCCGATGGATGCCGTCCAGGAGTTCACCGTGCAGCAGAACAGCATCGACGCCGAGTTCGGCAACAGCGCGGGGGGCATCATGAGTCTGTCCATGTCGGCGGGTACTAACTCTTTCCACGGAACGGCGTATTATTTCGGCCGGAACCCCAAACTGAACGCGGTGAGCGACGCGATCAGCCGCACGCCTAACTTCGTCCGCAACCATATCTGGGGCGGTACACTCGGCAATCCGATTATCAAAAACAAGCTGTTCACCTTTACGGCGTGGGAGCAATGGCGTACCAAGGACCCGCGCCTGAACATTCGCACCATGCCCACGGAGTTGGAGCGCACCGGTGATTTCTCCCGCTCGCTAAATGCGGTGGGTGGACTCCGTACCATCTACGATCCGTGGAGCACGCAACTTGGTGCGGACGGTACCGCGACGCGAACGCCGTTTCCCGGAAACCGCATTCCCACACAACGGATGGATCCGACCGCTGTGCGTATGATGCAGGACATCTGGAATCCGAATAGCCCCGGCGACGATATCACCGGCGTGAACAATTTCAAAGAGTCCTACACATGGCTTTCACGCTACTGGAATTTTTCAAACCGCACGGACTATAACATCAGCGAGAAGTGGCGCGTGTTCGGCAGGTACAGCCAGTTCCACAACCTGATCGACGAAAGCCACACGGTGGATACTCCGGCCATGCCCAAGGATGAGGGCGGGGCAATGTACTCCTTCAACGTCGCCGGAGACGCCGTATATGTACTGAGCCCGAGCACCGTCCTGAACTTTACCGGCAGCTACGCATCGATTCAGGACGACTATTTTTCGGAATCCGCCGCGGTAACCGAAGAGGACCTGGCGGGGTTCTGGCCCAACCGGTGGTTTTCACCTTACACGAAAGATTTGCCCGCGATCTACTATCCGTATCTGAGTATCGGCGACGCGGTCTTCGGTCACCGCTTCTTCTGGATCGAACATCCGAAAAACGCGAGCTTCCAGGGAAAACTGGTGCATTCCATGGGGCGCCACAATGTGAAGACGGGCATCTCCTACCGGCGTTCCTTCGGGCTGATCAACTATCCGGACCCGATGGGCTTCTATTTCGGTCCGGGATTCACCGCCAACACTTTTCAAAGCCCCGATACAAGCCTCAGCGGCGACAGCTATGCGACGTTCCTTCTCGGCGCAGTCGACTCGCAGTCCCTGGCGCAGTATGTGGCTCCGCACGAATTGACTGTGAACGGCTATGCGGCCTACGTGCACGATGATTTCAAAGTGAACCAGCGCCTCACTCTGAATCTGGGGCTGCGCTTCGAATACGAAACCGGGCCGGTAGATCGCCTGGACCGCATCTCGCGCTACCTCGATCTGACCGACCCCATACCGGAGATGCAGGGCGCGAATGCCCCCAGGCTGCCGGCGGAAGTGCTCGCCTACGCGCAAGCTCCGCCCATCTACAACGGTGCGTGGATCTTTTCAAGCGATGAGCATCGGAGCATGTTCAACACCTCGAAGCATGGCTTCATGCCGAGAATCGGTGCGGCCATCCGGCTGAACGACAAGATGTCTATCCGCGCCGGGTATGCACGGTACGTCATTCCTTCCAGCCAGACGCGGCCGTTCCAGGACACGGGCATTCGCCTTTATGGCTATACTGCCCGTTCGTTCGTGGCCCCCGCACTGGTTGGCGTTCCGGGCGGCCAGTTGAGCGATCCGTTCCCGGCCTCCAACCCGCTGATCCTTCCCGAGGGCAAAGCATTGGGCCGTTATCAGAACCTGGGAGATCCCGCCGACTGGAGCCAGCAGGGAATGAAAACGGGCGTTCGCGAGCGCATCAATGTTTCTTTCCAGCGCCAGTTAGCGGCACAGTTCGTAGTCGATTTCACTTACTTTGTGAACTTAGGCTATAACCTGCCTTATGCCAAGGACTTGAATCTATTCGATCCGAACCTGACCTACACTTACAAGGCGGAGTTAGACAGAACCGTTGCCAATCCTTTCTATCAATTCTCCACGCCGGATAAGTTTCCCGGGCAGCTCCGTAATCGCGAAAATGTAAGTATCAGCAGTCTGCTGCGGCCGTACCCGCAATATGACAGGTTGCGGCAGACACAGACCGACGGCGTGAAGAACCGCTACCAGTTCTTCCAGGTCAAACTCCAGCGCCCGTTTGCCAACGGCCTGAGCATGTTCTGGGCATACAACTACAACCGCGAGCGGAGCTACGAGTTTTTCAATGCCGTCGATCAATACGAGGAGCGGTTCACTTACATCGACGGCTTTCTGCCGCGGCACCGTATGAATATCGCGGGTACCTACGATCTTCCTTTCGGCAAGGGACGTCCGTATCTGAGCAATGCACATGCCGTTGTCAATGCGATCTTCGGTGGCTGGTCCTCGAGCGCGATCTTCAACTACAACTCGGGCCAGTTTGTCCGGTTCGGCGGAGCGCTGGTGGAGGGCGATCCGGGTATCGACAATCCCACCCGGGACCGTTACTGGGACACCACGAAGTTCAGTGTTCTGCCGGCTTACACGAATCGTACGAATCCGTGGCAATATCCCGGTGTAACCGGCCCGCGCTTTACGAATATCGACGCGACGCTTTCGAAGTTCTTCCCAATCCACGGGGAGCGGGTCCGGCTGGAATTCAAGATGGAAGCTTACAACCTGACGAACAGCTTCATGGCGGGAATGCCCAACACCACTGTCACCAGTTCTCTGTTCGGCCGTTCCACCACGCAGGCAAACCGCGGACGCGAGATGCAGTACACGCTCCGGCTGCACTTCTGATTTCAGGCGGCCGCGTGTATGGCGTAGGTGCAGTTTCGTCCTTCGTCATACATGGCGAGAACATTTTCGGGCGGCACGTCGGGCTGAATGTTGTGCACGGCAGCCAGCACGTAGCCGCCTCCGCCACCCATCTCTTCGAAACGGCGGCGGACTTCCGCCTTCACGTCGTCGGGGGAGCCGTACGGAAGGATACGCCGGCTGTCAACGCCGCCCCAGAATGCGATGCGGCCGCCGAACTCGCGTTTCAACTGTTCCGGCTGCATGTTCCGAGCGGTCACCTGTACCGGGTTCAGGGCGTCGATGCCGAGTTCGATGAAATCCTCGATAAGCCGATAGACCGAACCGCAGGAGTGATAGAGGATTTTTGCCCCGGTGTTGGCGCGAATCTGTGCGACGAACCGCTCCTGATAGGGCCGGATCAACTGACGGTACAGGGCCGGTGAACAGACCGGGCGGTCTTCCAGGCCCACGTCGTCACCGAACGCCACGATGTCAATGAGATCGCCAATTTCCGGCAGAATGCGCGCGTTGGTGGCTAACAGGTTTTCCGCTACGGCATCCATCAGACAACGGAAGAGATCGTGGTTGCCGCCGAGATCGCAGTACCAGTCTTCGAACCCGCGCAGGTATTGTGTCTGATGAACCAGGTTATATCGTGCGTTGTAGATGATGGCGTAGTCCGTGTTGTCGCGCAGGCTCCTGATCTTTTCTCTTAAGCCCCGCACCCGGCCTGTGTCGGATGGATCGGGATAGGGGTAACGCGCGATGGCGCCCGCATCGATTTTGCCTGCGAGCGGAGAACGCCTGAGTTCGAAATAGTGGCAGCCGGGTGGCTTGGAGCGGACCACTCCCCACTCGTCTTTGTATTCCCCCTCGGAAAGTTCCTCATCCCCGCCGCGGTCGGGAGCGCCTTGCGACACGGCACGCGCATCGACGTCCAGGTGGCGCAGCACGGCTTCGTCCATCTCCACCACCTGCTGCATACGGTCCACCACAGGACCGGTTTCTCCGAACCCGAGATGCGCGCACAGGTTCTCATAGGCCACTTTCACCATGCCGGTGAACCGGGCTGTACCGAGATCCATTGGTACGCGGTCCGGCTCGCGGTGTTCCAGTGCGGCGATCATTCGTTCACGGTGTGTCATACTTTTGCCTCCGCCCAAAACGATAGTACAAGCTCTGATAGTCTGGAACAAACTCCGTTTATTGCCTTATGGGCGCTGGAAGAATATATTCTGTTGAGGACAGATGAAAGCGAAACTGCTATTCCTCCTGTTGTTCACTTGCTCGCTCCGCGCCGGATGGGAAGCCGGGGTGGCGGCGGTTGACATCACTCCTTCCGAGCCGATCTGGCTTGCCGGCTATGCGGCTCGTACGAAACCGATGGAATCCGTTCGCCAGCCGATACACGCCAAAGCTCTGGCGATCAAAGACGGCACGGGCGCAACGAATGTCATTGTGACGCTCGATCTGGTCGGCATCCGGCGCGAGATGGCCGAATCCATTGCGGCGCGTGCCGCGAGCGAATTGAAGATTCCGCGCGAGCGAATTCTATTTAATGTCTCGCACACCCATAGCGCGCCGGTTGTGGGCGGACCCGGCAGTTACTCCGAAATTATGGGACCGCAGCTTGCCGCGCAAAAGGAAATTATCGCCCGCTACACGGAGAAACTGTCCGGGCTCATCTTCGATGCCGTAGCGAAATCGGTGGCAGCCATCAGGCCGGCTACACTCGAATTCAACCAGGGCTTTGCCGGCTTTGCCGTGAACCGCCGCCGCGTCGCACACCGGGAGTACCCGGCGCCGGTCGATCACGATGTGCCCGTGCTTGCGGTCCGCAATACCGCCGGTGATCTTGTTGCAATTCTATTCGGATACGCCTGCCACAACACGATTATGGGCGATTACACGGTTCACGGCGACTACGCGGGTTACGCGCAACACTATCTCGAAGAACGTTTCCCCGGTGCGAAGGCGCTTTTTGTTATGGGAGCCGGCGCCGATTCCAACCCGCTTCCCCGTAGAAAGCCCGAGCATCTGGAACGCTACGGAGCGACGCTCGCCGACGCGGTGGAAGAGGTCCTTCGCGCCAAGATGAAGCCGGTTGCGGGACCGGTGCGAGCGGCGATGGATTTCCCGGAGCTTGCCTTCGAGGGCCCATTCGACCGTGCCCGTTGGGAGAAGGAACTTACATCCAAGGTCGGGTATACGGCGGCCCATGGCCGCAGGATGCTGGCGGCGCTCGCGAGTAAAGAGGGTGTCCCGAAGACCAGACCTTATGCCGTGCAGGCGTGGCAGTTCGGCGATAGCCTTACGCTCATCGGGCTGGCTGGCGAGCTGACCGTCGACTACGCGCTGAAGTTTAAGCAACAGTATGGTGCCGATACGACATGGATTGCCGGCTACAGCAACGACGTCTTCGGCTACATTCCATCGCTGCGGGTCTGGAAGGAGGGAGGCTACGAAGGCGGCGATGCGTTCCTGTTCTCGGCCTTTCCGGGGCGGTTCACCTCCGATGTGGAGGACCGCATCACCGCTGCTGTCGCGCGTGTTCTGGCGAAGATTCGCACGCCGTGACCGGACGCTGGAATGCTGCCTAAACTCGGGCGAATTTTCGCGCACATCGCTGTTGTGATCGTCGTGCTCAGCCTCGCCATCCCGTGGCATGAAACGGCGGGCCACGCCCTCACCGGAGTTGCCTGTGGGGGCACGATAACGGAGTTCCGGTTGTTCGGACTTCAGTTCGCGCCGGAGTTCCGGTGGGTCGGGCTCGCCGGCGGACGCGGCCATTGCGAGGTCGAGGGAATCGGCTCGGAATGGTGCAGGCACCTGACGAACTTTTCCGGATCCACCAGCAGTTTCGCGGTCGCGCTGGCGGCGGCTTTCCTCTTGTGGCGATACAAACCAGGCGGGCTGAAACGAACGGCGTTGCTCAGTGCCAGCTTCTGGGCCGTGGACCTGCTTACGGCGATGTTGCCCTCTTTCGGAATCAGACGCTACATCTGGACCGGCATGAGCTACAGTGAGCCTTATCAGGCGGCGGTCGGATTAGGCGTGCCGGGTCCTCTGTTCCAGGCTGTCGCACTGGCCGGGGTGATGGCGGTTCTCTTACTGGTCATCGCTGCAATGCGTGCACAGGAGGCTGGGAAGGCGTAAGCACGCGGTCTGGCCGAACTCCGATCCAGAGAAGTCCCGCCAGCGCGGCCATGCCGGCTGCGAAATCCAGAGCGCTGGTCCAACCGAACCGCTCCGCCAGCAGAGGCGTGAGCACCGGGGCGCATGCGCCGGCGAATTGTGCCAGCGTGTTCATTATGCCGAACACCGTCGCCGAGTGCGCGGGGGCGATATCGATGGTGGCCGCCCACGACGGAGTCTGCGCGAAGAGGTGAAACCCGGCGCCAAGCGACAGAAGCACCACCGCGATGCGTGCATCCTGAACGCGCGCGCCCACCAGTATCAGTAACGACGCGAGGAATGCTCCCATGAGAACCACGCCGAGCCGCCCTTTGCGTTTACCGAGGCGCACGGTCAGCAGGTCGGAAGCCCGGCCTCCCAGCGGGGTCATCACCGCGATCATCACGAAGGGGAGCGCTGCCCAGTATCCGCCTGCACGGATGTCGAGCTTATGTACGTTCACCACGTACAGGAAGAACCACGTGAAAAATACGTACGACGGATAGCCCGCCACACCATAGCTGAACGCCAGACACCATATGCTGCGATTCGCGAGCAGGTTGCGCCACGGCGTAGGTTCCCGGACGGTATGTGCACCGGTCGCGTTGCCGCTTGAGATCAGCGCCAGTTCGGCGGCGCTGACGCGCCGGTGCAATTGCGGGGCATCCCGCCCGAACGACAACCACGCGCCGGCCAGCGCCAGACCGAGGATGCCGAGAAGGAAGAACGGTGCCCGCCAGTCGAAGCCTTGTATCAAGGCAACGGTAAGCGGCGGACTCATGGCTCCCCCGGCGCCGAGCCCCATCATGAAAAACCCGTTGGCGGTGGCGCGCTCGGCGAGAGGCATCCACCGTGCGATCGCTTTAATGCAGCAGGGCAGCACGGTCGCCTGCGCGATGCCCATCAGGAATCGGATCGCTATCAGTGGAAGCAGGATGCTTGTGCCGGCGGCGAACCACGCACTGAAGCCCGTCAGGAAATGAAGTGCCGACCAGGAGAATAGCGTGAGCGCCAGCAGACGGTGCGGTCCAACGCGGTCGGTCAACACACCAACCGGGAATTGTACGATGCCATAGCCAACGACGAAGGCACTCAGCACCCAACCGATCTCAACATTAGTGAGGCCGAACTGTTTCTGAATGGGTTGAGCCGCCACGCTCATCGACATCCGAGTGATGAACGCATGTGTGCTGATGGCCAGCAGGAAGCTGCAAATGATCCAGCGAATGTTGGAGGTCTGTTGTCCCAAGTTCGATTGCCCGGTGCCGTGCAGACTATCATACGCGAGCGCGACGGTGAGTTCCTGCGATACAGTGTACGGAACCGGAGGAGATCGATATGTTGCCGCGACGAAATTTTCTTGCCGCCTTTCTGGGATTCGCCGCTCGGGCCGATGCCTCACCTTTGAAAGTGGAACGCGTCGAGTACATCAAGGTGGTTGTGCCGATGCGGCCGGGTGTAGTTGTCAGCGAGGACTACGGACCCAACCTGGACGTCCGTCTGCGCGATTTCGATAAGTATCCAAAGTTCATTCTCAAAGTGCATTCGGGCGGGCTGACCGGCATCGGCGAAACCGGCCGCGATGTTCCGCAAGAGGCCGTGGCGAAGAATGCGGAGTTTTTAACAGGAAAGAATCTGTGGCAACTCGACATGGCTTCTCCTGCTTTAGGCCTGCCGGAGCGCCGTACCGCGGATGGTTTTGAGATCGCTATTTACGACCTGATCGGCAAGAGCCAGGGCGTGCCCGTATACAATCTTCTGGGAGGCCGCCAACAGGAAAAGGTCGCCGTCTCCTACTGGACGGGGCAGCGCACTCTGCCGGACCTGATCCGCGTCGGCGAGAGGGCTGTTGAGCTTGGCTTTCGAAATCTCAAGTTCAAGGCGCGCTACGGCGATCCCATCGACCGGCAGTTGGCCGCGGTTTCGAAAGCAGCGCCGGAACTGAGTTTCATTGTGGACTTCAATTCGTCCTACCCGGATCTGGCGAGTTTTCTGCCGGTGGGCCAGCGGCTTCAACAGTTCAACCTTACTATCGAGGACCCTGTGCCTAAACGGCTGGACTGGTTTCGCGAGTTCCGGCGGCGGCTTCCCATTCCACTGGCGATTACACCGTCCGGGGCGGCCCAGATGTATGAAGCGATACGCGCCGAAGCATGCGACGTGTTCAACCTGGGCGGTACGATGCGGGATTTTGTGCGCAATTGCTACATAGCGGAACTGGCGGGCATCCCCGTGTGGCACGGCTCCGGAGTAGAACTCGGGATTCGCGACATGTCCTTCATCCACGCGGCGGCCGCGACGAAGAGTTGCACCGTTCCATCGGATACCCTCTGCTTTTTGCGGCAGAGCGACCTACTGGCAACGCCGTTCCAGGTCAGAGGTGGCTACATCACGGTTCCGACAACGCCAGGGCTGGGCGTTGAGCTCGACGAGGCGGCGCTGCGAAAATATCGGGTGGCTTGACCTTCGACCCAACAGTCTCGCCGCTCAAAACGAGAATCGAAAACCGAGTTCTACCGATCTGGAACCGCCCGGAAGAAAGACGGAGGGCAAGCCGCTATTGGGTCTTCCTGAACCGAGCATCAGGTTCTGCATGGAAGTGGACTGCCCGAACCAATGACTCGACAGGAAGGGCACGGGATCGGCAAACGCGGGATGATTGGCGACATTGAAAACATTGATTTCCGCTTGCAGCGCCATTCCGCGAAAGAGATGGAAATGCCTGCGGATACTCATATCGATCTGCGCCAGGCCGTTTCCGGTGATCGCATTCCGTCCCAGGCTTCCTTCCTGACCCGCAGCCGGCATGTGGAAGGCGGCCGGATTCAACCGGCGGCCGCTTGCTACGGCAGAATCCCCGATCCAGACAGGCGCACCAGGTAAGCGATCCGGGCGTCCGGCATTGATGAAACTCAGCCCAAACGCCGGTTCGCTGTTCCGGATGTCAATCGGGAAACCGGTGCGGGCGCGAAGGATGCCGCTCACCAGCCAGCTTCGCAGAGGCTTGGGCATCCGCGCCGGCGTCTGGTACGACATGGCCGCCGTCAACGCATGCCGGACATCAAAGCTCGATGAACCCCGGGCTGCATCCGTGCTGTAGCCCGGGCGCACCAAAAAGACATTGGAGTCCTGGGAGCTGTTGTCTATGGAATGGGACCAGGTGTAGGATGCAGACGCCTGAAGAGCCGAGGTTACCATTCCGGAGTACCGCAACTGGAGAGCGTGGTAGCTCGAAGCATCCCGGGTCAGCGTAACGATACGCTTCAAGACTCCCGTATCGGGCTCAACGTAGGCATGATTCCCTAGAAGATTCCTTCCCATCGAGCCGGTATAGGCAAGAGAAGCGACCCCTTTGGCGCCCGCTTCCCGTTCCAGGGAAGTTTGCCATTGCCAGGACACGGGAAGACGCAGGACGGGATAAGGTCCCGAGAGAAACTGCCTGATCTCCAGTGAGTCCGCAGTTGGCAGCCAGTCAGGCAAAGCGGGAGCCGATGTGCCGATGCCTGTTCCCGAGGAAGATAGCTGCCAACTGTTGAACGGCGCGCCGTTAATCGGATTGACGCTTGCTCCCAGCGCTGTGTCGAAGAAGAGCCCGGCGCCCGCGCGAAAGACAAGCCGGCTCGCGCCCGGTACACGATAAGCCAAACCGGCGCGCGGAGCAACCTGCCCAAAACGCATGGGCCATGGGGCGTTGCGATTCACATCTCCCTCGTAAGCGGTCTGCCAGCCGCTTGGTGTCCACATTCCGGAGATGGTGGGAACCGGTTGCTGCCCGCTCGTAGGCGGCGTGAGTTCCCAACGAAGGCCGTAAAGGAGATTCAGCGAATCGCTGAGCTTGACGGTGTCCTGCAGAAACGCCGACACAGCGTAGACTCTGCCGGCATATCGCGGTACCTGCGACAGCGTAACCGCTATCGGACTACTGTCGAGGATGCTGTCGAGCCCCGAAGCCGCTCCCCGAACACTGTTGACGGCTACGTCCCGGGCGGGATCGAGCCGGACGACTTGCACTCCCCCTCGAATCTGATGCTGTCCAAATTGTCTCGAAACCGAGTGGGCAATTTCCCACTGTTGCTGGCGGGCCTGGCCGGCGTAGCCTTCGATAAACTGGCCCAGTCCTCGTACCGAAATCCCGAGCACAGTGACCGAGGGGACTGGCGGCAGGAATTTAGCCAGATTGGGCTCAGCCAAGGCGTCCTGGACCCAACCCCAGGAATCGGGGCCATACCGCTCTATGCGAAACCCGGGCATCAGTCCGGAAAGCCCGAACAGCGGGGTACGAGCGCCTCCATGGAAGCCGACAGCCGTGGCATTGGAATAGCTGAATCGCAGGTCGTGGATCTGTCCGGAAAACCCGGTGGTCAAACCGATTGTAAGGCTGCGCCAGTTGGAAGTTCCTCCCCCGTAACTCCCTAGTAAGGACGATTGCGATTGTACGAATCTGCCGGACAAGTGTGCGTGTGAGCCGTAGGAGTGGTCGGCGCGAAGACTGTAGGTCTTCAAAGAGCCGTTTGTAGTAATGGGGATTATTCCCTCCGATTCGCCGCCTCCCAGCTCGCGCCCGGTGGGCTGCGGAAAAAAGGTCAGAATTCCACCAAGCTCGGGAGGCGCCTCCTCACGCAGCTTCATGGAAGGGACGGACGTGCGTTGATAGGAGGAATCAGCCAGAGAGGACCGGTCGAAGGAAAAGAAAAAATAGGTCCGGTTTGGAAAAATCGGGCCGCCAAAAGTGCCTCCTGTCGCACGGTATTGGGGGAGGTCGTAAAAAACATTTGCGTAGGCAATTGTTTCGCTGTTATAGAACCAGTCGCGGGCGTTCCAACCGTGATCCCGCAGCCGGCCAAAGAACGAACCGTGAAACTGGTTCGAGCCCGAGCGCGTGGTAATGATCGTTTGCGGCCCCGGCCGGCCGCCTGCTTCGGGGGCAAAGCTGAGCGGCCGGAACTCCACGGATTGTGTGTTCTCGGGAGTAACCAGGTTTTCCGTAGTGCCAAACGCGGTCATTGCCGGAAGCGAGGCGCCTGGAAAAGCTCCTGGTAACGCGTTGCCGCCGACTCCTGTATTGGCACTGGCTCCATCCACCCGGAATGTGCCCGAGTTCGGTCTCTGGCCGTTCGAGCTGAACTGGCCCGCATCGTTCACACCTGCCGGTGTGATCACAACGCCGGGCATAAGGTCGAACGCCGCGCGGAAATCCCTGCCGTTCGCCGGCAGTCCGCTCCCGGTGTTTTCGCGGGCCAGAATGAGTGCGCCGCTGCCGGATGGATCGAGGTCGTCCCGTCCACTTACGACTGTAATCACCTCGCGAAGAACGATCATCTCCAGGGCAAAATCGAGCTGAAGATCTTTGTCCGCGGACGGAAGGGCGGCGCTGCGCGACACCGTGTGAAAACCGGGCATGCGTACGCGGACTCGATATGGACCCGGTGGCACCGCCGGCAAAGAATAGCGGCCTTGTTCATCCGTCAGGAGCTTCCAGCGTGCGCCGCTGGACTCGCTTTGTACCTGAACCTCCGCGCCGAAGAGCGGCGTTCCCCGGCCGTCATAGACAACCCCGGAAAGATGCGCCGCTTCCGTATTGAACACGAAGACGACGAAGAGCAACAGTCGCAAGAGATACCTGGGCAGCATCTATTTTTTCCCGGGTCCGGCCTCCTCCTGCGCGCGAATGGCTCCTTCCAAACGCTCCATGCGCAAAACAAGATTGCCCAGCATTTCTTCGCCCGCCTCCTCCGTGTAGCTGCCGGCGAAGAGCCGGTTCAATAGTTCGTGCAACTCGAGTGTAGCGG
>DASTMK010000559.1:0-4619 GCA_035714225.1 Bryobacteraceae bacterium | reverse complement strand
TGATCTGTGCCGCGGCCACCTCGGACGGGCCAACTACGCTGATGGAATAGTCGCGCACGTAGCCGCTTTCACCGTCGAAGGCGATCGCTTTGCCGTTTTCGAAGGTCACCAGCGGGATCGTTCCCTGGGGGAGTTGATCGATGACGTATTTCTTCAGCTCGACCTGGTTCGGACGGAAGTCAATGTTGTAGTCCCATGGCAGGATCTCGATCGCCGGGTTGAGCTTGTGACACTCTTCGGCGACAATCCCGACGCCACGCGCCCAGTGTCTGATCCATTCGCGGAGGTCCGAGTCCCCGTGTCCTCCGGCGCCGAACCATGTCCGGTAGAAAAACCCTTCCGTCAACAGCACGTATCCACGGATCTCCGGGAATTGCGTGACGATATCAACTACAAGTTTTCGCAGCTCCTTCTCGTTGTCGGACTCGCCCGTGTATTTGTACATGATCGGGCAGTAAACGCTGATGCCGTACCGGCCCGCCCGGCGAATTGTGTCGCGAAGCCGAGCGGGGTCCTGCTTGCGGAACCGGAAAGAGCAGCCCCACGGCACGCGGTCCAGATACGAGGGTGTCATGGCTCCGTTAGGATTGGAGCACATTGAGGTGAAAATCGAGTCGAAGCCGTACCGAGGAAGCCACGCCAGGTACTTGTCCGGCCACTCCATCCAACCGAGACCCGACATCGTCATCCGGGCCTTATACAAGCTGCGGCGAGTGGTGTTCAGATCGCGCGGCAGAAAAGGGCCTTCGCGCAGATCCAGGCGCTCTTCTAGATTGTACAGGCCGTACATCGCCCCCAGTTCGTCGTAGCCACACACGACGACTTGTTCAGGGTTCACTTTCATCTGGTAATCCTTGCTCGCAGTCAGGGACGTTCCACAACCTGGGAGGTCCAGGCGCGTGGCGGCCACGATAACCTTCTTGCGGCCGCGCCAGTCGGCGAGGTTCGGAACCGTCTCGACGGCAATCCGGGTATTCATAGCGATTTCCAGGTATGCGCGAAGATCGGCGGCGGCCTGCCGCAACGGCTCGCCGGCGTCGGACTTGAGGAGTAACTTCCACCCTTCGCCCGCCACTACCATTTCCGTCGCCGACGGTTTAGCTGCCGGATCATGGCGCATATGCCATCCGCCTTCGGAGAGAGCCTTATGAAAAGCATAGGACTCCTCCACCGGCAGCGCCGCAAACGCTTGCGAATGGAAGCCACCGCCGGGAGGGCCTTCCCCACCTGCGGCGGCGACGCCTCCGCCCCATGGAAGCGGCAGAAGCGAAGACAGAGAAAACCTTCGAAAGAAACCTCGGCGGTTCACGCATTCCCTCCGATCCGGCGGTGACGGGCGCTAAAACTCCAGCTTGGCGCCAAGCTGTATTGTTCTCGGGCTCGACTTGCCGAAAATCTTACCCAATGTCGGGCTAAAGACGTCGGTGTTCGGAGAGCCCCAATTCTGGTGGTTGAACACGCTGTAGACTTCGCCGCGCAGGCTGAGCTGAAGGCGCTCCCAGATCGCAAACACGCGTGCCAGTGACATATCCCAGAGCTGCGAACCCGGCCCGATGATCACGTTCCGCCCGGAATTCCCAAAAGTGTTCGGCGGCTGTGCGGGAAAACACTCGGCGTCGAAGTACTGGTCCATCGTAGGCGAGCTTTTCCGGCCGTCACAAACCCGGTTGGATCGCGGCAGCGCAATCCAGGAGCCCACGTTGATCCAAGATGTGGACGTCCTTGGAGTCAGCGGCGTACCTGCCCGGAGCTGCGTGATTCCGCTGAGTTGCCAGTTCCCCAAAATGTGGCTGCCTATGCCGGCGTTGGCAAATGCGCGGCCCGGCCCAAAAGGAAGGTCCCAGACGTACCCGAGGGAGAAGTAGTGGCGCCGGTCATTATCCGACAAGGCCCGGTCGCAATGCAGACAGCGCGCATCCTGGTTGTTGCCGCCCGAGGACGACGACGTGTACACGTCAATCGACTTGCTCCAAGTGTAACTTGCTGTCAGCTCAAGCCCGTGGCGGTGGCGCTTCTGAAAGCTCAGGTGCATCCCGTTGTAGGAGCTGTTGCTGTTGTTTGATTGGAGGAAGATAAACCCGAACTCGGGATAGGGGAGCCGTTGCTCCAGCGGCAGTGGGTTATCCGGATCGAGAAGCGCCGCCTGGTTGATATTGGTACCTCCGTTCACCAGGTGGCGTCCCCAGGCGCCGTTGTAGCCGGCGCTCACCAACATGTCGCTCCCGAGTTGCCGCTCCACGGAAAATGTCACTTGCTCCACGTAGGGCTGAGGCGCGTAGATGTCCGGCACGACCAGGGAGGCACCTGGGCTGATCGCGCCGATCGTAGGACGATCGTAAAGCGTGTTGTCCAACCGGCCGGGTGTAAGCCGGGTGGGGTCATTCGTCAAAGTCAGACTGTTCGAGAAAGGAGGGTTGCCACTGCCGAAGCTGGCGAAGTCCTGGAAATTCTTCAAGCCCTGGGCGTAGTACAACCCGCCGCCCACGCGAATCGTAGTGTTCGGCGTCAGCAAGTACGCTATTCCAACGCGCGGCGAATAGTTCTTTTTCTTCCAGTTCAGGAACATTCCGCGCGGATACTCTTCGCGCAGCTGCCGGAAATCGGTTTGCCAGTTGAAAGGATCCTTCAGAACATAGGCGAGCTTGCCCTGGTTCTGGTCGAAGGTCATCCAGCGGTTATACCTCTCCACCGGAGGTGACCACCAGTCCCAACGCAGGCCCAAGGTGACGGTGAGCTTATTATTGACGCGGATCTTATCCTGAACGTACCACGAGTAATAGTTGCTGGAAAGCACGGGTTGCAAACCGTCGGGATTTACCCAGGCGGTAGAGAAAGTCCCCAGCAGAAAGTCGGCGAACCCGATCGGCGTCTCCGCACTGTTGGGCGACTGCTTTGTGAATTCTCCTTCGTAGGTTAGGCTGCCGCGCGGATATATGCCATTCTTTTGGGGATACTGCGACGGCTGGAATGTCGCCCCAAAATCCAACGAGTGCCTTCCTTTTATGAAAGAAAAGTTTTCGTGCAAACCGATCCGCGTCGTTATCCAGAGGTAATCGTATATCGCGGTGTTGGGAAGCGAAAATCCAGTGACAGAGAGGCCGGGGAAGCCCCAGAAGGCAGTGGTCGAATCATAATTCCTGAAGCCCAGTTCGCCGGTAATATCAGTGTCGGTGGGGATGCCGCCGAACAGCACGTGTGACCGGTAGAACCCGAGGCGCAGCGTGTTCAACTTGTTTGGCCCCAAGGGCTGGTCCCACTCCAAAGACGCCGTTTGCCCTTTCAGAGGCGTGCCGAAGCCTTCGAGTGGAATCATCCCTTCGGATTTCGATGTGACGTGGTCGTTGAAGTACTTGGCGAACATCATGCCGCCGCGAGGCAATATCTGGTCGACGCGAATCAAGTACTGCGTGTCGTCAGTGATCGCTCGCGCGCTCCTGGTGTAATTGTAGGCGCCATACTCCGCGCCCGGCACGTTAGGTAAAGGCACGTATTTTTTGTAGTTCTGCGCGATCGTGCTGAAAAGGCTGGAGGGAATCCGGTTGTTCGGAAACGGCCGCCGCTGTTGAGTCGCCGGATTTACGTCAAACGGGTTATAAAGCTGTACCGGAATGCTCGAAAGGTCGCCCGCCCACTGTTCCGCAGTTGGCACCACGTAAAAGTTCGGCTGGCCCGAGCGCATACGCGTGAGCTGAAATTCCCCAAACACGAAGGTTCTGTTTCTCAACTGCGGCAGCGCCGGACCGCCAAAGGTGAACCCCGCTTGGTTGTAGGTCAATGGGGGAACGTCCGCCGCGTTGAACTCGCGGGCCTTCAACCCGGCGTTCTGGTGATATTCCCATAGCGAGCCATGGTAATCGTTCGTTCCGCTCTTGGTGCTGACGTAAACGATGCTAGGCTCGCCACCGAACTGTGCGCTGTCGTAGCCCCGGACGATCCGGGTGCTGCTGATAGCCTCGGGAGAGGGCTGGAAGAGGTCTCCGCCGTAGCCGGGGTCCCGAACGTCAAAACCGTCATGTATGAAGGCAGTGAAATCTGGCCGTCCCCCCGCCACCGACACACTGACCGGCTTGAATCCCGCGCCGCCGCTAAAGTAGTTTCCCACTGTCACTGTTAGCATCGAATCACCCGCCACCGGAGTGACCCCCGGTGACAAGATTGCTGCCTGCAAGTAATTGTGCCCGATCATTGGAAGCTCAGTGATGACGCGGTTGCTGAGTGTAGTGGCGTTGGCGGGCGATTCCGTTTCTAGAAGCGGCGCTGAAGCCTCCACCGTGACCGACTGGCTGACCGAGCCGACTTTCAGAACGATATCGATTCTCGCGGCAATCTGCTGAGTGATAAGTTGTCCTGGTCTCTCAATGGCTTCGAAGCCTTCCTTCCGCACCGTGAAGTTGTACTCGCCTGCCGGGATGGCCACAATCGAGTAGCGCCCCTGCTCGTCCGTTGTGGTAGTGCGAGTGAAGCCGGTGCGGACCTCTTTGATAGTCACGATCGCTCCCGGTATCGTGCGGTCGTCAGTGTCGGTGACGTAGCCAATCACGGATGCCGTCGTCACCTGCGACGGTGCGACGGGTGTGAGGCCGGCGCAAACCACAAGCCCAACGGCTATAATGGACAGC
>DASTMK010000558.1:0-5045 GCA_035714225.1 Bryobacteraceae bacterium | reverse complement strand
CTGAACGATGATTACAACCCGGAAGAATATACGTTGCAGCCCACGGATCGCCACCTTACCGTCGACTACATTGAAGTCCGTGGGCCTTACAATATCCGCGGCACCCTGACCGAATCGCAGCAGAAAGTGTTTGTCTGCGGGCATGTCACGGACCGCCATCATCCGGACTGCGTGCGGGATAACCTCGTGGATCTGGCCCGGCGGGCCTTCCGGCGCCCGGTTTCGAAAGAGGAGGCCGGCACTCTTGTTCGCTTCGTCAAACTCGCAGAGGAACAGGGAGACACGCTCGAAGATGGGATGCGCCTTGCCCTGCAGGCGATTCTGGTCTCGCCCCAGTTTCTGTTTCGCATCGAGCGCGACCCGCCAGGCGGCGTCGCGCACCCTGTCACCGATTTTGAGCTTGCTTCGCGTCTGTCTTACTTCCTGTGGAGCAGCATGCCGGATGAAGAACTGTTCCGGCTCGCGCAGGCGGGCGTGCTGAAGAACCCGGAAGTGCTGGCGATACAGACCCGCCGCATGTTGCGCGATCCTCGATCGAATGCGTTGGCCGAAAACTTCGGCGGGCAGTGGCTTCAGACTCGCAACCTGGAAAGCCATCGGCCCGATCCCGGGAAGTTCCCGAACTTCGACGACGAATTGCGCGATGCCATGCACCGGGAAACGGAACTGTTTTTCGAGAGCATTGTTCGCGAGGATCGAAGCATCTTCGATTTTCTCGCCGCGGATTACACTTACCTCAATGACAGGCTTGCAAAGCATTATGGGATCGGCGGCATCGAAGGCAATCATTTCCGCCGCGTGGATGTCTCGGGTGCGAGTCGCGGCGGCGTCCTGACGCAAGCCAGCATTCTCACCGTCTCTTCGTATCCGAACCGGACATCTCCTGTTTTGCGTGGCAAGTGGCTGCTGGAAAATATCCTGAACGCTCCGCCGCCTCCCCCTCCGCCAGACGTGCCGAACCTGGACGAGAAAGCGGTCGGCGTGTCGGGCAGCCTGCGCCAGCAACTCGAACAGCATCGCGCAAACCCGGCTTGCGCCGTCTGCCATACGAAGATGGACGCGCTTGGTTTTGCTCTCGAAAACTTCGACGCCGTGGGCGCATGGCGTACTCACGATGGAAGCTTCCAGATCGACGCCAATGGCACCCTGCCCGGCGGCAAAGCATTCAACGGACCTGGCGAGCTCAAGAAAATTCTAGTGGAAGACCCGGATCCGTTCGTTCAGGGTCTGGTGGAAAAGATGTTGACCTATGCTATTGGACGCGGGCTGGAGCGTTCGGACCGGCCTGCCGTGCAGGCAATTTGTCGTAAAATGACGGAGCAGCAGTACCGGTTTTCCAGCCTGGTGCTGGAGATCGTAAATAGCCCGCCTTTCCGGATGCGCCGTGGGGAAGGCGAACGGCAGAGACTCAGAGGGAAAAGCGGATGACTGGGAAGCACCTTCACAGGCGTACTTTCTTGCGTGGATTGGGAACGGCGGTTGCTCTTCCGTTTCTGGATTCGATGATGCCGGCATTCGGCGCTTCCAGGGCTGCCGCAAAGTCCACTCCCCTGCGGATGGCGTTCGTGTACGTGCCGAACGGCGTCCACATGGCCGACTGGACCCCGGCTCGCGAAGGAGCGGATTTCGAGCTGCCGTTTATATTGGAACCGGTTGCTTCTTTTCGACGTGACTTCCTGCTCATCTCGGGTCTCACGCACAACGGCGGACGCGCGCTCGGTGACGGCCCCGGCGATCATGCCCGTGCGGCGGCCAGTTTTCTGACCGGAGTTCACCCACGCAAGACAGCAGGTGCCGACATTTGCAATGGCATCTCGGCGGACCAGGTGGCCGCGCAAGCGATCGGCAGCCGCACGATGTTCGCTTCGCTCGAACTCGGCTGTGAGGACGGCAGACAAGCGGGGAATTGCGATTCGGGCTACAGTTGCGCGTACAGCAACAGCATCTCCTGGCGCACACCGTCAAACCCGCTTCCGCCGGAGATTAATCCCCGTCTCGTTTTCGAACGCTTGTTCGCCGGTTACGACGGAGAAAGCCCGGCCGCGCGCGCCAAGCGCGTTTTGTACAAGAAGAGCATCCTCGACTTCGTTGCCGGCGACACCGAACAGTTGAAGGCACAGCTTGGTCCCACCGACCGGCGCAAGCTCGACGAATATCTCTTCGGCATTCGCGATATCGAAAAGCGAATCGAGGCCGCCGAACAGTCCGCCGCGTCACAAGGGTCGATGCCGGAGCAGCTTCCCGGCAAACCCGCCGGCGTTCCCGTGGATTATGCCGAGCACTCGCGCCTGATGTTCGACCTGATGGCGGTGGCATTCCAGACGGACCTTACACGGATCATCACCTTCATGATGGCGCGCGAAGGCAGCGGCCGCAGCTACCGGGAAATCGATATTTCCGATGCTCATCATCCGCTGACGCATCATCGCAACAACCCGGAAATGATCGACAAGGTGCGGCGCATCAACCGCTACCACGTGGAGCAGTTTGCCTGGTTCCTGAACAGGCTGAAATCCACCCCCGACGGCGATGGGACTCTGCTCAATCACTCGATGATCGTTTACGGCAGCGGGCTCAGCGACGGAAACCGGCATCGGCACGAGGATCTGCCCGTGCTGGTTGCCGGGCGGGGCAGCGGCACACTCCACCCCGGCCGGCACGTCCGATTTCCCATCGAGACGCCCATGGCCAACCTCTATATGTCTATCCTGGAAAGAGCAGGGGTCGAGCCTGAGAGCATTGGAGACAGCAACGGTAAACTCCAGGAACTTTCAGAACTCTAAAGCTCTTGCCATCCAAGAGTGCTTCGAGATCTTATTCCATTACTGCTTGCCCTGGCGGCAGCCGCGGCGATCTATGCTATACGCGAATGGCACAGACGTAGAAGGCAACCTAACCCGAAGCGGCCCGGCATCACACTTGCCGAAACGTGGGAGTTGTGGAAAGCCGGGGTCCGCAATGAAGCAGACACGCAGTTCGTACGTGCCAATGAATTCCCTGCCCGCGTGGCCGCGGCTGCCGCGCAGAGCCTCGAACGGACAGCCCGGTTTTTCGCTGAAGCCGGCGGGCACGAGCGCGACCACATCCGCCGCGCCGCCCTCGAAAGCGCTGCGACGAGCCTGTATCTGGAACAACTGACGGTATACCCGGAAAGGGACCGAAGCGCTCTCATCCGCGGCTACAACGAGGGTATGGAGGATTTGCTGCGCGACTCGGCGCTCCTCGCCGAATTGCGATGGCAGGTACTGCGGCTCCACCTGAAACTCAAGTACGACGATGCGGTGCCGAATGACTGGTTCCATCAGTTTCTTCACGTGGCAAGGCCGTATATTGCGGAAAAAGTACGCCTGGCACGGGAATTTGTGCTGGAGATGAACGAAGGCGCGGGGCGTTTCGTGGAAATTTACGATGAGCTGCTGAACGATCTTGGAAAGTCGGCGCTAAAGCAACCACCGAAAAAAAGGTTCGTTCCGCCGGCACGGTAAATTATGCTCTTCAGGCAGCGGGGTTGCCGCAGCATTTCTTGTATTTCTTTCCGCTGCCGCAGGGACACGGATCATTGCGGCCGACCTGCGACCTGCCCTCGGGAGTGTCAGGCTGCTCTTCGCCGGTTTCCTCGTTGAATACCGGATCGAGCCCGTGAAACGCCAGCCGCTCGTCGAGCGCGGTCTGCACCAGTTGCGCTTCACCGTGCGTGAGTCCGCCCGCGACCTCGTCGATCTTGCGGAACAGCGATTTCATCCGGCTGCGGGAAACCTCCGCCGGCACGGAAAGGGCGTAGGCGAATAGCGCGTCGGCGCGAAACTCGTCGTCTTCGAAAAGCTTTCGCAGCTCGGCCGCCTGCGATCCGATGCACAAGTAGCCCGAGCCCCAGATCGCCTGCCGCTTGATATCGATGTCTTCGTCTTCGAGGTGCCCTGGGAAATATTTCGCGAAGCTCCGGTCGAGCGACTTCCACATGGCTTCGAGCGCTTTCGCGCGGGCTTCCGGCTTGTTGTAGAACTCGATCATCTTGCCGCGAACCACCGCATCGTCGAATTCCGCGGCCAGCCCCACCAGGGCGCCGCAGCGCTCGGCAAGAGGCGCCGCTTCGTCCTTCAGCCGCGACATCATTGCAGTTTTCACCGCACGGTCTTCCGTCTCGCCCGACAGCGCTTCCCATGCCCGGCCCCGCACTTCCGCCGAAGAATCGTTCCTGGCAACTTCAAACAGGGCTCGCTTAGCTTCGCTCGACAACTCGTTCCGGAAGCTCGAAGCCGCGGCGCTCCGGTACTCTTCCACATCGCTCTTGAGGAACTCGAGCCGTTCGAGCTCCGGCAGGATGTCGAGCACCGGCTCGGCCTTTTCGGGATAGATGGACCAGATATCGAAAGGCTCCGAAAAAGAGTCGTCCGGCGGCGCCGAGAAATGTTCGAGCGCGTATTCCAAATCCCGCCGGAGATCCGCCGCGGCTTTGTCTTCGGGATCCAACTCCGCCAGCAGTTTCTCGATGGCAGGCTTTGCCGCGGGGTCGCCGTAGAGGCCCAGCAGGAATGCACCATCGGCGGCATCGAATTCCAGACGGTCGAGAAGAATCTTCAGTACGCGTTCGTCCCTGACGCGCAGGGCAGCCAGTATAAATGCGACTTCCCCGCTCTCCTCCTCTTCCAACTCTTCGTAAAGCGCGAGCAGGGGCTCCAGCGCCGGTGCGCCGATCTGTACGAACGCCTCGGTCAGCTCGTCCGCCGCGTCGTGAGGATTCTGGCGCAGGCATTCGACAAAGAAAGGCACCGCTCCCGGCGTGCGCAAGTGCCGGAACATGGCAATCAGATCTTCTTCGAGATCGAGCCGGTCCTCCGGCCGGTCTTCGGCGACGAACCGGGTGAGATCCGGAACGGCTTCTTCCGGCCGGTCGAGAATCGCGTGCAGGACGCGATGGTCGATGCTGATGTATCCCTGGGCTGCGGCATTCAGAAGCTCGTAGGGTGAAACGGAATGATAATTCTGCGGATTGACCACCAATTCAGTAGGTCGCTCTCCCTCCACTGGCATCGTAGCACTGGCCA
>DASTMK010000557.1:0-14379 GCA_035714225.1 Bryobacteraceae bacterium | reverse complement strand
TGGATCGTCTGAATGCCTGCGCTCGAGCAGGCATCGGAGAACGCCTGATTGCCTGCCGCGCACACGACCGCCGCCACTCGTGCTTTTTTCAGAAGATCCACATGCGTGGGTTCCGGATGGTCCCAGCGGAGGATCAGGTCTTTGGATAAATCGACACGTCCCAGCATTTTGAAAAACTATATCGCGTTTGGTGTGCCGCGCGCCTCACCATGCCAGGGCAGCGGCATGCGCGCGGGGGTCCGCGCCCGCGCTAAGCACACCGCTCTCCCAATCCACCAGGATCGCCGCATTCGAACCGATGGTGAGGGGCCTCTGGACGAACAGTTTGTGTCCGCGCCTCACCAGTTCCGCCCTTACGGGCTGCGGAATCCGGCTCTCCACCTGCGCATCGCCGGGGCGCATGGTGTGTGGAAAGGGGGAGCTCGGAAAGGCGCGTGTAGACCAGCGCGGTGCTTCAATCGCGCGTTGGGGATTCATTCCGAATTCCACGATATTGAGAAACGTCTGCATGGTCCGGGCGCACTGGTCATCGCCGCCGGGACTGCCCGCCAGTAAAAACAGCTTGCCGTCTTTCAACACCATGGTGCTTTGCAGTGTACTGCGCGGCCTCTTGCCCGGCTCGAGCGCATTCGCGTGCCCGGGCACCAGGGAGAAATAGTCCCCGCGGCAGTTCAGAAAAAAGCCCAGGCTGCCGATCGCCACTTTTGTTCCGTAGCCGCTGTGCAGGCTTGGCGTGAAGCTCACGGCATTGCGCTCGTCGTCCACGACGGCAATGTAGCTGGTATCTCCTTCGTGGTCGCCGTCGCCGCTGAGCGTAAGATCGCGCGGCCTCTCAATGGACTTGCCGTCCGGCATGTAGCGCCCGGCGTCACCCGGACGAAACTCGAGCGAAGCTTTATCTTTCTCGATCAGCTTGCGGCGCTCCTCGGCATAGCGTTTGGACAGCAGCGCCTCGTAGGGGATCTGTATGAAATCCATATCCCCGAGATAGGTGTCGCGATCGGCCATTGCCAGTTTCATCGCTTCAATGGAGGTGTGGATGTAATCCGCGCTGTTGTGGCCCATCGCTTTCAGGTCGTAGCCTTCCAGAATGTTCAAGGCGAACAACTCGGCCGGCCCCTGCGTGGCGGAGGGGTTCTTAAACACGGCGTAACCCCGGTACTCGATGGAAACGGGCTCTTCCACTTTCGCGCTGTAAGAGGCGAAATCCTCGTACTGGAACAGTCCCCCGTTTTCCTTGGAAAACGCGGCGATCTCGCGCGCGATATCGCCCTTATAGAAACGGTCTCGCGCGGCGCGCAAACCCGCTTCGCGTCCTCCGCCAGCCGCCTGCCGTTCGGCCTCCACCAGGCGCTTCAAGGTGCGTGCGAGATCCGTATTCCGGTAGACCTCTCCCTCTTTCCAGTCGCGATCGGTACCGAGCAACTTCACGGTGGTCGGATATTTTCGCAGTGCGTGATCCGCACGATAGGCGCGGCGCGAGCCCGGAATCGGGAATCCGCGTTCGGCCAGATCGATGGCTGGCGCAAGCACCTCGCCGAAGGACTTCGTACCCCAGCGCGACAGCAGAATATACCAGGCGTCGATCACACCCGGTACGGTTCCGGCGAGTAGAGAATCGTCGACGGGGAGTTTGCCGTCATGGTGCTGGCGATACCAGTCGATGGTTGCCAGCTTCGGTGCGGTTCCCTCCGCGTTAAGAGACCAGCCCTTTTTCTCTTTGGCGTCGTATATCAACAGCGTGGCGTCACCGCCGATGCCGTTCGAGCCCTCGAGCACGAAGCCGAGTACGGCCTGTCCGGCGACAGCAGCATCGAAGGCGTTCCCACCCTGCCGCAGAATATGTTCAGCGGCCATCGTCGCCTGCATGCGCATGGAGCTTACCGCATAACGCGTGCCACGCGCGGCGGGCCAAAGAGTGGCGGGCCGCCCGCCGGCGCTGATCAGGACGCGCTCGAACGACGGGCCCATCGATTGGCCCTGAACGGATGCAAGACTGGCTGCGGCGAGTGCCCAAACCAGAACGGCTTTTCCCACGTGGACCTCCTAAACTTTGATGAACCGGCCCCGGCGATACAGGAAGTACGCCACGGCGTAAAGCACCAGTACGAATGTCAGTGCAAACAGCAGCGATGCATTGAACGGGTTCGCCAGCGGTACGAACATCCGTGTGTAGATCCAGTTCCACAAAGAAATCGTTTCGCCTCCGGCCGGCACTTTGAGGATGCTCAGCGTATCCGCCAGGACACCCGCCAGCACATAAATGGCGATCGCATTCATTCCATAAATGGCGAACGGCCGGGCCCAGGCGCGAATCCTTTTGATGTCCACCAGCCAGTAACAGGCGGTGAAGACCAGCGTCGAAATGCCCGCCATCAGAACCGCAAATGACGGGCTCCAGAGGTTCTTGTTGATGGGGAACCACACGTCCATGAGCTCTCCGGAGAACACCAGCAGGAGGCCCGATACGGCCAGCACGAGCAGGGTACGGATACTGGCGCCCGTCCGGCGCAGCACATGGCCCGTGAACACGCCGAATAGCACGGTAGCGATGGAAGGCAGCGTACTCAGGATTCCTTCGGGGTCCCAGGTCTTGGTGTGCGACCACATATGGCCGGCCAGCACGCGGCTGTCGATCCACTGCGCCAGATTCCCTTCCGGTTCGAGGACTCCCGCGCCGTATCCCGGCACCGGCACGGTCTTCATCAGGATCCAATAGCCCGCCAGCAGCGAAACGAGGATCGCAAGTTGAGTGCGCGCGCTGGTGTAGAGAAGGATCGCCGCGGCTGCCAGGTAGCAAACCGCGATTCTTTGCAGCACGCCCGGAATACGCAGCGTCGCAAGCTGAAAGTGTGGAAATGCATTCAGAAACAGGCCGAGCGCAAAAATGATGGCCGCCCGCCGCAACACGTGGCGCAGAAGCGTGGCCCGATCTTCCCCGCGCTCCATGCGCCTGCGGAACGATAGCGTCATAGCGACTCCGGCGATCCACAAGAAGGATGGAAAAATCACATCCGTGAAGGTCCACCCGTTCCATTGAGCGTGCAGCAGCGGTGCGTAAGTAGTCTGAAAAGAACCGGGATTATTAACCAGAATCATCGCGGCGATGGTGGCGCCCCGGAATACATCGAGCGATTCCAGGCGCCCCTTCGGACCGCTGTCCAGCGGGCGCATGGATGGCATTGTACTCCCGAATAGCGTTGCCGTGAGTCGATGTGCTACAAGTGAGTTTTCACGCGGAGGCTGGAATCGTTAAAATCTGTGTACTGGCGAGCAGCAGTTCGGGGAATGCCACCTTCATCGGCACGGACGAAACAAGAATCCTCGTGGATGCCGGCCTGAGCCGGAAGGAGCTGTTCAAGCGGCTTTGCGCCATTGGGGAAGAACCCGGGCGAATCGACGCCATCGTCGTTACCCATGAACACAGCGACCACGTCTGCGGCTTGGTGCGCGTGGCCAAGGCTCTGGGCATACCCGTCTACATGACTCACCTGACGGCGCCGTGCATCGACTGGGAGCAGTACGAGCCAAAGCTCGAAACCTTTCAGGCCGGCTGCCGTTTCCACATCGGCGACATCGAAATCGAGAGCTTCACCGTTCCCCACGATGCGGCGGACCCGGTGGGGTTCTCTTTTCAGGCCGCTGGAGTCAAAGTGGGACTCGTCACGGATCTGGGCTACATCCCGGATTCCATTAAGTTCCACCTCCGCGGCAGTGATGTCGTCATCCTCGAATCCAATCACGATGTCGAAATGCTCAAGGTCGGCCCGTATCCATGGTTCGTGAAACAGCGCGTGATGGGGCGCAAAGGGCATCTGTCGAACGATGCCGTGGCGGATTACATTTGCATGGATCTCGACGCCGCCACCGGCACGCTGGTGTTGGGGCACCTGAGCGAGCATAACAACTACCCCGATCTGGTTCACCTGGTCGCCACACAAGCCCTGCGGCGCCGCTCCCTGAACGCGCGACTGGTGATAGCCGCACCGGGAGCCGCGTCCGAAGTTCTCGAGTTTTGAAACGGGACCGCTCGGAACGGAGCCGCGCGCGTGAGCGAGCGGTAGCGGTTATGTAAAGGGTACTAAGACATGATTCCGCGATATACCAGGCCCGAGATGGGCCACATCTGGAGTGATGAGAATAAATACCGGCAGTGGCTGGAGGTAGAGCTGGCCGCATCCGAAGCGCTGGCCGAACTAGGCGAAGTGCCGGCGGAAGCCGCAGCGCTTCTGCGCCAGCATGCCAGTTGCCGGCCGGAGCGGATCCTTGAGATCGAGCGGGAGGTCAAGCACGACGTCATCGCATTTACTACAGCGATAGCTGAATCAATGGCGAGCGCGGGGCATGCCGAAGCTTCCCGATGGTTACATTACGGATTAACTTCTAATGACGTAGTAGATACGGCGCAAGCCCTTCAACTCAAACAAGCTTCGGCAATCCTTCTTCGCGGTATCGATGAACTGGTGGGGGTGCTTCGCGAGCGCGCTTTCGAATTTCGGAACACCGTCCAGATCGGACGTACCCACGGCGTGCACGCCGAACCGGTAACGTTTGGTCTGAAGCTGGCTCTCTGGTACGACGAGATGCGTAGAAATCGCTCGCGGTTCGTCAGCGCGGCGGAGGACTTGCGTGCCGGCAAGATTTCCGGCGCGGTGGGGACGTTCGCCCATATCGGCCCCGAAGCCGAGGAACGCATCTGCCGCCGCCTGGGTCTGGAGCCCGCACCCATCGCGTCTCAGGTGATTTCGCGCGACCGCCACGCTCATTTCCTCTCGGTGCTCGCTTTGATAGCGGCGGTGATGGAAAAGATAGCGCTCGAGGTAAGGCACCTTCAGCGGACCGAGGTCCGGGAAGTGGAGGAACCCTTTTCGAGCGGGCAAAAAGGCAGTTCCGCCATGCCGCACAAGCGCAATCCCGTCACCTGCGAGCAGATTTGCGGGTTGGCCCGGGTAGTTCGCGCCAACGTCCAGGCGGCGTTTGAAAACATTGCCCTTTGGCATGAGCGCGACATCTCTCATTCCTCCGTGGAGCGCGTCATTCTGCCGGATTCCACGATCCTCGCCGACTATCTGCTCGCCAAAACAACCTGGCTGGTACGGGGCATGCGCGTCTATCCGGAGCGTATGAAAAGGAACCTGGAAGCGAGCCGGGGGCTGGTCTTCTCCGGTCAGCTCCTGCTTGACTTGGCCGCGGCCGGAATGTTGCGTGAGCAGGCTTATCGCGTCGTTCAGGCCCACGCCATGCAGTCCTGGGAACAGGAATCGGATTTTCGCGCCGCCGTTGAAGCCGACCCTGCGATTCGCAATGTCCTGTCTTTGGAACAGCTTGAGCAGACCTTCTCCCTCAACCGGCAATTGCGAAACGTAGAGAAGATCTATGAGCGGGTTTTTGCTAGTACTACTACTTAAGTAGAATAGAACCGCCCCCTTCGAGATATGGATCTCTGAAATATCTGGATCGAATTGCCGATTCTTCGGGTAAACTATCACTTAGCAGCAGTTTCCTGGAAGAAAGGGCACACGGTAGATGATCAAGGGTGTTCGGCCCCGGTTGCGTGGTTCGGAGCTGGCCAGAGTCCTGTTGGTGGACGATGATCCGGCTTCCAGATTAACCCTTCAGACAGTTTTGGAGGCCGGTGGTTATCGGGTTGACTCGGCAGCGTCGGCGGCTGAGGCGTTCAGCATGTTGGATCGGGATGAATACGAGCTGGTTCTAAGTGAAATGCAGATGGAATCTCCGTATGCGGGTCTTAAAGTCCTGGCGCACGCCCGGATGATGGAATACAAGCCTGCAACGGCTCTGATCTGTACGGAGTTCGCCTCTCCCGAGACGGAAGAACCCTATCTGCTGGTGGCCCCCGAGGACGTTCCGGGATTGTTCACAAAAGTTGCCGACCTGATCAGCGGCCGCGCTTTGCGCATCATCGCGCGCCAAATGCGGCAGGCCAATAACTGAAGCCCCTCATTTTTTCAGTCCGAACACGGTTTCCTCGAAGGGGTCCAACGCACCGCGGAAAAAATGGTTCTCAGCTTGTACCCAATAGAGCTCCTTCGGTTCCGGCAGGCTGCCGACAAACGGCTCCAGATCGTTCTTTGAGCCAAATTCGTCATTCGTGCTTTGGATGAAGATCTTTCGCAGGGTACAGTGCGCAAGATCGATCTTTTCGCGATAGCTGGCCGGAAAACCAACCGCGATCAGCCGCAGCGGCGTTTGAACCGAACAGCCGAGCCGCAAAATAATGCGCGAGCCGAACGAGAAGCCGGCAAGGGAAAACGGCAGATGTGGGTACCGTTCGCGCAGCCACTTTAGGGCGACGCGCGCGTCTTCGAGTTCGCCTTTACCGTGCCCGTACTCGCCTTCGCTGAGATTTACTCCCCGGTAGTTGAACCGCAGCACCACGGATCCGGACCGCCGCAGACCCCGCGCCAGGCGGTGCACCACTTTGTTATGCATGGTCCCGCCGTGTTGTGGATGCGGATGGCACACCAGGCAGGCTTCCACCGGCTCCTCATCGTCAGGCTCTTCCAGGCGTGCTTCGAGACGTCCGGCTGGCCCGTGGAGCATCAGGGATTCGATGCGCCGCGCCATGTTCAGTTCGACCGGTAATTGGTGAACTGCATGTCGATTCCGAAATCGGTATCGCGCAGCAGACGGATCACGTCCTGAAGCGTGTCGCGATCTTTCCCCGACACACGTACGAGGTCGCCCTGTATCGACGCCTGCACCTTCTTCTTGCTGTCCTTGATGGTCTTGACGATCTCGCGGGCTTTCTCGGTCGGAATACCCTGCTGAAGTGTGATCTCCTGCCGGACGGACGATCCGGCGGCGGGCGTGACCGTCCCATAAGTTAGCGCCTTCAGCGGCACCTTGCGCTTTACCAGCTTCTGTTCGAAAATCTCCGAAACGGATTTCAGCTTGTACTCATCCTGGCTTGCCAGCGTAATCTTTTTGTCTTTCTCGTTCAGCTCGATGGAGGATTTTGAGTTCTTGAGGTCGAATCGGGTTTGAATTTCCTTCAGCGCCTGTTGGATGGCGTTATTTACTTCCGGCATTTCAACCTGAGATACGATGTCAAAGCTGTTTTCTGGCATAATCCCGTTCCTGCGGCTTCATCGATTCCACCACCCTACGCGTAATTTCATCGACGAGCGCGGGGAAGGCGGCATCCAGAGCCAGCGTGACTGCGGCGCGAACCATCTCTGCCTCGGGCACACTGTCCACCGCATTCTCCTCGAATGCAGCGGGCACGCTTTCGCGAACGGGCGCCACCACCGCGGGCGCCGCCGCTGCCATGGCTCTTTCGTTGCCGGCTGTGTCCGGACGCTGCGCTGCTCCCTCGCCTTCTCTTTCTAATAGCTCTCTGGCGAACCGGGACGCCTCGATCAACGTGCCGACCGTCTCCGTCATCACCGAAGCCTCGAACGGCTTCCTGAGGATGGCGTCGCTGCCGGCGAGCCTTGCTTCGGCTTCATCCAGCGGTTCGAGCGCGCCCGCGGTAAGCACTACCCGGGTGTATCGATACCGCGGATTTCCTTTGATGTGCCGACAGATGTCGAACCCCGATTGTCCCGGAAGTGCGGCGTCGGCAATCACCAGGTCAGGCTCGACGTCGGTGAGCCGGACCAGCGCCGTAGCTCCATCTGTCACGCTGACGACCTCGTAGCCCTCTTCCCGAAGAATACGCTCCCCCATACGCTGTGCGTGTGGGCTGTCGTCAGCGAGCAGGATGCGCTTCATTTCACGGGCGCAGGCGGTACCGGCCCTTTCGGCGCCGAAGTCCCCTGACGGGCATCCGGCTGCGTATCGAGGGCAGACGTTCCTTCGACGGTAGAGACGGTCACGTCGGCCTGCACTCCCGTACCGGGCCCAGTGCCGGGAAGCGGCACACTTGCCGGAATGCTCGGCCGGAGAGAAGTCATCGCGGGACTGCCCGATTTCGCCGCGGCGCTGGTGTCCGGGCTCTTCCGGAAGATGCCCCAGAAGTGGCTCATCATCCCCGGTTCATCCCTGTTCTCCAGTTCATATTTCATCCGTGCGTATGCCACCGGGTCGGCCTCCGGAACCGGAAGCTCCAACTGCTCCAGCCGTGCGCGGGCCTGGGCCGCCAGCGGGCTTAGAGGATAGTCTTTCACAATCCGCGCGTAGGCCTCGCCGGTCTTATCGCGGAAGCGCGGCCCCATCTTGGCATAGGCGTCGCCAAGCTGCCAGAGCGCCTCGTCCGCCCGGCTATAAAGCGGGTAGTGGCCGATTACGCCCTCCAGCCGGTTTGCCGCCGCGGGGTTGCTGCCCTTGGCGTGATAGAAGGTTCCCACGCGATATTCGGCCTCCGCCAGAACTTCCTGGATCTGACGAAGCCGCTGTTGCGCCCTTGGAGCGAACTTGCTGTTCGGAAACTGAACCAGCAACTGCCGGCACTCTTCCTCGGCCCGCATGGCGTGCGTGTTGTCACGATCCGCCTTCTCCATCTGCTTGAAATGGATCATGCAGACCTTCTCCTGGGCTTCCGCCGATTCTTCGAGCGTCGGGTAGAAGAGGATGAAATCCTTGTACTCGGCTTCGGCCTGCGCCAGCGCGTGAGATCCGCCCTCGCGGAACCAACTGTCGGCAATCGCCAGCTTCGCCTTCGCCAGGTACTCGCTCGTGTCATACGTGCTGATCAACGTATTCAAGGTGAGGCGGGCGATGTCAAAGCGGCTTTTTTCGATGTCCCCGATCGCTTTGTCGTACAGGATCTTGTCCGGCTGCTCCGTGTCTTTCGTGATCGGATTGTCGTACTTGTGGCGGCGAAAACCGCACGAGCTTAACAAACCGGCTATCGCAAACAACACCAGCACAGTTCGAATTCGATTCATATTGCTACTGCTCCTCATTGTTACACCTTTATCGAGGTGGCTTCGCGTGCCGCCTGCTCGATCCGGACGAATGTGTCCGTCGGATCGTCAGTGTGAAAAATCGACGACCCGGCTACGATCCAGTCACACCCGGCCCGGACCGCATCGGCAACGTTTTCGAGGCTGATACCGCCGTCGATCTCAATGGCAAATTGCAATCCGAGTTCCTTACGCTTTCGCTCGAGCGCCCGCACTTTGCGCAGCGCGTTGGGAATGAACTGCTGTCCCCCGAAGCCGGGGTTCACGCTCATGATCAGAATATAATCCAGCACGTCCAACACCTCGTCCAGTGTAGAGACGGGAGTCGACGGGTTGAGCACAACGCCCGCCTGTGCTCCCTCGCTTTGGATCATGCGCAAGGTACGGTCGAGATGCGGGCAGACCTCCTGATGCACGGAAATCTGATCGGCCCCCGCTTCGATGAAAACAGGGGCGTAACGGTCCGGATCCGTCATCATTAAATGAAGATCCAGCGTCAGCTTCGTGACCTTCCGGACAGACTTGACAACCGGCGGGCCCAGCGTCAGGTTCGGGACGAAATGCCCGTCCATGATGTCCACGTGAAGCATTCTGGCCCCGGCTCGTTCCACCGCTGCGATTTCCTCGCCCAGGTGTGCGAAGTCGGCAGACAGAATTGAAGGAAGGATTTCAACCATCTGGCGGCTAGTTCGATGTTATCACAGCGGCAAAGAAGCCGTCTCCCGGCTGCACACCCGGTATCCGGCGGTGCAAACGCACCGGCGACGATCCCAGCACCTCCTCGATAACCGCTTCGTTCTCTTCGCGTTCGAGCGAACAGGTGGAATACACCAACACACCGCCTGAAGCCAGCGCGGAGAGCGCGTTCCGAAGAATGGCCGCCTGTAGCCGTCCGAGCTCCGCCACCCGCTGCGGACTGAGCCGCCACTTGATTTCGGGGTTCCTTCCCAGCGTTCCGGTCCCCGAGCAGGGCGCATCCACCAGAATGCGAGGAAACCGGTCGCGGAACGGGAGCGGCTGAGCCGCATCCAGCACCAGCCGCTCGCAATCCATTCCATCGAGCGCCCGCAGCCGGCTGGCATGAATGTCGGATGCTATCACCTGCGCCCCCGACTCAAGCGCCTGCGCCGTCTTGTTGCCGGGCGCGGCGCACAAATCCAGTAACTTCAATCCCGGCTTCAGGTCAAGCAGCGGGACAATGGATTGCGAGCCGATGTCCTGAATTCGGGCTCCCGGAGGCGTTGCTCCGGCTACGCGGTAACCGCCGGGGATTTCGGCCGGCTCCAACTCCTGCCCGTCCGGAACCGGTCCGGAGATCCGCACGAACGTTTCCGGAGGTCGCAAAAACGCTTCGGCAATCCGTTCGGCAGCTTCCCCTCCGAATTGCCGCTCCCAGCTTCGAAGAAGCCACTCGGGCTGGGAAAGCCGGATGGCGCGGTCGGGCCACACCACGGGATCTCGCGTTACTTTTCGCAGGAGGGCGTTCACCAGCCCGGCAGCGGAGCGCTTGCGCGCCCGCTTCACCAGCTCGACACTTTCGCCTACCGCGGCATGCCGGGGAATCCGTTCCAGGTATCGCAACTGATAGATCCCCATGCGCAGCGCAATCCGAACTTCGGCGTCCAGGCGAAGTCCGCTGCGTCCGGCGTAATACTCCATCAGGTAGTCGAGTTGCACCTGAAACCGCAGGGTGCCGAAGACGATCTCCGCCGCCAGCCCGGCATTCCGGCTTTCCAGCCTGATCGATGCGCCGAGCAACAGGTCAGAGGCATATGCTCCGTCTTCTACACGGCGTAGAACATCAAACGCCACCTGCCGCGCCGGAGAGATCATGTTTGGAAAATTCCTCGCGTTTTTGAGCCGAAATGGCCGGCCGGGACGCGTTCTATCAGTGGGAGAACGTCAATGTTTCCCGTACCCTCGAAGACCTTGCCCGCATCTAAAACTTCAGATACGATGTTAGCATTCACTAGGTGGAGGGTCGGTTACCGGAAATGAAGAGGTTAGCAGCCATTTTGACCCTGGCGGCCGTGTCCCTGGCGGCAGCGGACGGCCTCGACAGGGCACAAGCCCTGTACAACCGGACGGACTATGCCGGAGCGCTGAAGGTGCTCTCAGCCTCCAAGTCCGGCGATGCCGGAACCTGGGCCTTGATGGGTAAGAGCTACTTCATGTTGGGAGAGTTTAAGAAGGCGTCCGAGGCGTTTGAAAAGGCTGTGAAAGCCAACCCGCGCAGCTCCGAGTATCATCACTGGCTCGGCAAGGCTTACGGGCGGCGCGCGGAAACGGCCAGCGTGTTCACCGCTCCCGGGCTCGCCGGCAAAACGCGCGATGAGTTCGAAACGGCCGTTGAGCTGGACCCCAACAACCTGGAAGCCATCAACGATCTTTTCGAATACTACCTGGAAGCGCCCGGCCTGCTCGGCGGCGGGCTGGACAAAGCTTCGGATCTCACCGCTAGAATAGCGAAACTCGATCCGGTCGAATACCACTGGGCACAAGCCAGGCTGGCGGAAAAGCAGAAGAAGTTCGGAACGGCCGAAGAGCAGTTGCGGCGCGCCGCCGAACTGGCGCCCCGCCAGGTAGGGCGTGTACTGGATCTGGCGAAATTCCTGGCCAAGCAGGGTAAGTACCGGGAAAGCGACGCCGCGTTTGAACGCGCCGAAAGCCTTGCGCCCGGCAGCCCGAAAGTGATGTTTGAGCGTGCCAGCACTTACATACGAACCAAGCGCAATCTGGAAGTCGCGCGGGAGCTGTTGAAACAGTATCTCGAGTCTCCGCTCACACCGTCGGACCCGGCCCGCCATGAGGCGGAGCGGCTCCTGCGGCAGGCGAGCGGCGGCTGATTCATGCCTCTCGGGGATGTGCTGCGGTTCAGCGTACAGGCGCTGCGCGCGAACAAGGTCCGGACCTTCCTCACGGCCCTGGGGCTTGTGATCGGCAATGCCTCCGTCATCCTCGTGGTCACAATCTCGCTGACCAGCCGCGATTACATCCTGGAACAGATTCGCGGCATCGGCTCCAACCTCGTCTACGCCTACTACGAATCGGGCGGACAGGATGCCACGATTGTGGAAGCCGACTATGTGAAGATGGCCGATGTCGAAGCCGTCCGCCAGCAACTCGGCTCCCGCATTGTGGCGGCCACCGGGGTGATGACCAGCTTCGACCGCATGCTGATCGAAGGCCGGGAACGCGATGTCCGGATCATCGGCTCCGACGAATTCTATCCTGTGGTCCGCAACCTGCAACTGCTCGCCGGCCGTTTCATGGATGGCGGTGACGTGCAACTGCGCCAGAAGGTGGCGTTGCTTACTGAATCCCTTGCCGCACGGCTATACGGCAGCCAGTCCGGGGCCGTTGGACAGGTCCTGAAAATACACGGGCTCCAGTTCACGGTGATCGGAACGTTCAAGGAGCGGACGTCCACGTTCGGCCTCTCGGAGTTATCGAACGAGACGGTGCTCATTCCGATGAGCGTGCTCCGCTATTTCGCGCGTGTGGAGCGCATCGACCCGATGTATGTGCAAGTGCGGCGCTCGGGCGACGTAGAGGCGATCGCGGGTGTGGTGAAGCAGATCCTCGAAAGCCGCCACCGTCCCGGCGCCGGCTACAAAGTAGAAACGCTCACCGCCATCCTCGAAGCCGCCAATAGCATTGCGCTTGTGCTGACGCTGGTATTGATCATGGTTTCCGCCATTGCGCTGATCATTTCCGGCATCGGCATCATGAACATCATGCTGGTCACGGTAACCGAGCGCACGCGGGAAATCGGCGTCCGCATGGCGGTGGGCGCATCGCGAAAAGCGGTGCTCCAACAGTTTCTAGCCGAGGCCATCCTCATCAGCGTCGCCGGCGGCTTTGCCGGCATCGTGGTGGGCGTCGGCATTCCCCTCAGTGTGCGCTTTCTGGCCGAAGGCGTCGCCGTCCCCATCTCGGGCACCGCCATCGTGGTCGCGTTCGCCGTGTCTCTCCTGGTAGGGCTCGTCTTTGGAATGCTGCCCGCCAACCGCGCCTCACGACTGAACCCCACCGAAGCACTCCGTTACGAATAAGTCATGGCGGTTTGCCATAGCGGCGTAATGTGCTGCCTGAATTGAAGGTGGTTCTATCCTTCCTGACGATGGGCGTCTACACGGCCTCCCTATATCGGAACCGGGGTGGCATTCTTCGCTTCGGCGCGCGCGGCGGACTGTATCATCGCGCGCTCCGGCCGTCCCGTTCACGTGCGCCGGTACTTCGTTTCAGCACGCTTCCTGTCCGGCAGCGCCATTTTGCTTCTGTTGCTCTCGCAATCTTCGACGGCGGTCCTTCTGACACTGCTGCTCTTCTGATAGAGAAGACGGGAAGCTTCGATCTGGCGATCCTCGTAGCCGGCGTCTCTCTGCTCGTGGGTGTCGCGGCGTACCTGTTTTTACTGCAAGAACGGGGTGTGACGCTTTTTCCGCTTGACGAGGGTACCTGTGGCAGCGCATAGTGTCGGTATATTTAGCGCACATACGCGCAACGCCGGGGAGTGTCACGGCTACGCGACTTGGCTGATCACCAAAGAAAGAGGGATGCGATGCCCGCCAGCAAAACCAGCGCAAAATCCGAGGGTGTCGAAGTACGCTCTTTGACCAAGCATTTCGATCGCTATGCTCGGGAACAGGATCACGTCTTCGAGATCGAAGATGAGGTGTCCCGGAACGGGTTGGTCCCCAATCTTCAGATCCAATTGCCGGAGCGGTTGGGCGGAGGCTCAGTCTCGACCCGGGTTACAGGCACGTTCGCGATCTCGTTTTTCCAGGCGGATGCATTCGCCATCCTCGGACTCGACGCGCGGATCTCGTCTTTCGAAGTACCGGCCGCCGGCAAAGACCATCCATTGCGGACGGGCTGCCTGCGTGTGGCTCTTGCGCCAGATTGTGAGTCAGGACATCTCGAAAGCAACGCTCCACCCCTGAATACCGGTATCGTCCATCGAAGTTCGGGAGCTGTTCGGATCAGTTTGGGCGCGAGGGTGCAATCGCAGGAGTTGCTTCGGAGACGCATTCCGCCGGCTCGGTTTTATCTTCAACAGTCCGGCTTTCTTGACGCGGCCAGCGGTCGTCTGGTCCTCAGCGGCACTGGAGTGATGATCGGCGGGTTATGCGCGGGCATGACGTTCTTTGTGGGTATGTCGTGCAAAAAATTCGCGGCGGTCCGGGTAGTGTTCATCGATGAAACCGTTCAAGCAGGCAGAACTATCCAGGCGTCCGTGACCTGCTCGCCACCGGCGGCGGTTGACCTGATGGCGTCGCTTCGGCGAGATGTATCGGTTGTTGTACCGGTCGCGCCAGCCACCCTGGCCACGGGTAACGGACGTGTTTCCGTCACGGTTCCGGCGGGAACCCGTACAGGAACCAAGCTCGTCATCAAAGCGGACAGCCCCGACGACTTCGACGAAGATATCGCCACCGTCGCCTGACCTGGGCGCTTCGGCCGGGCGCGCGCCGATGGAGCGTCGGGGGCCGAACAGACTAACTCC
>DASTMK010000556.1:0-10243 GCA_035714225.1 Bryobacteraceae bacterium | reverse complement strand
TCCACGCAGGAGCGGCACGGTTACGGAATCATGAAGCAAGTTGAAGCTGATTCGCAGGGGAAGGTAAAGATGGGACCGGGCACGCTCTACGGATCGATTGGCCGCATGATCGACGCCGGATTGATACGCGAGAGCGACAGGAAGATAGGCCCGGAAATGGACGACGAACGGCGGGTCTATTACAAGATCACTGGCCTTGGCCAAAAGGCGCTCGCGGCGGAATTGGAGCGATACCGCGACGTCGTTGCGGTTGCCCGGCGCAGAAGACTCTCGCCCACCACCTCCTATGGCATCTAAGCATTCCATCGCGCGGTACCGGAACCTCTACGCAAAGCTGCTTCGCCTCTACCCGAAGCCGTACCGCGAGCGCTTTGGGGAAGGGATGGAGCAGACCTTCAGCGATCTTCTTCGGGAGCGCAGAGATGGGGCACAAGGATTATTCGCTTTCGCTCTTTGGATGTTCGCCGACACATCTGCGGGAATTCTGAGAGAGAACATGACTTTTATACAAAACAGACTGATTGTGTGGAAGGCGGGTACACCCGTGTACCGAGCCGCCCTGGCGCTTGCGCTTGCGCCAGCGTTCCTACTCGTATGGTTCTATGGTGCCGTAGCGGAACCGGGAGACTCGCCCGGTCCGATGTTTCTCGGACCAGTCGCTGTTCTCACCATCGGTGCCCTCATTGCACGCTTTCAACCGCGAGGGATGACATACGCACTGTTTGCAACAGCCCTCGCCCAGGGATTGTTCGCCGTAATTGCGATGATTAGCTGGGGACAATACTTGGAGATCTCAATCCTGAACGGATTCTTCATCACGCTATGGGTTGGATCGGCAATACTCTTTCGACGCGCAACGCGCCCACAGGCTTGAAGTCATTTGCCGGCATTCGATCCGGGGCTGCCGGCTGGTGACGGCGTAATCGGCCGCATTCGCCGGAAGCACCGGCAAACGTTCGAGCAGAAACCGAACTTGCGCACGGTGCTGTGGTTGCGCGAGGTGGAGGGCTATTCGTATGAGGAACTGGCGGAAATCTTGAGAATTCCTATTGGCACGGTGCGGTCGCGCCTGCATTCGGGGTTGGAATTGCCGTGCATTACAGGCCCGGTCAACAACTGGCGATCCCCATAGAAGGAGGTGGAGCGGTCTATCTGAAAGGCGAGGTTTATGAGCAGCAGCCCAAAATCGCTTTTGATATCCCGTTGGAGCCGCCGTCAAACCAACTCTCCATGCGCGGGCCTGTGTTGATTTCAGAGGGCCGTGTGTTGGCCGGGATGTCAGGCGGCGGTGCGACAGCGCTGCCAGGCTGGGACGGTGCGGCTCGGAGAATAGTTGCTTCGTTCGACCCTCCTGCTGAGAACGGACGTGGCAGGCGCGGGAACCGGCGGGTAGCGCCAATTGTGCGAGGCGGTTTACTGCCAGGGGTTCAGGGTCGGAATGCCGGTCCCGCTGACATCTGTGCCGTTTCTGGTGACGAGTATCAAATTATGATGCAAAGCGGTCGCCGCCAGCAGGCCGTCGATGACCGGTAGAGGTCTGCCTTTCTTTGTGGCTGTGGCGGATAGCGTGCCCCATCGTTCCGCAATCGCTTCGTTAATAGCTAGAATCCGGTCCTGAAACCGGCGGCGCAAATCGACCGTGAGCCACGACTCCAGCCTGCCGCGCCGCTTCCCGGGGTTGAGCCTTTCGATACCCGCCCGGATCTCTCCGAGAGTGAGAACGCTCAAGAACAGAATTGTCTCCTCGGTTTCGTCGATCCAGCGGAGAACATTGCCATCGGGTTCCGATTTGATCAGTTCGGAGATTACGTTCGTGTCCAACAAAAAGCCATTCACAGCTTGATCTCTCTTCCGAAATCGCGTGGCCGGTCGAGATCGATGCCCGACCCGCGGAGTGGCGATGCCGCAAAAAACTCGGCAAGGCTTCCTTTGCGTGTTTCGGACCGCGCAAGGCGCGCGTATTCCTCCGCGGGGAGGATGACAACGGCTTCCCGGCCATGCTTCGTGACGCGCTGGGGACCGCGCTCCCGGGCGAGCCGAAACACCTCGCTGAAGCGTGCTTTGGCCTCCTGAAGTTGCCATTCTTTCGGGACCACCTGGCCCTTCCGGGGCCGCATATCTTCTCGCCGGCCTCGGGAGCGCGTGCTGTTCATCGGGATTTCCTTTCTGACCATTCTAGTCAGATTATAGCGCATGGCGATGGGGCCGCCTAGTGATGTTACCTGAAAGCGGAAGTTGTTACCTGCATGCAACGAGTGAAGCGAACCGGACCAACTTCTCCCGCCCCGGCGTGCGAAACTGGGGTTTAATGGGGCTTCGGCCTCTTGCGACCTATGAGATTCGTTTTTGTAAGTCTCTGCGCTATTGCCGGTCTTTTTGCGCCCCGGGCTCCGGCTCAATCCGAAATCCCTCCGGAATGGGACACGCGCAAGATGCTCGAGACGTTCGCCGGAGAGGTGAAAAAGGTTAAGCCCGTGCTCGACCAGGTCGATCCGAAGAAGTGGACCACCGAGGGTGCTTCAGAGACTTATATCGCCCAATGGAAATCCGCACAAGCCCATCTGGAGTACCTCGTCGGCGCCACCGAAAAACTTGCGAGCAACCCCGAGCGGTTTCCCATTGCGCTCGAGACCTACTTCCGCCTGGAATCGCTCGAGACGATGATCAATTCGCTGGCACAGGGTATTCGACGGTACGATAACCCGGCCGTGGCGGATCTTCTTCAGAGCACGCTGGCGGAATCCCAACCCTATCGCCAGAACCTGCAGCGTTACATGATCGATCTAGCCAAAGTGAAGGAACAGGAGTTCCGTATCGCCGACAGCGAAGCCCAGCGCTGCCGGGAGGCTCTCAGCCGGCGACCGGCGGGGACACAGGGGAAAAAATGAGCGAGGTAGCCACCTACATCTGCACGATATGCGGTGAGCCCTCCACGGGCATCTGTATTTACTGTACGAAGGACGCCTGTCCAAACCACTTGTGCGCGAAGTGCCGCCGCTGTAGCGACTGCTGCGAGTGCGAAGTCCCTTTGGAGGAGGAAACGGAACTGCCCCCTGAACCGGCGTCCGAAGCCGCTGCGCCTGAGCCGCAGGACGAGCCGGCGGACTCCCGGCCCGCCCCTCCATCGGAAGAGCAGCCGTCAGCGGAGGATCCTGACCGGGAGAGTGAGCAGGACCCACAGCAGCGTGAACACCCCGCTAACAGCGATTCCTATGAGCCGGAACGGCAGTAACAAAATCCAAACCAACGGGTAGAGAAAGAGCGCCAGCAGCGCGACAGGCCAGCACAGCACAAAAAGGATACAAAAGAGCAGGAATTTGATCATTTGTTCTTCCTCGCCACCCCTACATAACGAGGAAACCACCGGAAAAGTTCACGCTTGTGAAGTGCCGATGTGATCCTTGTCACTGTGGCCCGCCGGTATGCCCGCTATCCTGATTCCTACGCGGAGGTGTGCGCTGACGCTCGATGCGCAATCGATCAGGAATCACGAATCGGCGCTCCAGCGCGCAATCGCCTGGATTGCAGGCGGACTCTTCTTCCTGCTGTTGCCGGGGACGTTCCTTGGCGCCTGGAATCTTATCGTCATCACGGACGCGCAGGGCGCCGCCGGCCTTGATCCGGCCTGGCTGCAAGCTCACGGACATGCCCAGATTTTCGGCTGGATCGGCTCTTTCATTCTGGGAATCGGTTTCCACTCGCTTTCGAAGATGGGCGGACCAGCCGGCTTTGCGGCCCGCCGCGCATGGGCCAGTTGGGCCTGTTGGACCGCCGGTGTTTTCCTGTGCTGGAGCACAAACCTGTGGCCGTGGCAGTGGCGATGGATGCTGCCGGCATCGGCCCTGCTGGAATTATCCGGGTTTCTGATCTTCTTCCTGACCGTCCGGCGTCATCGCCGCCCAAAAATCCGCACCGAAGACCGCCCGCAATCCCACGTCTGGATGATCGTCGTGTTCGCGGGCACCATCGGTTTCCTGGTGAGCTTACTGGCAAACCTGGCGTTTGCCATTCAAAGCGCGATCGACGGCAGCGGTCCGGCGATAGCGCACGTTCCGAATCAGCGCTTGCTGGTGCTGTTTACGTGGGCGTTCCCGGTAGTGAACATCTGGGGTTTCAGCGCGCGCTGGCTGCCCGGCTTTCTCGGCCTCCGTCAGGCCAATGGCGCCTTGCTGTTGGCCGCACTGGCCATCAACACCGCTGCCGTTTTCGGCGCGCTCGCCGGAGAGTGGATTGCCGCCGCGGGATTGTTTTTGCTCGGGGCAGTCGCGGCCGCTGTCGCGCTGGCCGTGTTTGCTCCCGCTACCGGTCCCGCGAATCTTGCTGGAGTGCACCGGAGCTTCCCAACTTTCGTGCGTATCGCTTATGTCTGGCTGCTGCTGTCAGCCGTGATCTCGTTGGCCGCGCCTGTCTGGGACACGTCCGGGGGCATTTGGGGAGCCTCGCGGCATGCACTGACCGTCGGCTATATTTCGACAATGGTCTTCGCCATCGGGCAGCGTGTTCTGCCGGGCTTCTGCGGAATGCGCAACCTCTTCAGCCCGGCTCTCATGTTCACCGCCCTGGCGTTATTAAACGCCGGGTGCGTCTTGCGAGTCGGCTCCGAGATCGGTGCATACGAAGGACACCTGCCTTGGCTCTGGCCGCTGCTGCCGCTCTCCGCCGTCATCGAGATGGTTGCGGTGACAGCATTCGCGGCCAACCTGCTTCTGACGTTGAAACAACCCGCGGGACAGCTACGGCAGCAAACCGCCGGCGGCTAACGCTAGAATCGTTGCTGGGCAATGTACAAAAAACGACTCTCGAGACGAAGTTTGCGTGTGCTGTGGTTCCTGGCAGTGTCGGGGGTCGTCGTGGGATCGCTACTGCCCTCCTCGTCGCCGCCTATCGAGATGATCGATCTTCTCCACCTGAGTGACAAACTGCTGCACTCGGCCGCTTATGCGGTACTGTCGTTTCTGCCGGCTCTCCATGAGAACCGCTGGATGCTGGCTGGACTGATTCTGGGCCTGCTCTCCCTCGGAGTGCTTCTCGAATTCGGCCAGAGCTACTTCAGCGACCGCATGTTCGATCTGCATGACATGATTGCGAATGCCGTTGGCCTTGTGGCGGGGTTAGTCGTGGCTTTGCCGTTCCGGGCGCGAATGGCTGTGTAGTCCGCACTGCCGCGCACGCCGTCATCCAAGCAAAGAAATTCCGATCGCCGCATTTTCTTCCGGACTCGCGTTCCAGTAGCCGTAGTCAGCGGAGACTCGCAGGAAATGCTCGAGGACATCGGGCGCCGGCTTTCGTGGAGGCGCCCCGGGGACAAACGGCTTCCCGAGCTCCTGGAAGAATCTCCCCAATCTGGGGGTGGTTACAATCAACTGCACAACCGGCTCGTTCGACAGATTCCGGAACGCGTGTTTGGCGTTGCCGGGCACCCGGACGAAGTCGCCCGGCGTTACGTCCAACCATTCGAGTGTGCCGTTTTGTTCCGATATCACCTGGACAGTCCCGGAGAGCTGGTAAAAATCCTCAAAATCGGCGTGGTGGTGGAGGGGGATCACACCGCCCGGCGGGATGGTCCCGATCAGCATGCAACAAGCATCGGCTTCCTCCGGTGAGGTCAGAAACTCGATGGTTGGCCCCAGTACATCGAGAATGAGGCGCGTTCCTTTCTTCAGGACGCTGGTAGTCAACATATGCCCCCTTGCCTGATTTTAGGACGTTTGCCGCGATCTCAGCGGCGCACGCGGCGGAACCACGCCCGCGCTTCCGGAATACCCAAGGCGAACGTCATTCCGAAGTAGACGATGCCGAACGCGGGCAGGATGAGCGCCGCCGCCACTAGCGGTCCAGCCGCGCCTACAGCAAGCTTCACACCCCATCCGGCGGCCGCGGCCAGCAGCCCTGCAACCCAGACGCGAATGCTGAAGGCAAGGGGCAGCCCGGTTTCCCCTATCCGGCGATTCAGGCGGTGGCGCAGCAGTGCGAATTCCACCCAGCCCGCGATCGCCGAGGCGAGCGTCAATCCGGCGACTCCCCAGCGCTCTTCGACGCCCATCATGCCCGGCAATTGCGTAGCGAACGCAATCCCGAGCACACCCGCCATCGATACGCGAACGATCGCAAACTGAAGCGGAGTTCGGGTATCGCGCAAAGCATAATAAGTCGAAGAGTACAGCCGTCCTAACGTCGATGCCAGCAGCCCAACGGAGTACCCGGCCAGAATGCCCCATACGTAGACCGCGTCGCCATACGTAAATCGTCCCGTCTGAAGCAGCGCCGCCGAAATCACGTCTCCCAATGCCGCAAACGCAACAGCGGAAGGAACGACAAAGAATGCGATCCGCCGCAGTCCTGAATTCAAGCGCCGGCGCAGCGCACCGGCAATCTCCTCTTCGGTTCCCAGCGCGCTGGACATGGCCGGAAGCTCCGCAGCCGATACGGACATGCCAAACAGGCTGACCGGCAGCGTGTATAGCAACTGCGCGTTGGCAAGGCCCGTCATCGCACCGGTTGGCAACAGGCTCGCGATCATCGCATCGACATAGGCGCTGATCTGCACAACGCCCCGGCTGAAGAATACCGGCACGAAATTCCGCAGAACGGTCCGGACGCTTGCCATCCCGCGCCCCAGTGACAGGTGCAAACGCCGCGCCAGCCGGACCACCACGGGCAACTGTACGGCGAACTGCAACAGGCTGCCGGCAACCGATCCCCAGGCGAGCGCAATGGCCAGCCGCGGCTGATCGACGCGCCCGCCAAAACCAACCAGTGCGGCTATCATCGCCGCATTCCAGATCACCGGAGCAGCGTAGGAAAGAAAAAAGCGCCCGTGGCTGTTGAGAATGCCCAGGCACCATGCGGACAGCACCAGCAATCCCGCACCCGGGAACAGGATCTGAACCACCCGCACCGTCAGCTCCCGCTTCTCACCCTGAAACCCGGGGGCAATAAGATCGACCAGAACGGGCGCCGCAAAAATCCCGGCCAGGACTACGGCCGAGGTGATCAGGCTGAGGATCGCCGCAATGGCGCCGGCAAGCCGGCCCGCTTCTTTTTCGTCGCCCCGGGCCAGCGCCGACGCATACACGGGAATGAAGGAGGCGGAAAGCACGCCTTCTCCGAACAGGTTTTGCAGGAGATTGGGAATACGAAAGCCGGCGTTGAAGGCGTCCGCCGCATCAGACTGAACGCCGAAGTAATAAGCAAAGGCTCTGAGACGCACCAACCCCACCACACGGCTGAGAAGGATACCCGCGGCGACAAAAAGCGCAAAGCGGCCGGTAGTGTGTTCGGAACCGGGTTTACCCCCTGATGGGGAAGAATCGTTCATAAGCCGGCGGGCGCAGATACCAGCTTAGTAGATGGGTGGGCTTACTCGTATCGCAAAGCTTCAATCGGGTCGAGACGCGCGGCTTTGATCGCGGGAATCATCCCCGCAATGAGACCCACAACCAGCAGCACGCCCAACGAAATCAGAATCGCGGGCATGGAAACATGCAGTTGCAGGCTTCCTTTGTCCGCTGCGTCCTGGAAAATGGATTCGAACAGAGGCATGGCCCCAACCGCTTTCGTGGCAGCCGTTCCGATAAGGACGCCCAGAAAACCGCCGGTCGAAATCACCATTAGCGACTCAGCCAGAAATTGTCCAAGAATCGTCTTCTTCCGTCCTCCCAGGGCTTTTAAAACACCGATCTCACGCGTACGTTCGATCACGGAAGCCAGCATGACATTGGCCAGCCCGACACCGCCGATGCTGAGCGTCAATACGCCGACGAAACCCAACAACAATTTCACCGCGAGCGACATGCCGTCGATGATGCTCAAAAACTGGTTGAAGGCGAGGATCTCAACTGCTTTGCTGTCGTCGGGCTGAAAGCGGTGCAGCGTCGCCATAATTGTCCGTACCTGGTCGATCGAAGTCTGCCGGGCCATGCCCGAAACGGGCATCCAGAGGATCAAGTGCGGGTAGCGTACGTCCGCGAACAGCGACATCGTTTCATAAGGAAGAAAGAAGCACATGTTGTCGCGGCGGTTATAATTCGCAAGCTGGACTTTGGAATCCATCACGCCGACGACCGTGAAGCGAAGCCCGTTCACTGTCACCTCTTCGTTTACCGGCGGGATGCCGCTGAATAATTCCTTAGCCACGGTCGATCCCAGTACCACGACGCGGTTGCGGTTCAAGTTATCTTCTGCGTTGATCCATCTTCCTGCCACCAGATTCACATTCCGAATACGCCCGTATTCCGGCCAGACGGCCCTGCCGAAATACTGCTTCTCGCGCGGCCCGCGGACTACGTTCATGTTTCGTCCGAAGATTTCTGGTGAGAGCGTCAACACTGCGGGAGCGCTCTCGCGAATCGCTTTGACGTCATCGAGTTCGAGCCGGATGCGGCGTCCCGAACGCAATCCGCCCGCTTGTTTGCTGGTTTGGCCGCCGCTCATAATGATCAGGTCCTGACCCACCGCCAGGAACGCACGCCGTATTGCTTCATCGAAGCCGTCCCCGTAGGACATCAACATGACGAAGGAAGCGACACCCCAGGCAAGGCTGAGCACGGTTACAGTCGTGCGCCGCCGGTAATGCCGGAGCGATGCGAAGGCTTCTTTCAGCACAATCCGCGCGGTCATGTTATCTCTCCTCCCGCAACGCTTCGACCGGAGTAAGTCCCGCGGCGCGCCACGCCGGAGGAACGGCGGAGCAGATGGCCACCGTACCGAGCGCGGCCAGCGCCAGCAAAGCACTCTTCATATCGATCAGCAGTCCGGAAAACATCGCCGGCATCGGCAATGAGTTGACGACGCCCGCCAGCGTCCAGACCGCTCCAATGCCAACCGCTCCACTGAGCAGCGCCAGGAAGACCCCCTCGAGGAAGAAATCGAGGAGAATGCGATGACGGGTCGCGCCGAGCGCCTTCTTCAGGCCGATCTCGCCGGTCCGCTCGGCAACGGCCATCATCATCGTGTTCATCACACTCACGCCGCCGAGCGATAGCGTGATCAGCGCAATCACCGCCAGGAACATCTCGCCGGAATCGAATACACGGTCGAACAGCTCGGCTCCTTCTACGGAGTCGTTCACCGGCACGGCGCTTTCATCGAGCGGATCGAAATCATAGACGGCGGCTAGCGCACGGCGCACCTGTACCTGTGTGGCTCTCCATTCTTTCACCGACAACGGCCGGTACAGGATGGAATCCACGCGGTCCGGGCGGTACGTGGCGCGCTCCGGAGGACAGTCGCGCCGCAGGCTCGTTATCGGGATCAGGATCTTATCGTTGTCCCAACCGTCATAAGAGCTGTTCTGCATCTTCTCGCTCATAGCTCCGATGACCGTGTAGGGATAGCCGTTGATGCGGATCTCGCCTCCGAGCGGCAGGCGCTCTTCGAACAACTGCTTCCGGACGGAAGCGCCGAGCACACAGACGCGGCGAATCTCTTCGACGTCGCGTGCCTGCACGGGGCGTCCGGTCTCGACCGGAAGATTGCGTAGCTTCAGATATTCGGGCGAGACCCCGAGCACCAGAAAACGGCCCGAATTGTAGCTGCTGGCTACCGGCGTATCGTAACGCTTGATCTCCGGCGCGGCCGTCTCAACCAGCGGACAATTGGCCCGTACGGCCTCTACCCCCTGTTCCGTCAGCCAGATTCGCCTTCCGGCGCGCTCGCCGCCGGCCTGACGTTCCGTGCGTCCGCTGTAAAGAAAGACCAGGTTGTCGCCAATCTGGGACATGTTCTTGCGCTGTCCCTGGCGGAAACCGTCGCAGAGCGCCAGCATCAACACCAGCGAGCAGATTCCCCAGGCGATGCCGAACATGGTGAGGAAACTTCGCAGCTTGTGACGCCACATGTTGAGGAATGTCTGGTGGATGAGCCCGATCATAAAGTGAAGTCCGCGCGACTGGGACTTCAAGACGATTTACGAGCGGAAAGCGGCGGAAGTTCCCTGGAACGGGTGTGTCACCGCGCCGGATACGTTTTCTGATAGCGATTCCGCGAATTGAAGACCGTAAAGCTGCCGTCCGGTTGCGCGGACAGTCTGATCCAGTTGCCTTCGCAGCGTTCGTGGAGATTGGCGAGGAACGACTGGGGCGAATTATGCGCCTCCCCGCCGGCGATGGCGAAGTGGAGCTGCCAGAGGTCTTCCAGTCCAGGGGACTTGCGGACGACGTCCCAGGTTTCGGGGCTTCCGCCCTTCTTCGCGCCATTGTTCATAACGGCCACCCGCGGCTTCAGCGCGTGCACGATGGTGGCG
>DASTMK010000555.1:0-3796 GCA_035714225.1 Bryobacteraceae bacterium | reverse complement strand
GGAAAACACGTAAAAGTCAACGACACCTGGCTGCGCGTCGTGGGCGTCCTGGCGGAGCAGGTTGCAGACTCGGGCTCCGGCCGCGCCGTCGATCGCAACAACGTAATCTTTATCCCGATCAGCACCTTCCGCTATCGCTTCTGGGACGCTTCAAGCTATCTCAAAGACGAGCTCGACGGCGTGGACCTGCGTCTCAAAGCGGGGGAGGACAGTGTCGCCGCCGCCAAGATTGTAACAGCGATCCTGGCCTCCACTCACCGCGACGCGGAAGATTTCGCCGTTACCATTCCCGCCGCGTTGCTGGCGCAGCAAAAGCGTACGCAGACGATCTTCACTTACGTGATGGTCGCCATCGCCGCCATCTCGCTCCTGGTCGGCGGTATCGGCATTATGAACATTGTGCTGGCGACGGTGATGGAACGTACGCGCGAAATCGGCATCCGGCGCGCTATTGGTGCGCGGCGCGGTGATATCATGCGCCAGTTCCTTACCGAATCCGTGGTGATCTCTGTCGCCGGCGGACTGCTCGGCGTAGGGTTCGGCATCTTTCTTTCGTGGTCCATTGCGCAGGTCGCCGAATGGAAGACCATTGTGACGACGACGTCGATCCTCGTCGCATTCTGCGTCTCGGCTTTGGTTGGAGTTCTATTCGGTATCTATCCCGCTATGAAAGCTGCGCGGATCGATCCCATCGAAGCCCTGCGCTACGAGTAGAAGGGAAACCGGAACTCTTCGCCTCCCACGCGTAGGAAAACTTCAAAACCGGTCTCCCCCGGCGGCGATACTCGCGCGGTCCCCGTTGTAGGCGAACGTCAAAAGCAGGGAGGCGAATGTCTCCTCCCGCTCCTGCGTCTCAATATGGTGCTTGGCCTGCTCGCCGACAGAGGGGCGATCGTAAAGCGGTCGATTCGTCCGGGTATCGGTGCCGCTGGCGGCCGGAATGAATTCGCGTACCGCAAGTCGCTAGCGGCGGCGGCTTGCGGGACCGCAGCCGGTGCGCCGGAGCGTTCATACTGTAGAATGATCCGGGACTCTGAGCTGCCGCGCGAACTGGTGGTCTGCCGCTGGATTCGGAGCGTATTTCGATCGCGGGAGAGTGTCCAACGCTCCAACCTGAATATATTGGGCACCACTCCTCATCAGGACGATGGTATTGACGAGAATGTTATCGCCTTCCCACTTCGCCACGGTGCTTCGTGTTGCGCCATCCGACTCGTGCCGGCTTTCTTTCCGGTCCGTAGTAAAGGAGCGGTTCTCAACGGTACTTGCCTCCGTGAGCGCTTCACAGGTAACGGTGATTCCCCGATGCTGAATGTTTAAAAGCTTGCCTGGCGGCAACGGCGCTCTTTGAACCGTGCTCTGGGAGGGGTTGGACCGCCACGTCCCGCTGAAGTCCGGGTCGGCGGCCTGCCCCGCGATCGAAGTGAAAAACACGATCAGTATCAGAAAAATAGTATTTCGTATGTTCTGGCAAAAAACCTCCTGCGCATTCATGAACCACATCCTAACGGGTGCCGCGCCGGAACACAATGGCCACCGGTTGTTCAGCCGGACGAGCTGAGCTTGTCCACGGGTATATCGAAGGCGATTTCGGCAAGAACCCTGTCTGACATACAATATCGCCCAGTAGTCCATTCGTCACTCTGGAGAGGAACTCGAAATGTCGAGACTGAGAGCTTATCTGAAGTGTATCTGTGCGGCATCTCTACTGGGACCCGCAGTGCTATCGGCGCAGTTGACCGTTTCCATTATTCGGGGAACCGCCACGGATCCTTCCGGCGCAGCGGTTGCCAATGCGGTCATTACGATTGTGAACACCGATACCGGATTGAAGCGGGAATCCATAACCAACACCGCGGGTGATTACGAATTGCCGGATCTCCCACGTGGGCGATACAAACTGACGGCCACGGCGGCCGGTTTCAGAGGCTTCACTGCGAATGACGTCGTTCTCGAGAGTACACAGGTGCGCCGCATCAACGTGCCGTTTGAGATCGGAGCCGTTGGCGCGGAGATCACGGTGACGGCGGGAGCGGCCGTCATATCCACCGACAGCAGCAAAATTCAGGGCGCGTTTGAACGCCGTACGTTCGAAGATGCCCCGCTGATCGGCGACGGACGAAACCCGGGGCTGCTGCTATCGACGCTACCGCATATCCAGCAATCCGGCAGTATCTATGGCGTCCAGTTTGCCGGGCAGCCGGGCTCTCAAATCCAGCAGGGAATCGACGGCATGACCACGGATGGCGCCATCAATCAGGTCTCGAACATCCACGACATGGAAGAACTGGTGGCCGTGCCGGTGAACAATACGGCGGAGTATTCCCGGGTGGGCTTCTACAACATGGTCACTAAGTCGGGCAGCAACGAATTCCACGGCCAGGCGCACTACTGGTTGCGGAACTCGGCGCTGGACGCCCGCGACTTTTTCCAGAGCCAGAAGCCGGTTGCGAAATCCCATACGATGCACGGCGAACTCACCGGGCCCATTTTCCGGAACCGGACGTTCTTCTACGGGGCGTATAGTGGGCAGCGTTGGCCGGGCGGCAGTTTTTATTTGAGGGATGTCCCCACGGCAAAGATGCGGCAGGGCGATTTCTCCCAACTGCTGAATCAGACAAGGCCCGTTGTTGTGCGAGACCCGCTCAACGGCCAGCCGTTTGCGGGAAATATTATTCCGGCGCAACGGATCAATCCGGTCGCGACGAAAGTGATGCAGAACTATCTTCCCGCCCCGAACCTTGGCGGACCCGACGAGCTGGCGCGCAATTACGGTTATCTGTGGCCCTGGCCCGAAGACCTGCGCATCGGCAACTATTACTCGTTTCGAATTGACCATCACCTGACAGCCAACAACCGCTTGTACGGGCGAGCCATCACGAACTGGATCGATTACGCCCTCTCGCGTGAACTGCCGACGCTCGGCTGGACGCGCAACCGGCGCAATCAGCACATCGTGATTGAGGACACGCACGTGTTTTCGCCGGCGTTGGTGAATACTTTCCGCTTCGGCGTGTATCACGTTGTGGTGGACGACGGGAAAACAGTGGACGGGTTCACGCCGCAGGTGGGTGACCAGGTTGTCCAGGAGTTGGGGATTCAAGGGGTCAATTCGCAAAACCTGAGCGCGATGGGCTTTCCACGGATGGACATCGCGGGGTACCCGAGCCTGCGCAATCAACCCGGCGGGCTGGTGCTCGATGACAAGCAATGGACCTTTACGGACTCGCTGACATGGTCGAAGGGAAGCCACGTACTGAAATTCGGCGGCGAGATCAAACCGTTCAGCCGGTTTGAAGGGCTGGTGCCGGAGGGCAACTACGGCAACTTTGTATTCAACGGCTCACTGAGCGGCTACAGTTATTCCGATTTTCTGCTGGGGCTGCCCTTTTCGAGCCAGAGGCTGGATCCGCTCACGGACCGCACGCGCCTGGATAGTGAGATCGGCTTCTATGCGATGGACACGTGGAAAGTCAACTCGCGCCTGACGCTTGATCTAGGGCTCAGGTGGGAGCGTTTCGGAGCGGCCACGTATGAAGACGGACTGATCTACAACTGGGATCCCGAAACAGGAAACGTAATTGTGCCCCGCGGCAGACTGGACCAGATCAGTCCGCTATATCCGACGAACACCATCTCGGTCGTCGAAGGCGATGTGAAGCAGCGCCCTTCCCTTTCCAATTGGGCGCCCCGCCTGGGTGCGGCGTGGCGTCCGTTCGGCGAGAAAACCGTTCTTCGAGGAAGCTACGGTTTATTCATCGAAACCCTGGGCCTTTTTGCGCGTGCGCAAAGCGGC